>JAUVTV010000023.1 GCA_030601305.1 Candidatus Eiseniibacteriota bacterium | reverse complement strand
CCACCGACATCGACGGATGATGAGCCCCTCCCTTGTCGAGGTAACCCATGCATTTCTCCCACATGCCCTCGCCATAGTCGTAGCCGACGCGGGCAGCCACCGCCAGGCCCTCGCGCAGCAGATCCCCGGCCAGCCTGCGCGTCGCAGGGCCCTCCATGGCTTCTTTCATGGTGAGACCCATCACCGCACAGATGGGCATGAGTGCCGAGGTGAGAACCGTCTTGAGGAACGCGTGCGCCTTGATCGCGGACGGATCGACCATCTCGGACTCCAGCGCCTTGGAGCAGAGCCTCACCATGAGTGCAGCCAGGCGGGGGTCGTCCTTTTGCTCCAGTGGCCCGAAGTAGTTCGGCGGGTTGAACCAGACGAGCTGGGCCACCCCCTCTTCGTCGATGTGCCCCGCGTAGTTGACGACCATGCGCGCGGCGTTGCGAGCGGGCACGTGGTGCGCGAGCGCGCCGTCGGTGCCGAGGCCGCTCCCGGCGCTGATCACCAGGCACTTGTCGCTCACCACCTTGGCGACCCCCGGCAGAATGGACTTCAGCACGTAGTCCTTGGTGGCGATCACGATGTAGTCTGGGTCCACATCCGCCAACAAGCTGATCGAATCGACGGCCGTGGCCCGCTCGTGCATCTCCAGCCCCACCCCCTTCACCTGCAGGCCGCGCGCCTCAATCTGGGCGATGCGCTCGGGAAGATCGACGACATAGAGCTTGGCATCCGACTGCGCCAGACACGCCGACAGTACGGTGCCCACGGCCCCCACCCCAATGGTTGCTACGCGAATCTGCTTCTCAGGCACATCCACCTCCGCGGTTTCACGACGACAGTTTCTCTCTATCCGGCAGGCCTCACGGTTTCTCGGGAGACCTCATCCTCCTCCACAACTGCGATGGCATGCGTCGCACAGGCTTTGACACAGGCCGGCACGTCGCGATCGGCGCATTGATCGCACAGGATGGCCTTGTGCGCCTGGCCGTCGGGATGGATGCCGCGGTGCGGGCAGACCATCATGCACATCCAGCAACCCACACACCGTTCGCGGTCCAGCACGACCCTCCCGGTTTCGGGATCGCGGGATAGAGCGGCGGCCATGCAGGCTGCCACGCACTCGGGATCCTCGCACATACGACAGACCGCCTGATACTCAAACCCCCAGCGCGGGTCGCGCACGATCTGAATGGCCCCGCCAGCGTGTCCGGCCGTTCCGCCGTGGGCGATTGCACAGGCCACGCTGCAGGCCCGGCAGCCGGAGCAGAGCGCGTGGTTCGTGTAGATGCGCCTCATGCCGGACTCCCCTCCCTGGCCCCCCACGGCGCGACGAGCTCCGCGACCCGTTCCTCGGGGACCACGCCGTCCGCATTCCAACGCCGCAGCCGGTAGTACCGGTCGAGCATGGCGAGGAACTTCTCGCGCTCGATGCGGTGTCCCTTCGCGACGCCGTGGGGCAACGGTTCCTCGAAGTAGCGCCACGGCAGCGTGTCGTCGGGGCGTCGCACGCCCTCCCGGTTGATGAACACACGCTCGAGATCCACGATGCGCTCTCCCAGCTCCTTCAGCTCCTCCACGGAATAGCGTACCCCGAAGGCCTTCTCCAAGAGCTGCGCGAAGTGCTCGTACTTCAGCAGGCGCGGGCTGTTGAACCCGTGACAGACGAACTTGCAGATCCCCACCGCGTCGATCACAGCGTAGATGTTCTCGTGCGTGGCGACGACGATCTCCTTCGTCTTGTACGAGGTCGGGTCGTGGTCGACGTCGGTCCCATAGATTTCGCGGAGGAGATCGGGCGGCAGGTTGAACACCTCGAGCGTCGGCCGGCTGCGCAGGTGATCCGCGCCGCGCGAAGCGGTGGCGATGCCCAGCGCAAAGGCCTTGATGTAGCGGCAGTCGTGGGGGTCCGACTGCGGCAGGCCCTTGATCGCCATCAGATACTTGCGCTCGGGATCGCCCAAGGCATCCGCCGCCTGGCTGCTCTCGGCGAGCACGTCGCCGAATCCCTCACGGCGTGCGATCGACTTGATCAGGCGCACCGTGAGGTCGTAGTCGCCGAAGCGCAGCGGCTCGCCGGTCAGCCCATCGTCGATGATGCCGCGTTGATACAGCTCCATCGCCCAGGAGAGGATGCCGCCGGTCGATGAGACATCCAGACCGAGACGGTTGACGAGGTCGTTCAGCCGGATGACGTTGACCGTGTCGCCGATGCCTAGATTGGCGCCCAGCAGACCGATGGTCGTGTATTCCGGCCCCTCGCCGTGCTCCGCGTGGCGGTGCCGGCAGTGCACGACGCACGAGTGGCAGGCGATCATCTTGGTGACGTGCTCGTGAATCACCTCGGCGTCGAGTGTGTTCTCGAAGGAGGAATCCTGGCTGTTGCGCGTGCGGATCGCTCCCAGATGGTTGCTGACCTCGTAGAGCAGCGGCGTACCCACCCGCCCGAGCACCTTGATGATCGACGAGTCGATCAGGTAGTCGGTCAACTCGGCGCTCAGGTCCAGGAACCCGTCCCCGTCGGCGATCTCGAGCCCGCCGCCGCCGGTCGCGACGATTGCCTTGACGTTCTTGCTCCCCATCACCGCGCCCATGCCCCCGCGGGCGGCGGCGTTTTTCACACCCGTCATGATGCAGGCGAAGCGCACCAGCTTCTCGCCCGCCGGTCCGATACAGATCGACTCGACCTCGGGACCGAAGTCGCGAATGAGCGCGGCCTGTACGGTGCCGACATCCATGCCCCAATAGGTGCGTCCGTCGGCGATCCGGACCGTGCCGCCGGATACGAGCAGAACAACCGGGTGCGCCGCCCGGCCGCTCACGATCAGCCGATCGATCCCCGAATAGCGCAGCTGCGGACCAAAGAACCCGCCACAGTTCGCATCGCCGAGGATGTTCGACTCCGGGGACTTCGTGGTGACGTTGAACCGGCTCGAGTTCGGGCACCCGGTGCCGGTGAGTGCGCCGGCACCGATGATCAGGAGATTCTCCGGCGAGAGCGGATCCACACCCGCACGCAGCCGGCGGTGCAAGTAGGCCACGTTGAGGCCCCGTCCCCCGAGGTAGCTGCGCACCACATCCGGCGGCGTGTCCTCGTAGCGGATCTCCCCGGTGGACAGGTCGACGGACCCGACTCGCGACCGCATCACCCCGATCGAGCTGCTCATGCCTCGCTCTTCTCCGTTTTCTTGTCCGTCCCCCAGCGCGTGTGCCCGTGGTCCTTGCGATACCGATCGATGAGATCCATGGAGGCGGGCCATTCAACGTCGCCTGAGATCGCCTCCGCGTGGATCTTGTGCAGGAACTCCATTCCGGCGCGGTCCTGCGCGAGGAGCGAGGCGGCTGCATCACCGACCTGGATCCGTTGCCGCATCAGGTACTGGAACACGCCGGCGCGTGTGACGTCGTTGACGAAGGTCGCCGCGATCAGCTCGCCGTGCCGGACGACCAGCCGGGTATAGGCCGGACGCACCTCGCTCCCCGCGATGTGCACCTGCGCACCTTGCGGGTCGTCGATCCGGCTGGCGCCCATCGTGACGATCGGGAGACCGAACAGCCGCAGGGAGTTCAGGTACGACGGCCGGTAGGGTTCCGCCTGCCCGCCCGCCATGTGCGTGCCGGCGATGCGCCCCTGGCGATAGGCGTTGACCCAGTGCGCGTGAACCTCGGCGCGCTCCTCGATCCAGTTGTGAAACTGGGTGACGTCCCCGGCCGCATACACGCCCTCAGCGTTGGTCTCCATGTTCTCGGTGACGACCACGCCCCGCTCACTGGCAATCCCCGTCCCATCCAGAAGGGCCAAGTTGGGCCGCATGCCGGTCGTCAGAACCAGGAAGTCGAAGCCAAGCTCCTTCCCGCCGCCCGTTCGGGCCACACAGCCGGCAGCCCCGCCGGCGGCGCGCCCGACGCTGGTGAGCTTCGTGCCGACGTGGACCTCGATGTCGTTCTCCTCCAGCCGGCGCTGCGCGATGGCGGCGGCACGCACATCGAGAATCATCGGAAGGATCTTGGAACGCGCTTCCACAGCGATCACCCGGACGCCCAACGCCTTCAGCGCGGTCATGGCCTGCAGCCCGAGGAGTCCGATGCCCACCAGCAGCGCCCGTGCGCCCGGTCGGCAGTGCGGCCGGAACCGCGCCACGTCCTCCTGAGTGCTCAGGGTGAGCATGGGCACGTCGGTGAGACCCGCGATCGGAGGTGTCGCGGGCTGCGCGCCCGTGGCGATGAGCAGCTTCTCCCAGGCAATCGTGCGCCCCGAGGCAAGCGTGAGGTGCTTCTCGCGTGGGGCAAGATTCACCACGGGAGCGCCGCTCAAGAGGGTCACCTGTCGCTCGGCGAACCACTCCGGCTCGCGGATCAGAATCTGATCCGCCGCGCGCTCGCCCATGAGCAGCTCGACGATGAGCGGCCGGCAGTAGGGCGGCACGGACTCGCCGTGGATCATCACCACGTCGCCCGCCGGATCCGTCTCGCGCAATGCCTCGGCGGCCGCGATACCGGCCGTCCCGGCGCCGACGATGGCGTAGCGCGTGTGTATCGTGTCGGGCATATCTTCCTACCCTTAGCCACCCAGCCTGATGCGCACATCCACGGCCTGCGATCCGCCGTCCGGGCCGAAGCTGAGGATCGGATTGAGGTCCAGTTCCGCAATGCGCGGGAAGTCGTTCGCGAGGCGAGAGACGCGCAGCAGGATCTCGACCAGGCTGTCCACATCGGCGCTCCCTCTGCCGCGCACGCCGGCGAGGACCGGCTGGCCCTTGATCGCACCGATCATGGCCTCCGCCGCCTGCTTCGACAGCGGCGCGAGACGGAAGGCGACATCCTTGATGGCCTCGACCAAGACGCCACCCAGACCGAACATGAGAATGGGCGCGGGCCCCTCGGTGTTGTTCACGCCGACAATCGTCTCGACCGCGTCATCGAGCTGGGCCTGCACGATGAACGTGGGGCTCTCCGCGCGGAAACGCTTCGCCATCTCCGTGAAGGCAGCTCTGAGTTCCGTCTCGTTCTGGATTCCCAAGGTGAGGCCGCCCGCCTCGGTCTTGTGCACGATGCCGCGCGCATCGACCTTGAGGACCAGGGGGTAGCCCACGGCGTCGCCCGCGGCTTTCAGGCCCTCGCGTCCGGCGACCGCGTGCGTCTTCACCGCCGGAATCCCGTAGGCGTCCAGCACCGCGAACGCATCCGCCTGAGACAGGTAGCCTGCCGGACTCGGAGCGAGGATCTTCTCGGCCGCCGCGCGGTCGACGGCCAGCTCGGGGAACTCCTCGGCGGGAGCGTGCCGGTGCTCTCCGTAGCGGGTCATGCCGCAGAGCGCGCGGGCCGCCGTCTCCGGAAACTCGTACACCGGGACGCCGCCTTCGCGAATGGCGTCGATCAGCCGCTGCCACTTCGGGATCGTCATGATCACGCAGACGAGCGGCTTGACCGCCTTCTTTCCCCATGCGGAGAGTGTCGCGGCGATGCCGTCCAAGTCGACGAACTGCGCCGTGATGAAGCTGATCAGGATCGAGTCGACACCCGGATCCTGCATCAATGCGTCGATCGTGAGCTCGTAGTGCTCGGGTGTTGCGGTCGCGAGAATATCCACCGGATTGCCCACCGCCGCCTCGGGGTACAGGCTCTCGCGAAGCCGCGCCGCACTCTCCGGTGACAGCTGAGCCATCTCGAGACCCGCGAGCACGATCTCGTCCACCGCCAGAATCGCCGGTCCCCCGGTGTTCGTGATCATCGCCACGCGCGGGCCCTGGGGCACCGGCAGATGCGCGAGCGCGATCGCCGTCTGGATCATCTCCTCCTGTGTATAGAAGCGCAGGATGCCGGCCTTCTCGAAGATGACGTCGGTCGTGACGTCCTTCTCCATCAGCGCGCCGGTGTGCGAGGAGACGGCCTTCAGTCCCTCGCGCGTGCGCCCCGACTTGACCGCCAGGATCGGTTTCTCCCGCGTGATGCGCGCGGCGATTTCCAGAAAGCCGGCCGGATCGCGCAGCGTCTCCACGTGCAGGAGGATCACCTTCGTGCCCGCGTCCTGACCGTAGTACTCGAGGATCTCGTTCTGAGAAACGTCGCACTCGTTGCCGTAGCTCGCGTACATCCGAAAGCCCGCGCCCAGCTTCGACAGCTGGAGCTGCAGTACCTCGCCCACGCCACCGCTTTGCGCCAGGATGGAGATGCTGCCCGGCGCGAGCGGCGTGAAGGTGAAATTTGCGTAGACGCGCGCATCCGGATCCGAGTTCTCAACGCCCTGAGAGTTGGGCCCGTAGACGCGCATCCCGTACTTGCGCGCAATCTCGACCACCTGCCGCTCGAGTTGCGCACCCTCCGCACCCGTCTCCTTGAAGCCCGCGGTGTGCACGATGGCGAACTTGACGCCCTTCCGGCCGCATTCCTCGACGGCCATCGGGACGAGCGTGTTCTTGATGGCGATGTTGGCCAGATCGACCTCTCCGGGAACCTCCAGGACCGACCCGTACGCCTTGAGCGAAAGCACTTCCGGCGACTTCGGGTTGATCGGGTAGAGCGGACGCGGATAGCCCTGCTCCATCAAGTTCTTCAGGACGATGTGCCCGATGCTCCGCGGATTGTTGGAGGCACCGATGACCGCGATCGCCTTCGGGTTGAACAACGCATCCAGCATTTTTGCCGTCCTCCTCAGGCGCTTTCCCGGGCAACCAGAGCGGCCCCCAGCGCGCCCGTGAACTGGGGTTGCGGGGGCACCTGGACGGATCTGGAGAGCACGCGCTCGAAGATACCGACGATGTACGGGTTGTGCCCCACGACGCCCCCGGTGAGCACGACATTGCCCGCGAGGGGATCCATCTCGACGATCCGGCGCACGACCGACTCGAACGCCCCGGCGACGATGTCGGCGACCCGATCGCCGCGGCGGAAGTTGGTCAGGATCTCGGTCTTGGCAAAGACCGTACAGAAACTGCCCAGCCGAACCACGTCGGTCGCCTCGCCGGCCAGACGGTCCATCTCGCCCAGCTCCACGTCGAGGATCGCGGCGATCTCCTCCAGAAAGGCCCCGGTTCCCGCCGCACACTTGCGGTTGAGCTTGAACCCGACCCGCTTCCCGCGTTCGTCGAGTTTGATGATCTTGTTGTCCTGGCCGCCGATGTCGACAATCGTCATCGGCCCGGGAAAGTGATGGAGGCACCCGCGACTGTGGCAGGAGATCTCGGTGCGGGTGACTTCCGCGAAGGCGACCTCGTTGCGCCCGAACCCGGTGGCGCACGTGCGGGCGATTGCGTGCCGCGCGAGGTCGGACGCGGCAAGAACGGCGTCGCGCGTCTCCGCAGCCACGCGCGCGGTGTCCGGACCGGTGCGCTCCACGCCGTGGGCGCGCAACTCACCGGCAGCGTCGATCAGGACCACCTTGGTCGCGGCGGCACCGACATCCACGCCGCAGTAGAGTGTCACTTCCGTTCTCCCTCAGCTCTCGGCCAGCTGCTCGATGAACGCCTCCATGTTGGTCTTGGTCTGTTCCTCGGAGTAGCAGCGCAGGTCGTTCAGGTCTCCGGAGATCACGATGTAGGGGATTCCGGTCTTCTCCTGCAGCCGCTCGGGCAGGCCGTAGCGGTTGTTGGAGTTGCTGGGACAGGTCTTGGCGTCGTGGTACAGGATGCCATCGACTTTGTACTCCGCGATCATCCGCTCGAGGTACGCCTGTTTCCATTCCTCGGAGCGCGCGATGAAGATCTCCGTGTACGCTCGCCCCATGCTGCGGAACGGGTCTTCGGGATCGAACGCATCGAAGATCCAGCTGTTGCAGTAGGTGGAGGCCACCACGCTGGTTCGCTGCTTCGCCAGGAACTCCGAGTGCTCCCGGAGCTTCCCCCAGATCGGCATGCCCTCCCAGTAGAGCCGGGTGTTCTCTTCCGCCACGCTGCCTACGCCCCGCGCGATGCAGTCGTGCAATTCGGCAAGGAGCAGATCGTAGTACTCGATCGCGCGGGTATCGCCGCGCAGGACCACCGCGGGGCCCATGTGGATCGTGCTGTCGAAGAAGTTGATCGGCGTCGGCACGGCGGCCCCAGTCTCCAGCACCGTCTTCCACTTCTCAGAGAGTGCGCGCGAGAGCCTCACGGTCTCCTTGAACCGGTCGTAGTCGAGCTTCCGGCCGGTGATCGCGGCGAGCGGTTCAACCATCGCTTCGATCTGGCGGCTGGCCGCGTCGACGTGCACGTCGGTCACCTCGTGGAGTCCGCTCGGCGTGTTCACGCCGAGCATCGGCACGCCAAAGCGACGCTGATAGAACGCCATCCACTCCTGAACATCGCGGCATTGGTTTGTGTTGTACACGAGCACGTCCGGCTTGGGGAACGTGTAGCCGGGCATCTTCGCCATGGGGGTCTCGTTCTTGAGGAAGGCGCCCACGTCGCTTGTCAGATACGAGCAGACCTCCGGCGAGTAGCCGATGGCGTTGGCCGCGGGAATGAGATCGGTCGCGCGCCGCGTGGCGCCCAGCATCGCGCCGTGGTTCTCCGGGAAGAACACGCGGAACCCACAAGCCACCAGGAGTTCCGCCGGTCACACGCTGGTGCACCAGGCGATCTTGGGCGATCCAGTTCGCGCCGCCTCGAAGAGCTCGCCGAAGTAGGCGCCCATCACCCCGTGCATCGCCTGGGTTGCCTTGATTTTCCTCACCAGCGGGGGCTGCTTGGCGGACATGGAATGCACCTCACACTTCGATGGTCACGACGCAGTCGCGCTTGTCACGATGCGTCTCGGGTCGGTAGATGGCCTCCCACCACTCCCGGTACTTCTCCAAGACATGGTGCCGGACGACCTTCATCGAGGGCGTGATCTCGCCCTCCTCGATGCTCAGCTCCTGGGGCACGATCACGAACGCCTTCACGCGGCCGTATTTCGGTTGGAAGTTCGCCATGTTGTCGCGAATCTCGGCCGCCAGCAGATCCTGGATCTCCTTCTGCCGCGAAAGATCCCAGCCCGCCGGCAGCTCCTCGCGGCCCACCTTGGCCCACATCTCCAGCCGGCGGAAGTTGGGGAACACCAGCGCGGCCACGAAGTCCTCTCCGTCGCCGAGGGCCAGCGCGTGCTGGACCCACCGCGACGTGAGCGTCATCGCGTTCTCCACCGTCATCGAGGAGACTTTCTCACCGTTGGTCAGCTTGAACAGACCGTCCACGCGGCCGATCATCTGCAGGCCGCCTTCACACAGCTCGCCCACGTCTCCCGTGTGCAACCAACCCATGCAGTCGATGACCGCATCCGTCCGTTCGGGATCCTTGAAGTAGCCCTTCATCAGATTGGGTCCGCGCACCAGGATCTCGCTGTTGTCGTCGATGAGGATCTCGCAACCGGCGATCGGCTCGCCGACGCAGGATTCGGCATGCGGCTGGTCGAACGATGTGAAGGTAACCAGCGGCGACGTCTCGGTCAGTCCCCACCCCTCGACGACCGGGACGCCGGCGGCTTTGAAATACTCGGCGCACTCCTTGGGCAACGGCGCCGCCGCCGTGAAGACGAAGCTCAGCTCGGGGTGGAAGATGGTGTCGTGGACTTCCGGACTGGCGCGCGCCTCGGTGACCAGGGCGACGTAGACCTTGGGCACGCTGAAGAACTGCGTGGGCCGGGCGACGGTCCAGTTCTCGAGCAGCCGGGGGATGTTCTTGCCGAACGAGTCCTCCATGTAGATCGTCGCGCCGTGATACAGCGCCGCGAACCGCTCGAACAGACCGCCGAAGGAGTGGTGCCAGGGAAGATAGGAGAGAAGGCGCGACCCCTTGGGGATCTCCCACACCTGCGCCATGCCCTCGCGCTGGGACATGATATTGCGGTGCGTGAGCATGACGCCCTTCGGCTTGCCCGTCGTACCCGAGGTGTACTGGATGAAGCATACGTCGTGCGGATCGACGCGTGCGGCCAGCTCGAGTAGGAGTTCTCGCGGGGCGCCGCCCAGACACTCCTCGGCGAAGTCGGGGTGCGTCACGACAACCGGGATGGCCGCGAACGCGGGCGAGGCCTTCGCCCTCTCGAGTCGCTCCTCCCCGTCGACATAGATGGCCTGCGGTTCGGCGTGGCTCAGGATGCGGTCGACGTTGCGGGCATCGTACGAAGCGAAGATGGGAACCGAGACGACCCCCATGGAGATGGCTGCCATCTCCCAGACGAGCATGGCGTAGCTGTTGGGGCTGAGGACAACCGCGCGATCCCCCTTGCCGAGGCCTTTCTCGTGGAGGAAGGCAACCGTGGAGGCGAGATCATCGAGGAATGCGGACCAAGTGACGGGCGTGTAGACATCGGCGGCATCGCGGTAGGCCAGGACGGCGTGATCGGGCCATTCACGGGCCCTCATGACGAGCAGCGTCCCCACGTTGGGGATGAGCCGGCCCAACGGATTGGGTGAGCTACCGTGCTGGCGTAGAATCACTGTCTGCCTTCTCGTGCCGTAGATCCCAGCGGCCTCCGTCGTCCGCGGTCCTCTAGCCCACCTGCAATCGTAGGAATGGGACAGCGCGCGAGATTCGCGGGCAGGCAGGCTCCGAGGAACCACCCTATCGCGTGTACCCCCCAGGGCGCGCTGCGATGCAAGATGGCTCACGGGCTAGATTCATACGCCTTGGGGAGTTGCAACAGGAAGCTAGCAAGCCGCCATCTTCGCGTCAAGGCAGGAGATACTGCCGCGGCCCCCTATCCCGCTCGGCGCGGGTAGCGGGTGCCGGGCCGCGGGCCGGCCGCACTCTCAGGTAGCGTCAGATCTTCATCGTCTTGGCGTAATCGGACCCGATGACACCCTTGAGGCATGGCTCGGAAACCATGAATCCCGCCGAATGCCGGGCCTGGATGCTGAGCGCGTCGCCCAGCGGCGCCGCGCAGGAGGCGCGGATGCTCTCCAGAATCGCGCGCCGGGCCGCCTCGGTGGCCGGGCTGTCGGCCGCCGGCAATTCGCCGGGCGCATCCGCGACACCCTCCAGCGGGGATTCCACGAGAGAGCGCCTGCGCACGCCCGACTCCTCACCGGTCGCGAGTCGCCAGGCCATCTGCAGCGCCGCATCCATCGGCCCCGCGAAATCCACCAGCCACGGGACGCCGTCGCGCGCCTTGACGGACCTGCCGGTCAGCAGCAGCCGGAGGAGCTTGGGCCACGCATCCGCGGACGTCTTACGGAACGGCCAGTGGCACCCCTCCAGCCCGGGCACCACGGGCAGCGTCACCTCGGGCATGCCGAGGTCGGCGTCCTCCACGGACACCAGGTGGTGGCAGTGCATCAAGAGCTCCAGGAATCCGCCCAGACAGCGTTTGCCATTGACGAACGCCACGGAAGTCTTGAAGTCGGTCGCCAGCCGCCGCGCCGTTCGCGACCAGGTCTCGGACACGCGAATCCCCTCCTCGGTGCGCTCGAGCGCCGGGTAGAACTCGCTCGTATCGGCCCCCACCATCTGCGTCGCCAGGTGAAAGTCGCCGGTGACGATGACTCGCTCGACGCCCGCCTTCTTGAGCCAGTCCACGGCGCGGTTCAGCTCAACGTCCACATCGCCGTTGTAGCTTTCGCGGCCGATTGCGATTGTCCCGACCTCGCCGTTGTGCTCGGCATTGACGTAGAGCTGCTGCCCCGCCGGCTGCTCGATTGTCTCGAACGCCTCCGGATGCCAGGCGCGTTCCCCCGCCGCCGGGTGCACCCGGTGATAGGCGGCGACCCGCTCGCGCGCCTGATCCGCTCCGACATCGCGCACCAGGGCCAGAACGCCCTTCCGGAACTGGGCACACAGTTCCCCGACGGCGTTGATGAACGGCAACTCCGCGCGGCGCTCGTGGAGCAGCAGACTCGTCATCTGGAACAGCGGACCCAGGATCCAGGTCTCCAGATCCTCCAGCTCGCGCGTCTCCAACTTCCAGTCGACCACCGGCCTGAAGTGATTCGGCGGATACCAGTCGCTGCCGCTGTCCTTGCGCGCTTCCAGCTCGGGCGTCGGCCGGAACAGCTCTCCGTAGTGCTCTGCCAGATGATGCAGACAGGACCAGGTCAGGAAGTTCGCCCCTTGCGCGCCAATCACGTCGTGCGCCCGGAAGGGGTTCGGGCCGATGAGCTTTCGCACCCACTTGTCGATCTTCCAGTACGGCATGTTGCACGCCCGGTGATACAGAATCGCGGCGTGCGTTAGACCGCAGAAGAGGACGTCCAGCACGAACGACCAATGGTCGCCGACCGGCACGGGGACGAGTCCCAGCGCCCACAGGAGCTGCGTGATCGGTGACGGCTTCGGCTCGACGATCTCCCAAACCTTGTTGATCTGGTGCGGGAAGGCCGGGTGCGCGATTCCCACCCCAAGCTCGCTGGCCGGGAAGCCCGACGTGACCGATCGGATCTCGACGCCGGGGAATGCGTCGCGGAAGATCTTGTAGTGCGCTTTCTTGACGTCGAGGATCTCCGGGATCGCCTCGAGGAGGAAGGCCGGTTTCAGGTCCCCGAGTTCCGGCGGCAGGGTACGGCCGTCATAGGTCAGGCGGACGATGTTGGCCATGATCTGTGCCGCCCGCGTCTTGCCGAAGGTACTCACGAGGCCGGGATACTGCCCGCCGATCCCATCGGGCGCGCCCGGAAAGTCCAGGCCCACGACACGCACCCCGAACGGAAGGAGACGCGCGCCGAGCTGCATGGCCTTGCCCGCGCCGACCATGCCGTTGGCGCCGGAGATCACCAGCGACCCGCGGGCTTTCTGCGGTCCGAAGACCTCCGTGACGAGATCGCTCGCCGTCGCGGGCAACTGCCCCCGCGCGAAGACCTCCAGCACACCGCCCAACCCAAGCGACTGCAGACCCGATTCTCTCAAAGCCATTGCCATGTCCGGCGAGCCTCCCTATGACACCTTGAAGAGGGCACTGGTGCCCACATCCCCGGCAGCACACCCGAAGATCAACACATAGCCGCCACCCAATGCGACCGCTTCCTCCAGAGCCTCGATCAGTGTGCGGGTGAGCGTCGGCCCCTGAGGATGTCCCCACACCAGCGAGCACCCGGTCTTGTTCATGTCGCGCCAGTCGAACTCGAGGACCCTGGCGGCGATGACGTCGTTGACCGCGAACGGATTGTGGCTGTGGGCCACGGCGATATCGTCCATCGAAAGCCCGGTGCGATCGAGTAGGCGGCGCACGGCTATCACCGGGGCCTCGGGCATGAGGCTGGGGGCGCTTCGCACCTCCGACTTCGCCACGAACTGGATGTCCACTTCGGGACGGGCACTGATCTCCTTGGCCTTCTCCGGCGTGGTGACCAGCAGGGTGGCCATGCCGTCGGAGGCGTGGGTCTGCGTGCCGCCGGTCACGCACGTGTCGAGTTCGCGCATCGCGGCGAGCTCCCCTGCCGTGATCCGGCGCACGCCCAGGTCATCGTCGATGCGTCCCAGCGGACGGCCCTGGACGGTCAGAATGTCCAGGGGGACGAGCACGTTGTCGAGAGCCCCGGACTCGCGCGCCGCGAAGTACTGCTCGTGCCGGAGCAGTGCGACCTCGTCGACCTCGCGCCGGTCGACCTTGTACTTGCGCGCCGCCTTCCCGGCGGTGGCGATCATCGCGCCGCTCGTGGCGGGATCGAACCCGAAGTTGTCCCAGACATCGGCCAGCGGAACGGTCCGCTGGTAGGCCCGGCGTTCCGGGAACACGCCCACCGGCGAGTCACTGGTGCGGTCGAAGGTGAGGACGCCGACCACTTCGGCGGCGCCCATCTGCACCTCGGCGCCCGCGGCCAGCGTGGCCAAGAGCCCGGTGGCACAGGCTTCCTCCACGTGGAAGCCCGGAAGGCGGCGCCCGACACAGCTTGACACCAGCGGTGCGTTCCAAAACTTCCAGTGCCAGGGGACCGTGGACCCGATGATGAGATAGTCCAGCCGATCGGTCGACACGCGCCGCTTGCCCAGGATGCGGTTCATCGCCTCGCCGGCGAACTGCGCGATGTTGACCTCGGCGAGAGCGGACGTCTGCCAGGCGGGGAAGAAGCTGCTCCCCCACGTGCCGTAGGGAATCCGGGCATTGGGAAACATCGATTGGGCCGCAGGCATCGCTTCCGTCCTTCCATAGGTTCGGCCCCACGGGATGGGGCGCGGCGGTTCGCAGAGGTTCACATACGCCCAAGGTCGCGCCCATAGTGCCACAGGCTGCCGCGATGGGGAATACCAATCCTCCTGTCGGGAGCCTTGTGATTGACGATGTGCGGCGGATCCGACAGAATCCGCTCGAGACATGAAAGCAACGACCGGAAACCGGGGAGGTGGGCCACGAGTCTCGAGTGGATGCCCAGGGACAACGAGATCAAGAACCACCGTGTGGGCGGCGAGCAGTTTTGGGGAACCCAAGAGAAGCCGCCGTGCACCGCCTACGAGAAGAAGCCCCTTGCGGACTCGGGCGGCAACGTCGTCGAGGGACTCTACACCGCGTGGGTAACGCTGAACAATCCTCGGCAGTACAACTCCTACACGACGGACATGGTGAAGGGCGTCATCGCGGGATTCAACAACGCCAGCCTCGACCGCAGCGTCGTGGCGGTGGTGTTCACCGGCGCGGGCGATCGGGCGTTCTGCACGGGCGGCAACACCCAGGAGTACTCCGAGTACTACTCGAAGCGGCCCAATGAGTACGGCGAATACATGGATCTGTTCAACGGCATGGTGGATGCCATCCTGGGCTGCAAGAAACCGACCCTCTGCCGCATCAACGGGATGCGCGTTGCCGGCGGCCAGGAGATCGGCATGGCGTGCGACATCGCCGTTGCCTCGGATCTGGCCGTGCTCGGGCAAGCCGGGCCGCGCCACGGGTCCTCCCCGGACGGCGGCTCCACGGATTTCCTCCCCTGGTTTCTCAGCGTGGAGGATGCGATGTGGAACTGTATCTCCTGCGAGATGTGGTCCGCCTACAAGATGAAGCTGAAGGGCCTGGTCACCAAGGTCGTGCCGGTCCTCAAGAAGGACGGCGTCTTCATGCGCAACCCGCTGGTGATCACGGACCAGTACGTCGAAGACGGCGAAATCGTCTACGGCGAGATGAAGACCGGCGCCGAAGCCAAGGCGGCGAAGGCCATCCTGAAGGAGACGCCGGTCGACTTCGAGCTACTCGACAAGACGATCGCCGATATCGTCTGGCGCTTCACGAATCTCTTTCCGGGTTGCCTGATCAAGGCCATCGACGGCATCCGCGCCAAGAAGAAGTTCTTCTGGGACCAGTCCAAGCTCGCGAACCGCCACTGGCTCGCGGCGAACATGAGCGGCGAGGCGTTCCTCGGCTTCGGCGCCTTCAACACCAAGAAGATCACCGGTACGGGCGTGATCGACTTCGTGAAGTACAGGCAGCTGATCGCCAAGGGCGAGCCCTTCGACGATGCGTTCTTCGAGCAGGTCTTGGGCAAGCCCCAGGAATAAGGTATACTCAACAGCTGGCCGAATTCGGGCCGCGGCGGCCCCGCTCGGAAGCCTCTGATATGGCCTGCAAGGAGGGCATGCATGACGATGGGCACCCTGACCGTCCCTTTTGACCGCACCCTGATCCAGGCCGTCCTGGACGAGACCGGTTTCGATCCGGCCAACCTCTCGATCCGTGAGACCAACCGGCTGGTCACGCTGATCGAGGGCCAATTGGACATCAGGTTTGTCCGCATGGAGTTCGGCATCCCGAACCTCCCCTATGATCCGGTGGCGATCGAGACGGCCGCCCAGGCGGAATCCCGAGGGCAGGTCAGCCGGCAGTACCCTCCTTTCGACGGAATCCCGGAGCTCAAGCAGGAGGCCTCGCGCTTCATCCGGAATTTCCTCAACGTGGCGATCCCCCCCGAGTGCTGCATCCCGACCGCCGGCGCGATGCAGGGCGGTTTCATCTCCCAGGCGATTGCGGGGAACCGCAAGGCGGGACAAGACACGATCCTCTTCCTCGCTCCGGCCTTCCCGGTCAGCCGGCTGCAGACCAATCTCCTCGGCCTCCGGTACGACAGCGTGGAGTTGGCCGACCATCGGGGGGATGACCTCATCCGCGCCGTCGAGCACAAGATGAAGACCGGGAAGATCGGCGGTCTCCTGTACTCGAGCCCCAACAACCCCAGTTGGGTGGTCTTGAAGGATGAGGAATTGCGCGGCTTGGGCGAGCTGTGCACCCGCTACGATGTGCTCGCGATCGAGGATCTTGCCTATCTGTGCATGGACTTCCGAGCCAACTACGGCGTCCCCGGCCGCCCGCCCTACCCTGCGACCATCGCGAGCCACACGAAGAACTACTTCCTCCTCATCTCCTCGTCGAAGATCTTCAGCTTCGCCGGCGCCCGGATCGGGATCGCGGCATTCTCACCGGCCTTCCTGAAGATGAAAGCCCCCGCGCTGAAACCCAAGTTCGGCACCGCGAACGTGGGACACGCTTTCGTGCACGGCGGGGTCTACTGCACGACGTCGGGGGTGCCCCAGTCGTCGCAGTGGGGACTCGTCGGTCTGATGCGCAAGGCCAACGCGGGAAAGCTGAACTTCGCTGAGGCCACCGCCGAGTACGGCCGCCGGGCCCGGGCCGTCAAGAAGATCTTCCTGCGTCACGGATTCCACTTGGTCTACGACAATGATATGGGGGATCCGTTGGCCGACGGCTTCTACTTCACCTTCGCCTACCCCGGCTTCAGCGGCCCGCAGCTGCTCTTGGAACTGCTGCACTACGGTATCAGCGCAATCACGCTCGCGAGCAGCGGCAGCTCGCGGACCGAGGGACTGCGCGCCTGTGTCTCGTTCGTCGAGGAATCCCAGTACGATCTCATCGACGAGCGCCTGGCCTGCTTCCGGGAGGACCACCCCGCTGGATAGCAAGGATCGAGTCCGCATGCATCTCGGATCGGGCACCCCGATCGCGGCCGCGCTCTTTCTGGCGACACTCGGCTCGGCTGTGGCGGGAACTGCTCCCGCCGGCCCGTGGGCTGGGACGATGGTCACGCGGGACGGGGTGCCGCACGTCGAGAACCCCGAAACCCCGATACAGCCTCCGCGCGAGGTCTCCCTCGAGCCGCTGTGGAATGTGGGCACCGACCCCGAGGACGAGATCTTTGGCCGGCTGACCGGGGCCGCCGTCGATGGCCACGGGAACGTCTATCTTCTGGACGAACAGCTCGAGAGCGTGTGCGCTTTCTCCCCCTCGGGGGAATTCCTGGGAAGCCTGGGGCGGTCCGGGGAGGGCCCGGGGGAATTCCGCCAGCCGGTGGCCATCCTGATGCTGCGGAACGGCCTGGTCGGGGTCGCCAGCCCCTATCCCCCCAAGATCGTGCGCTACGAGGCGGACGGAACGCCGGCGGGGGACTTGGGCATCGGCGCCGCGGAGTTCGAAGGGGGACGCCTGATGCTGGAGTCAGCCGCGGTCTCCGGCCCGCACCTGGTCGCGCTGCTGCGGCACCATCGGCGGGAGGAGGAGAAGCGCGTCCAGGTGACCGCGCTGGTCGGGGTGGGCGCGGAGGATGGCGCGCTGACGACTTTCCTCAGCCGCCGCGAGGAGCGCACGCCGGGCACGAGGCAGGTGACCGACCGGGACGTGAGCTTCGACCGGGGCGGCTGGAGCCGCGCGCCGGACGGCCGCGTCTTCGCCCGATTGCAGCGCGACGCCTACGAGATCGGCGTCTTCGCCCCGGACGGGACCCTCGAACGGGTCATCCACCGTCCCGGCATCGCCCCACTCCAGCGTACGCCCGATGAGATGGCCAAGCTCGAGGCCCGTGTCCAGATCCAGCAGCGGGGCGGCCGCCGGAGGGGCCCGCGGCAGATCGAGTTCGATTTCGCCCCCACGCACCCCATGATCCTTCGCCTCCACCCGCGGTCCGGTGGGCAGCTGTGGGTGCGCACCTGTCGCCACGATCGCGAATTGCCCTCGGGGGTGATCGAGCGGCTCGATGCCTTCGACGGAGAGGGCCGTCTCCTGCAGGAGATCCATATTCGCTGGCATGGGCAGCGGCGCCCGTGGCAGATCCTCTACACGGGGGAGTTGGCCATTCTCCTGGGGCCCGAAGGCATGCTCGAACCGGGCGGAGACGCACCGCCCGAGGACGAGGGCGCAAGCTCGGAGGATGACGAGGAGATCGTCGTTGTCCTCTGCTGCCGGGTCCAGTCGTGAGGTGCCCCAGAGGACGCAATTCGCGTGCGCGGGTTGGCGTCTGGTGCGATTTGCGTTTACATGACCGGGGGCCTTCCGTTAATGTGGTATGTGGTGTCCACGGTCGGGGAAGTCCCTGTGGCCGAGGGCATTGTCAATAGAGGGTTGCGCTCCGAAAACCGCCCACTCTTTTATAGGGATGCAGATGGGCCCGTATCCGAAGACGGTGCGGCTCAAGAGCGGCACCGAGGTCATCATTCGTCCCCTTGAGAAGGATGACCTGGAAGATCTCCGCAGCTTCTATCTCGATCTCCCCGAAGAGGACCGCTTCTACCTCCGCGCGGACGTGACCGACCGCGCCGTCGTCGCCATGCAGATGGAGGACAGCGACGCGGAGGAGCGCACCCGCTTCGTTGCCGTGCTGGGCAACAGGATCGTCGGCCAAGCGGCTCTTCTGCGTTCGCGGCACGGCTGGCTCCAGCACACCAGCGAGTTGCGCTGCGTCATCGGCCACGACTACCAACACCAGGGTCTGGCGAAGATCATGCTGCGCGAGCTGTTCCAGGAGGCCACGCGACAGGGCGTCGAGATCGTCTTCGGCAAGCTGGCGGCCGAGCAGACCGCGGCCATGCGTGTCCTGAAGGGGCTGGGTTTCAAGAAGGCGATCGTGCGCCGTGACCACCAGCGCACGCTCCACGGGGACCTGCACGACGTCGTCGTCCTGACCTGCAGCATCAGTGACGCCTGGGCCCGCCTCGAAGATCTGATGCACGCGATGGACGATCAGGGCCGGGAGTTTCCCTCGCCCCGGAGAGGCGCGTCATGATCCGCTACCCGAAGGTCTACCGAGCGAAAGACGGGCGGGCGATCGTGGTTCGCCCGGCCACCGCCGATGATGTCACCCCCCTGCTCGAGTTCTTTCTCAGCCTGCCCGAGGAGGACCGGCTGCACCTCCGCGTGGATGTCACCCAGCGGGATGTGATGCACCGGCGCCTGAAGGACCAGCCCCACTGGGAGGTAGTCCGCCTGATCGGCATCTTCGGCAACGACGTGATTGCCGAGTGCTCGATCGCCCACCGAACCTACGGCTTCGAGTCCCACGTCGGGGAGATGCGACTGCTGGTTGCTCCGGACTTCCGCCGGAGCGGGTTGGCCACCTATCTGGGTCGCCAGATCTTCGCCCATGCCATCATGATGGACCTCGAGAAGGTCGAGGCGGCCGTGATGGCCGACGACGCCCAGTCCGTGCGTTGCATCAAGCAACTGGGCTTTGAACGAGAGGGAGTCTTGAAAGGCTTCGTGAAAGACGTTCAGGGGAACAACCACGATCTGCTCATACTAGCCCTTAGCACATAACGCCACCCGGCGTGTGCTCCTTCGCGGAGAGCCCGCCAAGAGGATCTCACCCATGCGTTTCTGGAGAACCCCGCTCGATCAGAAGAAGTTCACCACGCCTCACGGCCGGATCCACATCATCATCGAACGTTGCAAGGGCTGCAAGTTCTGTGTGGAGTACTGCCCGCGCGAGGTGCTGCGGATCTCCGAGCAGTTCAACAAGAAGGGGTACCACTACCCCGAGGCGGTCAAAGAGGACGCCTGCGTGGATTGCGACCTGTGTGAGAGCATCTGTCCGGAGTTCGCCATCTACTCCGAGCGGATCGAGGGCGCGCCGGTCGAGTCCGGCGAGGGCGAGGCGGCCGCACCGGCCGAAGCGGAGAGCGACAACGAGAAGGAGGCCCGGGGTGAGTGATCACGGAGCGGTATTGACCGGTGAGCACTTCATGAACGGGGACGTGGCCGCCGCGGAAGGTGCGCTGGCGGCCGGCTGCACGTTCTTCGCCGGCTATCCGATCACGCCGGCCACCGAGGTGGCCGAGCGCATGTCCGAACGGTTGCCGAAGGTCGGGGGCATCTTCATCCAGATGTAGGACGAGATGGCCTCGATGTGCGCGCTCCTCGGCGCCGCCTGGGGTGGGCGCAAGACGATGACGTCCACCTCGGGACCCGGCTTCAGCCTGATGATGGAG
>JAUVTV010000120.1 GCA_030601305.1 Candidatus Eiseniibacteriota bacterium | reverse complement strand
TGGCCCATCCGATGGAGCGTCGTTCCCACGCCGTGCCACGCCTCGCCCGACTCCGGCGCGTGCCGCAGCGCCTCGCGGTACCAGCGCAGCGCTTCCTGCGGCTGGCGGGCGCGAACGTGGCGCATGGCCATCTGGTAGGCGGCGAAGGAACGCGCCTTCTCGACCGGATACGCCGCGGGCAAGAGCTGCAGGAGGACGATCACCGCGATCACCCCTGCGGGGACGAGCAGCTTTCGTTGGCGAAGACGGTCAATAAGCCAGCTGGCGCCCAGCGCCGCCGGGCCGAGGAAGCCGGCCAGGACGGCCAGGCGGTATCGCCCCACGGCGAAGAAGACCGTCGTCTGGAACCAGGCGACGGCGATCACCGCAAGGTAAGGCACGAGCAGCGCGCGCCTCTAGCGCCCGGCAACGATGCATCCCAGCACGGCGAGCGGCAGGATCCAGCCGAAGCGCACGAAGGCGACCCTCAGCGGGTAGACGATCCCCTCGAGGACTTGGAAGTCATACACTTGGGGGATCTCATCGGGCGTGAGGAACAGAACCGCCTTGCGCAGGACGAGACCTGCCGCGCGCCCCGGCTGCTCCCGGGCGAAGTCGGCCGCACGCTGTGCCCAGTGCCGCGAGGACTCCTCGAGCGTGAGCTGCCGGCCGGCCTGGATCGACGCCGATCGCGTGCCGGTCAGGTCATCGTTGAGATCCAGATCCGGGGGCAGGCTGAAGATGCCCTTGGCGTAGGCGTTGTTGCCGACGTATAGGTTGAGGCCCCCGTTGAGCGTGAGCAGCTGCGGGTGCCCCGTGGTCCGCGTCTGGTGGATCGCTTGCGGGAGCATCGGGAGAAGCACGCCGAGGACGATGAGAGCCGCGCCCACCCAGCGCCGAGTGTCCGCAGGTCGCCGCTGCATGAGCAGGACGAGCAGCGCCGCCATCGGCAGAAGCAGGAAGATCGCCCTCCCTGCAGCGAGCAGGCCGCACGCCATCCCGAAGAAGAGGTGCGCCGGCGGCCTTCGGTCAGGCGACGGCCAGAGCCACAGTGCCCCGGCGACCAGGAAGAGCAGGAGCGGTTCCATCAGCACCTGGCTTTCCATGGCCAGGACGGGACCATACAGCACGAACAGAACGGCTGCCGCCCAGGCGGCCGGCCTCCCGAGCCAGCGGCGCGTCGTGAGAGCCAGGAGCGCTCCCGTGCCCAGGCCGAGGATTGACTGGGCGATCTGCACCGTCAGGGGGGTCGCCGGCGCGAACCGGAACAGCAGGGAGAGCAGTGCCGGATAGAGCGGCCCGAAGAAGTGCGGCACGGCGGGCCAGCCCTGGCCCTGGCTCAGCTGCGCGCCGAGGCTCAAGTAGTGCTGGGCATCCAGAATGGGCTCCTGGATCCGGAGGTCGCCGGCGAGTTCGCGAATCGTGAGGATCAGCAACAGAACGGCAATCAGCAGGAGCAGCACGACGAGGACCGGCTCGGCCGAGCCGAAGCGGCGCTCGGGTGTGTTTCGTCCGTGGCTCCCCATTCCCCTCTCCCGGATGGCTTCCTGGATGGGCCGTGCGGCCATTGTGGGGTCGTCCGACGGGCGCCTCAACCGTTCGGTCCCCCCGCGCGTGGCTCTTTGGCCTGGACGCCGACACCTCGGGCCAACTAAACTGTGTGGATCGAAATCGGTTCGACGTGGGTCCGCACGGCTATCAGCCTGCAAGAAAACGAGTTGGAGGGGTTTTCGGATGGCGACGAAGGACGTGGAGCGTCTCAGGAACAGCCATGAGGTCGTGGCCGAGTCTCCCTTCGAGGTGGTGCCGGTGAGCAAAGGCTACGCCGACCGCACGCTGCGCATCGACCTCGGCGGCAACCAGATCACGACCCATCCCGTCACGCAGCAGATGAAAGATCTGTGGGTGGGCGGCAAGGGGTTCGATCTCTGGCTGATGTTCCAGGAGATCAGCAAAGACACCCAGTGGGACAGCCCGGAGAATCCCATCTGCTTCTGCTCCGGTCCGCTGGGCGGCACGACGTCGTTCCCCGGGTCGGGCAAGACGCTGGTGACGTCGCTGTCACCGAGCACCGGCTCGGTGATGGACTGCAACGTGGGCGGCTTCTTCGGTCCCTACCTGAAGTTCTCCGGCTTCGATGCGCTCACCATCGTCGGCAAGGCGCCGGAAGAGAGCATTATCCTCATCGACGCCGCCAAGGGTCGCGTGACGATCGAGCGCGCGCCGCAGGAAGCCAGCGATGCCCACGTCCTGGTCGAACAGCTCACCGAGATGTACGCCGACGACGAGATCGACATGAGAAACATCTCCGTCGTCTGCGCGGGCACCGCCGCGCAGTACTCGCGCATGGGCGTGCTCAACTTCTCCTTCTACGACTGGCGCAAGCAAACCGCGCGCATCAAGCAGGCGGGGCGCGGCGGCATCGGCACCGTCTTCCGCGACAAGAAGATCAAGGCGCTGGTGATCAAGAACCGCTACATCACCCCCGCGTGGCGTGTCGAGGAGAACAAGGTCGCGAAGTTCGTGACGCCCAAGAAGCTCTCGAAGCTCACCGATCCGGCCGATCTCGCCGCGCTGCGCGAGATCATCGCGCGGTGGCACGCGGACCCCGAGTACGTCATCGAGATGATGCAGGACATCCAGCAGCGCTTCCGCCACATTCCCAAGAACGCCATCGACGAGATCAACCGCGCAACGCGCACGCCCAAGGCGCATCTCTACCACATCGCCACCTTCTACAAGGCGTTCAGCCTTGAGCCCAAAGGCGAGACGACCATCCAGGTCTGCATGGGCACCGCCTGTCACGTGAAGGGCGCCGCCAACATCCTGGACGCATTCGAACGCGAGCTGGACGTGAAGGCCGGCAAGACGACCCCCGACCACAAGTTCACGCTCGAGGCGGTGCGCTGCCTGGGCGCCTGCAGCATCGCCCCGGTCGTCAAGATCGGCGAGGACGTCTACGGGAACGTGCAGGCGCGGGACGTCGTGAAGCTGCTGAAGAAGGAGCCTTCGCGTGAGGCGGCCGCAAAGGGCAATGGCGGCGGCGAGAAAATCGCCGCGCGCAAGATCAGCCCGGAAGAGCTGGACGAAATCCGCGCGAAGCACAAGCAGGTCCTCTCCGGCTACAAGGGTATGTTGATGGTCTGCACCGGGACCGGCTGCGTCTCGGCGAAGGGGTTCGAGATCCGCGACGGTTTGCGCGAAAAACTCGCCGCGAAGGGGCTCGCCGAGGACTACCTGGTCTTGGGAACCGGCTGCAACGGCTTCTGCGCGATGGGGCCTATCGTCGTCGTGCAGCCGGGCGGCGTCTTCTACCAGAAGGTGCAGGCTGAGGATCTCGACGAGATCATCGAGAGCCACCTGAAGGGTGGCAAGCCCGTCGAGCGGTTGCTGCACACGGATCCGGTGACGGGTAACGTCGCCACCACCATGGACGAGATCCCGTTCTTCACCAAGCAGCAGCTCATCGCGCTCCGCAACAAGGGGGTGATCGATCCCGAAAACGTCGACCACTACATCGCGCGCGGCGGCTACCAGGCGCTGCGCAAGGTGCTGGGCGGCATGAGCGCGAGTCAAGTCCGCAAGGAGGTGCTCGCCTCGGGCATCCGCGGTCGCGGCGGCGGCGGCTTCCCGGCGGGCGTCAAGTGGGAGTCGGGCTATCAGGCGGCGCAGAAGCGGGGCGAGGAGATCTTCATCGTCTGCAACGGCGACGAGGGCGATCCCGGCGCCTTCATGGACCGAAGCATCATCGAAGCCGATCCGCACGCGGTGATCGAGGGGATGCTGATCGGCGCGTTCGCGGTCGGTGCGCGCGAGGGGTTTGTCTACATTCGCCAAGAGTATCCCCTGGCGATGCAGCGACTGGAGAAGGCTATCGCCCAGGCACGGGCCTACGGCCTGCTCGGCGAGAAGGTCTTGGGCAGCGGCCTTGCCTTCGACATCCACATCCACCGCGGTGCAGGCGCCTTCGTCTGCGGCGAGTCGACAGCGCTGATGGCCTCGATGTCGGGGCGCGCCGGTGAACCGCGTGCGAAGTACGTCCACACCGTCGAGTTCGGTTTCCGCGACAAGCCGACCATCCTCAACAACGTGGAGACGTGGGCCAATATCCCGATGATCATCGACAAGGGCGCCGCGTGGTTTGCCGGCATCGGCACCGGCGACGTGAGCAAGGATCCGTGGAACGGCTCCTCGGGCACCAAGGTCTTCGCGCTGGTCGGCGACATCCGCAACACCGGTCTGGTCGAGGTGCCCATGGGCATCACGCTGCGCGAGATCGTCGACGAGGTCGGCGGCGGCATTCCCGAAGGGGGCGCGTTCAAGGCCATCCAGACCGGCGGTCCCTCGGGCGGGTGCATACCGAAGGAGATGCTCGACATGCCGGTCGACTTCGACTCGCTGAGTAAGGCGGGCTCGATGATGGGCTCGGGCGGCATGATCGTCATGGACGAAAAGACGTGCATGGTCGACGTGGCGCGCTACTTCGTCGACTTCCTGCTGGATGAGTCGTGCGGGAAGTGCACGCCGTGTCGCGAGGGGTTGTTTGCGCTCTCGCGCACGCTGAACCGCATCTGCAAGGGCGAAGGGCGCGAGGGCGACATCGAGTTTCTCGAGGAGGTCTCGGCCACCGTGGCCGAGACGAGCCTCTGTCAGCTCGGCGGCTCGGCGCCCAATCCGGTGCTCAGCACGATCCGCCACTTCCGCGAGGAGTACGAGGAGCACATCCAGGAGAAGAAGTGCCGTGCCGGCGTGTGCAAGGCGCTCATCCGCTACCGGATCGACGCGGAGAACTGCACGGGTTGCATGGCCTGCGTGCGGCCGTGTCCAACGCACGCCATCAGCGGGGAGAAGAAGAAGGTGCACGTCATCGACGAGAACAAGTGCATTCGCTGCGGCATCTGCGCTGAGGTCTGCAACTTCGACGCTGTGGAGGTGGTGTAATGGTCTCGGATCGGATTGAGATCACCATCAACGACAAGAAACTCGCCGTCCTGCCGGACACGTACTTGCTCGCCGCCATCGAGGAGGCCGGCTTCCGCGTGCCCACGCTCTGTCACCACAAAGATCTCACGCCGAACGGCACCTGCCGTCTCTGTCTCGTTGAGATCGAACTTCGCGGCCGCAAGCGCCTGGTCACCGCGTGCAACTACCCGGTGCGCGAGGAGATCAGCGTGCAAACCGACTCGGCGCGCGTCGCCCAGCATCGCAAGGTTCTTGCCGAGATGTACCTCGGTCGCTGGCCGAACGTCCCCGTCATCAAGGACGTCGCCAAGCGCTGCGGTGTGACCGACGGCTCGCGCTTCGGCAGCGATCTGACCGATGAGAAGAAGAACGCCTGCGTGCTGTGCACGCACTGTGTGCGCGGCTGTGCCGAGTTCATCGAGGAGAAGATCCTCGACTTCGCCGGCCGGGGGATCACGCGGCATCTGACGATGCCTTTCGGCGACGTGGATCCGCATTGCGTGAGCTGCACGTCGTGTGCCTACGTCTGCCCGACGGGGGCGATCCAGATCGTCGACGACCTGAACAATCCGGTCGATGCGCGCATGATCCGCGACCACGGCATGAAGGTGAACGCCGAGATGGCCACGCTGGATGATGCGCAGTGCCGCATGCGCGAGGTCGGCACGGCCAACATCATCGACGTCATGGACGCCTACGATCTGCTCCCGGTGCACAACTACAAGTTCGGCACCCACCCGGACGCGAAGAAGATCTACTCCAACGTCTTCCGTGACAAGTACATCACGCAGGGCGAGCCGGACGGCTGTTGGTACGGTTGCTCCATGGCGTGTGCCAAGGCGGCGGAGAACTTCGAGCTTCAGACCGGGCCGTACAAGGGAGATAGGGTGCTTATCGACGGACCGGAATACGAGACCGCCGCGGCCGGCGCCAACATGGGCTGTTTCGACCCCGGTTTCATCCTCGAGTGGAACTTCTACTGCGATACCTACGGCATCGACACGATTTCCTTCGGCACCTGCATGGCGTTCGTCATGGAGGCGTTCGAGGCGGGCGTCATCACCACCCAGCACACCGGCGGCAAGGAGCTGCGCTTCGGCGCCACGACCGTGGTGCTCGAGACCCTGCATGAGCTGGCGCGTGGCGAGGGGTTCGGCGTGGACGTCGGTCAGGGGATCCGCTGGCTCAAGGCGAAGTGGGTCAAGGAGTACGGCGCCGATCCCGCCTTCCTGCAGGACATCGGCATGGAGATCAAGGGTCTCGAGTACTCCGAGTACGTCTGCAAGGAGTCGCTCGCCCAGCAGGCCGGCTATTCCATGGCGGTCAAGGGCCCGCAGCACGACGAGGCCTGGCTGATCTTCATGGACATGGTCAACAACCAGAGCCCGACGTTCGAGGACAAGGCCGAGGCGCTCTACGACTTCCCGCTGTGGCGCACCTGGTGCGGTCTGCTGGGGCTCTGCAAGCTTCCGTGGAATGACGTCGTTCCGGCCGACAACAGTCAGCATGTGCCGCTGGACGCGGCCAAGATCCCCGATCACGTGCGCAACTACTTCAAGTTCTTCGAGGGCATGACGGGCATCGAGCTTGACGAGGAGAAGATGCTCGCGCAGTCGGCGCGCGTACACAACCTGCAGCGCGTCATGAGCTACATGCTGGGCTATGGGACGCGGAAAGACGATCTGCCGCCGTATCGCACCATGGGTCCCGTGACGGAAGAGGAATACGAGTCAAGGGCCGAGCGCTACGACAAGCAACTCAAGGAGCTCTTGGACGTCGAGGCGGCGGGGAAGTCCACGCAAGAGAAGATGAAGCTCCTTCGCAAGTACCGTGAGGGGCAGTACGAGAAGATGCTCGACGTCGCCTACGAGCGGCGCGGGTGGAGCGAGAACGGCGTGCCCACGGTGGCGCGTCTCAAGGAGCTGGGGATCGATCTGCCGGAGCTGGTCGGGATCGTGAA
>JAUVTV010000052.1 GCA_030601305.1 Candidatus Eiseniibacteriota bacterium | reverse complement strand
GCGGCGGTCGGGGAAGTAGATGGCGGAGGCGAGCAGCAGTCCGTAGATCGCACCCGAGGCTCCGATGATCGGAATCACCGAGTTGGGCAGGAGGACGACATTGAGCAAACCCGCACCGACGCCGGTGAAGAAGTAGTAGGTCACAAAGCGACGCGTGCCCCAGATGCGCTCCAGATCGCCCCCGAACATGAAGAGGATGAACATATTGAAGAGGATGTGGAAGAAGTTGGTGGCGTGCAGGAACATGTAGGTGAAGAGCTGCCAGACGAAGAGCTTCTTCCAGACGAGGATGGGCACCAGTCCGAAGAGGTACTCGAAGCTGGGGGTCCCAAGAAGCGCGACGCGCCGCAATACGAAATGCTGGAGCAGGTAGAAAATCACATTCCAGATGAGGAGGTACTTGACGCCGTTGGTGAGCGACAACCCCATGCCGAAGCTACGACCCCGCCCGTTCACGCTAAGCCGTTCCTCCCCCCGCGCAGATCCTGGACGCATCTCACGCGGCGGTGACGTGTGCCGGTCGCCTTGGGCAGGTGCGCGCCCCGAAACTAGTTGCCGACGACCTTGAGCTTGCCACCCTGCTCGCCCGCTGCCCCGGCCGACTTGTTGGCCTGGCCCATCGAGCAGTTACCCTGGAAGAAAGCGCCATCCTCGATCTTGAAAGCGCTCGCGTGGACATCTCCGTCCAAGCGAGCGCCCTTCTCGAGCACCACCTTCCCCTGAGCGCGAATGCTCCCGGTAATCCGACCGGCGACGATGGCCGACTGCGCCACCACCTCGGCCTTGAGGACACCGCTGGTGCCGACCGTCAGGGTATCGCTGACCTCCACCTGGCCCTCGAGTGCACCGTCCACGCGCAACGAGCCATTGACCTTGAGCGCGCCATTGAAGCTGGTGCCCCGCCCGATGATCGTCGTGCTCTTTTCCGTGGAAGGTTTCGATCCCCGGTGTTCCTCGCTGGCCCTCGGTTCTTCCTTCTTGCTGAACATGGCTGTATCCTCGCACTGTCGCCCGCTGGGGTTCAACGCGAATCTGGCCCTCCGGCCCGCGCGAACCCGTCTTCGGCGGTGGTTTCCTCTCTACTACCGCTATCCGCCGGATGAGTTGCTATCTTGAGTCACAGTTCCCGTCACCTGGAGCACGACGGCCGTGAGATCGTCGTCCATGTGTACCCGGCCGCAATGTTCGTGCACCGCCTCCAGGAGTTGCCCGCAGATCCCCCGGGAGGGGTTGCCGCGCGCCGCCCGAGCCACCTGCACCAGCCGCTCGGTCCCGAACATCTCGCCCGACGGCGAGGTGGCCTCCGTGATCCCATCCGTATACAGGACCAGCAGATCCCCTTGGCGTAGATCGAGAATCGCCTCGTGGTAGACGGCGTTGGGAAAGCTGCCGAGGACGGTGCCACCCTCGGACAGCCACGTGATCTCGCCCGACCGGCGAATCAGCAGGGGAGGATCGTGCCCCGCGTTGCAGTAGGTGAGCCGCAGGCGCCGCCGGTCAAGGACTCCGTAGACCGCGGTCACGAAGGCGGTTTCCTCGATGCTCTCCCACATCAGTCGGTTGACCTTCTCGAGAATCACCGAGATCGCGTAGTTGTTGCGAATCTCGGCCCGCAGGCTGGCCCGGAAGGTCGCCATCACGATGCCCGCGGCGATCCCCTTTCCCGCAACGTCGCCGATCATGATCCCCAGCTGATCAGCGGTGATCTCCACGAAGTCGTAGACATCCCCGCTCACCTCCAGTGAGGGGTGGTTGAAGGCCGCGACGTCCAGCCCGGGGATGTGCGGGTCGTCCACGGGCAGCAGACGCCTCTGGATACGCCGCGCGATGCGGATCTCCTCCTCCAGGCGGCGCTTCTCGATTGTCTGGTCGTGGAGCCAGGCGCGCTGGATGGCGATGGCCGCCTGGTTGCCGAACGCTGTCAGCAGGCGCAGGTCGTCCTTGTCGAAGGCGTCCGCATGATCGCTCTCCAGGTTGAAGGCCCCCACCAGTTCGCCTTCGGCGATGAGTGGCACGATGATCTCCGAACGCGTTTCCGGGCGCGCGTCAAGATAGCGGGCATCGGAAGTCACGTCCCCGACGATCACCGGCTTCTTGTGCTGAGCCGCCCAGCCGACCGCCCCCTGGCCGACCTTGAGACGCACCTGCTCCTCGGATCCCTGCGGATAGCCGCGGCCGTAGAACCACTCGAGCGTCCCGGTGGAGCCATGGTAGAGGTAGATGCCCACGGCATTGAACTCGATCAGCTCGCCCATCAGCTCGACCAGCAGCGGCAGCATCTCGTGGAGCCGCAGGGTCTGGGCCAGTTCGAGCCCGACCCGGTTGAGCAGCTCGATGGCGCGCTTCTCCCGCCGCATCATCTCGTAGAGCCGGGCGTTGGAGAGGGCCACCGCGGCCTGATGACAAAGGGCCTCGAGCCACTCGAGATCCTCTTGGGTGAATCCGCTCCGGCGCGTCGCATTGAGCACCTGACAGACGCCGATCACGCGATCCGCCCGGCAAATGGGCACGGCGAGCATCGAGAGCACCGCGATCGGGTTGCGTTCCGGGGGCAGTTCGGGAAGGCGCGGATCGGAAGCGGCATCCGAGATCAGGACACCCCGCCGTGTGGCGGCCACCTCACCGGTGACACCTTCCTTGCGGCCCAGGCTGGGCCATTGGTTGGGGTCCACGATCTGGTTGAATGCCAGATGGAACTCCCATCGCTTGCGCGCGGGGTCCGGCAGGAGAATGTTGCATGCTTCGGCCCCGAGCGCCTCGAGGGCGAGATCGCGCATCGTCTCCAGGATGCGCTTGCGCTCGAGCGCCTGATTGAGCTGGGCGGCCGCATGGATGAGGCTTCGTTCCCGGCTGGGATCGATCCCCGCCGGGTGATCCTCCTGGCGATCAGCTGACATGGATCACCCCGGAGCGGAAGAGATCGGCCGGCGGCTCCAAGATCCACTGGCCGCGCCAAAGCACTCCCAGAACCGGCGCGCGCGAGAGGTCACCGTCCGCCAACTCCAGAGGATCGCGGTCGTAGAGCACCGCTCCCGCGCTCCCCAGCTGCCACCACGCCTCCTCCTCCCACAGCCCCTCCGGGGCCGCGCGCCCGCCGACGTAGACACTGAGCGCCTCCTCGGCCGTGAGACGCTGCTCCGCGCGGGGGTGGCCCACGGCCCCCTTGAGCCCAAGAGCAGGATCCATGGGCATGCCGTCGGATCCGAAGAACATGGGAATCCGCCGGTCCCAGACATCGCGGTAGGGATTTGCCCGGCGGGCTCGCTCGCGTCCGAGGGCGTGTTCGTAGAGGCCGCCTTCGCCACCCCACCGGGCAACGAAGTTGGGTTGCAGCGACAGGCCCACGCGCAGCACCTGCGCGCGATCGAGCATGGCCTCGTCCACCAGCTCGGCGTGCTCGAGGGTCACCCAACCGGGCGGCAGGGCACCTTCCTCGCCGGCGAGTTGTTCGAGCAGGCGGAGGACCTGGTCGATGGCCGCATCCCCGATGGCGTGAATCGCAATCCGCAAATCGGCCTGGCGACACCGCCGCATGACCGCGAGCAGGTCCGCGTCGCCGAAGCGCAGCTCGCCGGCGGTGGTCCGGTCCACATACGGCTCACGTAGGGCCGCCGTCCGGGCTCCGACCGACCCGTCGGTGTAGAGCTTGATGCCACCCAGCCGCAGACGGGGGCCGTCGAAAGTGCCCTGGCGACGGAGCTCCACGGCTCGCTCCATCTGGTCGGGGGGCAGGAAGAGACGCACGTCGATCTTGAGCCTGCCGCGCTGCTCGATGGTCGTGTACGTCTCGGCCGCAGACGGTCCGCCCATCTCATTCACCCGCGTGATGCCCATCGCGATGGCCGCATCCTGTGCCCTGAGCAACGCATCCTCGCGCTCCTGCGCGGAAGGGGGCCAGACGGTCGAGAGACCGAGGGCCTGTTCCTCGGTCGCCGATCCGCTGTCGTCAAAGGTCCCCCAATGGCGGCGGGCATCCTCGATGGCCCGGCTGTTGAGCACCGCGCAATGGCCGCAGATCCGACGCATGACAACCGGGCGATCCGCGACCACGCGGTCGATGTCCGCCCGCGTGGGCGTGCGCGGCTCGGTCCAGCCACTTTCGTCCCACCGCTCCGCCCAGACCACGCATTCGCCCGTGGTCTGGGCGCGCACGTAGGCGGAGAGTCGATCGAGCGCCTCCTCGAGTGAGGCGCACGCCGAGAGGTCACAGCGCCGTGCCGACAACCCGTGATGCAGCAGGTGGTGGTGCGCGTCCCAGAAGCCCGGGGTGAGAAATAGCCGCGATTCGCCTTCCCCGGCCAAGGGTCGCATGTGGGCCAGACGTCCGTTGCGGAAGATCAGGTCGCAAGGCTCGCTCCGGCGGATATCGAAGTCCAGAAGAATGACGCCCCGTAGCGTGAAGTCGGTAATCATCTCAGCACGCGATTCCCGCGACTCAGCACGCGATTCCCGCGCTGCTGCTGGGGTTTCAGAGCCAATAGAGTATCCGGCCGCAGCTCTCGCAAGTCGGGAGGGGCCTGCTGGTGGGAATCGTTCTCGTTCGCGATGTGGGCAGGCCCTGGAAACAGCCGGTGCAGATCCGGCTGACCACGGGGACCACAACCCGATGATAGCGCCTGCGGATCCGGTCGTAGAGGCGCAAGTCCGGCTTGGGGATCTTCTTCCGCAACTGCTCGCAGTCCATTTGCAGTTTCTCGATGCCCTGCATCGTGAAGCCCAAGGCCTCTTCGGTCTCCTTGCTGGTGGGGTCCTCCGCTTCCCGGATCATCAGCTCGAGATCCTGGAGCGCGACCAACATCTGCACGCGATCACTCACCGATTGCCCCCCTGACGACCTCCTGGAACTCCTCGTGGGACCCTACATCCATGAACTTCTTGCGAATGTCCTCGCGGCTGGCCGTCTCCACGATCTTGCCCAGCAATGGCAGGTACTCGTGCCGGTTGTCCTCATAGGGGGCGACAATCAGGAAGAAGATTCGGCACGGCTTGCCGTCCATCGCCGCGAAATCGATTCCCCGTTTGGAGCGGGCGAAGACGACCTTGGTCTGCGTGGCTGCCGTGCTCCGTCCGTGAGGAACGGCGATGCCGTCGCCGAGGCCGGTACTGCCCAGGCTTTCACGCCGGCGGATCATCTCGAGGAGCAGCCCGGGATCGCGGACATCATCGTCTTCGGCAAGCACCTTGGACATCTCGGAGAGGACGCCGTCCTTGGAACGCGCGCGAAGGTCCTTGATGAATCTTTCCGGACTGAAATAGGAGAGAAACTGCTCTGCGGTCATGCCATCTCCCTCTGCGGATGTGCAATTTGCCGGGGCTGCGCCCGACAAATGATGCAAGGAACATAGTCCTGGCCGTCGCGGAAGACAACCCGAGATTGCCGCCGGTCCCCGGCTCCGCCCCTCACGGGAGCCAGCGGGGCCCGCTGAGGGCCACCACGGCGTCCACGGGAAGCCAGCCACGCATCGGGTCCGAAAGCCAGACCCCCCGCCACTGGCCCGCGTGCCGGCCCAAGTGAAGCTGCGTGCCCTCGTGGAGGACGAACTGCACCGTCTCCCCCTCTCGGGGTCCAGCGAGCACCTGAGCCTCGCGGGCGACCACCACGCCCGAGGGAGCCGACGAGATCTGGTAGGCCTTCAGGAAGAGGCCGGCACCACTGAGGACGAGCAGGGCACCCAAGAGGTAGAGCGTTCCCCGCGTCCAGCGACGCAGTCGGCGCGGCGCGAGCCAGTGCAGGGCGAGGACGACGGCACCGGCCCAGAGGATTGCCAGGATCGCGACGACCACGTCCGAGGGCGCATAGCTGTCGAGCACGCCGGCCATGAGATCCAGCAACCACGATGGCCGCTCCTCGGGAAGCCGGTCGCGGGAGCAGGATGTGGCGATCCCCAGGTTGTGCTGAATGCTTCCGTCCCGCGGCGAGAGCCGGCGCGCCTCCTCGAGGTACGCCACAGCCCACCCGATGCGACCGGCCTTGAAGCTCGCACAACCGAGGTTGTAGTAGAGCGACGGAGCGCGCCAGCCGCTGGCCAGCACCTGCTCGTAGAGACGCACGGCTTCGTCGTATTCGCCCGTCTCATAGGCGCCCTGCGCGCTGCGCAGGACCTCGATCACCGACTGGGGGATGCGCCCGTCGGCATGCACCGTGGCCGCCAGAAGGAGGGCCGCGCCGAGACAGAGGACCAGCGCCCAGCCGCGTCTCGGCTTCGCTCCCGCGGGCAGTCTTTCACTTGCGCCAGCCATGGACCTACCACCCCGCGCCCAGAGGAGAAGCCCGCAGCTCGCACTCGAGCGCTTCGATGAGCGCCCGGCAGGCGTCGATCTGATGGCCGGCCTCACGGGGACTCCCGGCTCCGAAGCGCACCTCCTCGGTCCACTCGCGGAGGGCCAGGACCTTTCCGCGCAGGTCCTCCGAGATCCCCACCCCCGCCAGCGCGCTCCGCAGTTGGCTCCGCCGCAGTCCGCGGGCCTCGAGATCCAACCAGTCGCTCAGGTACTCCTCGAGGACCTCGCCCAGGTCGGCCGCCACCCGAGCGGCGGGAGCCGTGCCATCGACGTGTTCAAGCCGGCGCCGCGCGTGCTTCCACGCGATCGCCCGGCGGGCCCGCACCGGGTCCCGCTCGAGAGCGACCTTGCGGCTCCGCATCCAAGCCGCCGCAACAACGAGACCCACGGGGATGAGGTGCACCAGGTAGCCCCAGGGAGGTGCGCCCCCACGTTCACGGCGCAGGTCAGGAAGGAGGCCGGTCTGGATGTACAGGATGTCGTCACCGAGTGCCACGATCTCGCTCGTCCCGGTCCCTCCGGTGGCGGGTGCCGCGGCCAGGACCTCGAGCTGCAGCGGCCCCGTGGAAACCGTCCGATACCGCTCGGTCCGCGGATCGAAAAAGGTGAAGTCGATGGGATCCAGCGTGATGCGGCCTGACCGCGTGGGGATGAGGACCTGGGTAAAGGTCTTCTCGCCGGCGACCCGATCGCCCTGCTTGTTCACCGACGTGGCCTCGCCCGAGTCGTAGACCCGTAACCCGTCCCAGAGCGGCCAGTCCGGCTCGCCGATGGTCTGGATGTGACCGGCCCCCCGGACCGTGACCATAAGCGCTAGCGGCTCGCCCTGGCGTCCCTCGGGCGCATCGAAGTGCGCTTCGATATCGTAGGCCCCCACCGATCCGGTGAACCCGTCCGGCCGATTCTCCTCGGGTAGCGGCTTGACGGTGATGGACACCGCCTCGGTCGTCAGCGGAACCTGTTGGTAGTCGAACATCCCTCGCGAGAAGAAACCGTCCAACACCCCGCGCCGGCCACGGGTGTGGCGCGACACGTGGCAGACGACCCGCCCCGGATCGATGACGCGTTCACCGGCCGCTGTCGGGAAGAGCGCCCAGGCGATCTCGCGGACCTGGTAGAGCTCTCCGCCGATCCGGTCATTGAAGTTGCGCTGCGGGCCGAGATCTTCGCGCCAGAACCCCTCCACGGTCGGCGGTGTGAAGCCGGAGATCTCGGCGAGCTGAACGTCCGCGCGCTGGTAGAGTCGGAAGCGCAGCGTGATCTGCTCATCGAGGTAGACCTCGGTCTTGTCGGCCACGAGACGCGCGAAGAGGCCCGTCCCGCGACCCTCGCGACCGGGCCGCACGTCCTCATGCGGCGCGGAATCTGCGGGTGGCGCCGTGGCCGCTTTCGTCACGACGAGTTCGACCGGAGCGCTGCGATAGCCGCGACCCTTGTCCTCCACCGTGATCGGCGGCAGCGTGTAGGTGCCGGCGCGATGGGCGTGCAGCTGGAATGCGTGCGTCGTGGACGAGGAGAACTTGCCGTTCACCCAGCTGATGTTCGTGCTGCGACCGGCATCGTAGACGTCGAATCCTTCGGGCACGGCGATCTGCGGATCCGAAGCACGCCGTGAGAATCCCTCCAAGGTCACGGTGAGCGTGATGACCTCGCCCTCGGCGACCTGCGGCCGATCGACCGCTACGCCGATGATCGGCTCCGCCGCCCCGGCGAGTTCAAGGAGTCCGGTCGCAGCCAGCAGAAAGAGCCCGCCTGCGAGCTGCCGGAGTCCGGGATGATCTCGGCCGCAGTGCACGACGTCCTCCCTACCAGTCCTTCTCCACGCGGAGGTTCTTCGAACGGGCCTGGAAGCGCGTTTTGAGGAGCTCGCGTTCGGAGGCCTCGAGAGCCTTCAGGATCTGCATGAGCTGCAGTTCTTCGGCCGTGGCTGCGCTGTCCGGCTGCGAGGGCTGGGGTTGTTCCGAGTCCTCATCCTGCTGCTCCTGCTGGTCCTGTTGATCATCTTGGTCTTGTTGGTCTTGTTGTTGATCCTGTTGCTGATCTTGCTCATCCCGTTGGTCCTGCTGATCCTGTTGGTCCTGCTGATCCTGTTGCTGATCCTGCTGCTGCTGTGCAGACGAGTCCGGTTGCTGGCTCATCTGGTCAAGGACGTGCTGAGCCAGCTCGAGATTCAGCTTGGCATCCTCGTTTTCCGGATCCAGCCAGAGAGAGCGCGCGTAGGCGTCGCGGGCCTCCTTCGGCTTGCCCTGCTTGAAGAGCGTGTTCCCGAGATTGTATTCAGCGCATGAGGCCAGCGACTCCTCGGCGCGGCCCGCGGCGACGTTGTAGAAGCCCTCAGCCTCCTCGAGGTCACCTTTCATGTGATACAGGTTGCCGAGATTGTAGAGCGGCCGCGCATCCTCGGGCTTCCGCGCCCGCTGGACCTGATTCTCCTCCAGCGCCCGCGCCCACTCCTCGTCATCCAAGACCTCCTCGGGCGGTTCCTCGGGAACGGCTGGCGCTGCGGGCTGGCCCTGGGGCGACGCGACCTGCGCGGAAGGCACGCCGACGCCCACCAGCCCCGCGGCGACGAGCAAGACTGCGGCGACCCCGACCGGCGGCATGGCGCGCCCGCGCCTGCGACGCAGCGGAAGCCACCACTGGGCGAGAAGCAGGACCAGAACCGGCCAGACGAAGTAGCTGTAGCGCTCCTCGTAGAGCACGCGGATGCCTCCCTCGAGTTCCTTCTTTTGCATCGCGTCGATGGCGCTCACCACGCGCTCGAGGCCGAGCGTGCCTGAAGCGCGAACGTACATCCCGCCGGTCTCCTCCGCAACGTCACGCAGCCCGCGTTCGTTGAGCCGGGTCAGCACCACCTTGCCCTCGCGGTCTTTCTTGTAGCCGGTGATGTTCCCCGCGTCGTCCCGTTCGGGAATCGGTTCGCCGCTCTCACTGCCGATGCCCACGGTGAAGATCCGTATGCCCGCATCGCGGGCTTTCTTCGCGGCGTCTTTCAGCTTGCCCTCGTGATCTTCCCCGTCCGTGATCAGGATGAGCGCGCGGAAGCCCTCGCCCACCTCGCCGAAGGCACCCGTCGCCGTCACCAGCGCCTCGGCGATGTCGGTGCCCGGCTCCGGAAGCAGGTCGGGCCCCATGAACTCGAGGAACATGCGCGCGGCGGCGTAGTCGAGCGTCAGGGGACACTGGACGAAGGCCGCCCCCGCGAAGGCGATCAGCCCCACGCGGTCGCCCTTGAGGCGATCGAGAACGGCGGAGATCTCATGACGGGCGCGCTGCAGCCGATTCGGCTTGAGATCCTCGGCCAGCATGCTCTCCGAGACGTCCAGCGCGATGATGATGTCGATGCCCAGGCGCGCCGCCGTCACGTACTGGGTCCCCCTCTGGGGCCGGGCCACGGCGAGGATCAGGAACAGGCATCCCAAGACGAGCAGGAGATACCGGGACAGCGTCCGGCCGGGGGAGAGGTGACCGGTCAGGCGCTCCAGCATCGGACGGCTCAGCGCGCGGTGCAACGCCTGCCGGCCCGCGCGCAGGCGCCCCCAGACGAGCAGCGCCAGGAGCGGCAGCAGCAGGATCAACCACAGCACTTGGGGATGCGCGAAGCGCATCGGACCTCCCTCATGGCAGTCGTCGTAGCCACGTCACGGAGAGCAGGATCTCGGCGAGCACCAACGCCAGCGCCGGCCAGAGAATCGCCGCGCCCAGATCCCGGTACGCGACGAATTCCTCCGGCTCCACCTTCACCTGCTCCATCTCGTCGATGCGATCGAAGATGCGCTGCAGGGAAGTCACATCGGTGGCCCGGAAATAGAGACCGCCCGTCGTATCGGCGATCGCCTGCAGCGTCTCCTCGTCAAGGTCGACCTCCACGTGCTGGATGCGGCGCCCGAAGACCGGATGCTCCACCGGGAACGGGGCCTTGCCCTTCGTCCCCGCCCCGACGGTGTAGATGCGCACGCCCATCGAGCTCGCCAAACCGGCGGCGGTGAGCGGATCGAGCACACCGGTGTTGTTCATCCCATCCGTGAGCAGGGTAACGACGCGGCTCTCGCCCCGCACGTCCTTGAGCCGGTTGAGCGCGTTGCCGATCGCCATCCCGACGGCCGTGCCGTCCTTGATGTCGCCGATCTCGATCTCGTCGAGAAGACGCAACAGCACCCCGTGATCGGTGGTCAGCGGGCACTGCGTGTAGGAATTCGAGGCGAAGACGACGAGCCCGATGCGATCTCCCGGCCTCCCCTCGATGAACCGGCGCGCCACCTTCTTGGCCGCATCGAGCCGGTTGCCGGGCGGGAAGTCGAGCGCCTGCATGCTGCCCGAGATGTCCAGGGCGAGGACGATGTCGATCCCCTCCGAGTAGCTCTTGACCCGGGTCCGCCCCATCCGGGGTCCGGCGAGGGCGAGTATCAGCAACCCGAGGGCCACGGCGCGCACGAACGGCAGGGCGCGCAGGGCCCTGGTGCGCAGGTTGCCCGGGATGCGCACCCCGGGCGGGGCCGATAGGCCGATACCCCCGTCGAGCTTCCCGCGCAGGTGCGCCCGGCCGGCAAGCGCCGCCGGGAGGACCAGCAGAAGGAGCAGCAGCCAGGGATGCGCCAGGGTCATCGGCTCACCTCCCGCTGCCCGCCCTCGGCCTTCAGTGACTCCCGTTCGGCCGCTTCCCGCTCACGCTCGGCGGCCAGCCCTTCGCCCCGCGCGACGACGCGGCGCGCACGCTCCACCAACGTGTGAGTCTCATCGAGAAGGGGTGTCCGGCCGGCGAACTTGATGCCGTCGGTTTCCTCGAGCCAGGCCGCCACATCCTGCTGATCCTTCACGCTGAGGTCGGTGTGCGGCATCCAGCGCAGGATTTCCGGGCGGGTCGCCTCGAGGGCCGGCTCCTGCCAGCGTCTTCCCAGATAGCGTCGCAGAACCCAGGAGAGCTCCTGCGTGAACGCGCGCATCTGACCGTGCTCGGCCAGACGGCGCGCCAGGAGATGCCGCAGTCCCTCTTGAAACTCGAGGCCCGGCGGCGGCGGCGGGGTCTCTGCGGCCTCCTCGACCGTCCGCTTGCGCCGGCTCCAGACCCCGAGCGCCCCGAGGGCCGCCAGCAGAAGCACCCCGCCCCCCGCAACCCACAGCCACGGGAAGCCGCGGAGCCCCACCATGGGCGTGATCGGACGGAGAGCGCCGGCGTCTTGCGGACCGCGACGCGCTGTCACCTGCACGGTCTGGGGGAGCGTGAGCGCAAGGGTCTCCCCGCGGGCATCCACGAGCGCCGCAGGCGGGATGACCAACGCACCGGCGCGCGGCGGGACGACGGCCAACCGATACTGGCGGGCAGTCCATCCCTCGAGGCTCGCCACGGCGATCGAGTCACGCGCCACGAAGAGGAGCGTGTCGGGGTGCGGTGCCCAGGCGAGATGTGCGGATCCCAGCGAGTCCGGCCACCGGCCGTCGAGAACCAAGTGAATCGGATCGCCCACCCCGAGCGAGTCGGGGGCCCGGCTCGCCTGCCAGCGAACGCCGCCGGTGTCGGCGGACCGCTCGGCGCAACCCGCCGCGACCAGCGCCACCGCGCCGGCGAGGATGGCCCACCGCTGTCGACGCGCGTATCTCATCCCCGGGCCTTGCGCCTCTCTCTTAGCTTGAAGAAGGCCAGCAGCGGCTCCACGGGATCCGCGCCGACCTCCAAGGAAACCGTATCCACGCTGTGACGCCGCAGCAGCCCGGCCATCTCCTGCCGCTTGCGCTCGTATTGCTTCTCGAGCACCTGCCGCACGCGCGCGTCCGAGCTGTCCACCAGCAGTGACCGCCCGGTCTCCAAGTCCTCCCACTCGACGAGACCCATGTTCGGCCAGTTGAGTTCAAACGGATCGATCATCGCCAGCGCGATCAGATCGTGCTTGCGCGCCAGGGCCCCCAGCGGGCGCTCCAGGGGAGCCGGATCGACGAGGAAATCGCTGAGCAGGAAGACCGTGCTGCGCCGCCGGAGCGCGTGGATGGCCGTCTCACAGGCGGGCGCCAGTGCGGTCGTCCGACCGCGCGGCCGGTGGTAGAGGATCTCGCGGATGATGCGCAGGCCGTGCGAGCGTCCCTTGCGGGGCGGGATGAGCAGCTCGGTGCGGTCGGTGAAGATGAGCAGCCCCACCTTGTCGTGGTTGTTGATCGCGGAGAAGGCGAGGAGTGCACCGACCTCGGCCGCCAGCTCCATCTTGCTCCGTCCGGCCGAGCCGAAACGCTGCGATCCGCTGGCGTCGACGAGCAGGAAGACGGTCAGCTCGCGCTCCTCGGTGAACTTCTTCACGAAGGGGAATCCCAGGCGCGCGGTCACGTTCCAGTCGATGGTGCGCACGTCGTCGCCCGGGACGTACTCGCGCACCTCGGCGAACTCCATGCCTTGGCCCTTGAAGACCGAGTGGTACTCGCCGGCGAAGAGCTCCGTCACCAGCGCCTTGGTGCGGATCTCCAGACGGCGCACGCGGCGCAGCACCTCGGCGGGCAGCAGGTCGGTGCCCTCCGCTCGCTGCGCCCCGCGCCGCTCGGCGGCGAGCGACGGGACGCGCGGCCGTCTTTGACTTCGTCTAGGGAACGCGAACATGGTCCAGGATCTGTTGTGCGATCTGCTCCGAGGTCACCTCGCGGGCCTCGGCCTCGTAGGTCACCAGCACGCGGTGGCGCAGCACGTCCAGCGCCACTTCCTTGACGTCCTCGCCGTAGACCGATCCGCGACCGGAGAGGAAAGCCATCGCCTTGCCGGCCATGGCGAGCGCCAGGGTCGCCCGCGGCGAGGCGCCGTAGGCGATGAGCGCCCCCAACTCCTCGAGATCGGGACTCACCCGTCCGGGCACGCGCGTCGCGAGCACCAGATCCACGATGTAGTCCTTCACCGACTGCGCCACGGGAATGCGCCGCACCACCTGCCGCGCCTTGAGGATGTGATCGCAGTCGAGAACCGGCCGCACCTCGGGGATCGTCTCACCGGCCATGCGCTCCAGGATGCCCATCTCCATGTCGCGATGCTCCTCGAGCCGCTCCGGGTAATCCAGCTTCACCTTGAGGAGGAAACGGTCGACCTGCGCCTCGGGAAGCGGGTAGGTGCCCTCCTGCTCGATGGGGTTCTGCGTCGCCAGCACCATGAACGGTTCCTCGAGCCGGTGGGATGCGTCACCGATCGTGATCTGTCGCTCCTGCATCGCCTCGAGCAGCGCGCTCTGCACCTTGGCCGGCGCGCGGTTGATCTCGTCGGCCAGGATGATATTCGCGAAGAGGGGCCCCTTGCGGGGCGTGAAGCCGCCGCTCGAGGGATCGTAGATCATCGTGCCGGTGAGATCGGCCGGAAGGAGATCCGGCGTGAACTGGATGCGCGCGAAACGCGCGCGCAGCGTCCCGGCCAGGGAGCGAACCGCCAGGGTCTTGGCCAGTCCGGGCACCCCTTCGAGGAGAATGTGGCCGCCGGCAAGGATGCCGACCAGCAGCCTGCGGGTCAGATCCTCGCGGCCGACCATCACGCGGCCGATCTCCTCCGAGACCGCGCGAAACGGCGGCGCGTTCTCCTCCACCTCCGCCTTGGAGCGAGCGACGAGTTCAGCGAACTCCCCCACCTCTTGTGCCATGCCTACCTCCCGTCCGAGTTCGTCGAATCGTTGTTTATGACGCATTTCGCGCACGTTCGGTTCCAACTAGACCGCCGCACCGGCCCCGGCAGCCCGGATGACTTCGGCCACGGGCATCTAGCCGGGTGGCCAGCTGAAGCCGCGTCCGCCCAAGAGATGGATGTGGATGTGGAAGACCTCCTGGCCGGCGGCCTCCAGGCAGTTGCCCACCAGGCGATAGCCGTCGGTCAAGCCCTGCTCGGCGGCCACCTGGGCGGCGGCCCGCAGGAGAGCTCCCATCATCGCA
>JAUVTV010000072.1 GCA_030601305.1 Candidatus Eiseniibacteriota bacterium | reverse complement strand
CGATTGAACATGGGCAGCAGCTCGTACATCGGACGGTAGAGCAGCGGCAGGTAACGCCCGAAACCGATGAGCAGAATCACGCCGCCGAGCGCGAACCAGATCCAGCGTCGCCGGCCTCGCCAGAGAATCGGGCCCAGGAGTGCGAGCAGGAAGACGGTGATGCCGAGGTAGTGCGTCGACTGCGTGAACGGCAGGTCGCCCCAATAGGTGCTCCCTTCGAGGCCGAACCACGCGGGAAACAGGAAGCAGATCAGTTCCTTCGGCGAGAAGGACCATGCGGTGGCGTAGTCCCAGCCGGCGCCGCTGCCCGCGCCCGCGTCCGCTTGCAGCGCGCCCGTGCCGCCGCGGATCGAGTGCGGCGTGTACTCCAAGACGGCGGCATACGGCTCCATGACGAGCCCGACGACGAGCACGAGCGCAAGCACGCCCAGAAGCAGACCGATCGCCAGCCCGCGCCCGCGCCAGCGCTCCGGCCGGTCGAAGATCAGGACGCCGAGAACGTAGAGCGCTCCCAGGAAGAGCGTGTAGTAGCTGATTTGCGGGTGGTTGCTCCAGAACTGCAGCGCAATCGCTGCGGCCAGGGCTGCCGCCGCGGCCAGCGTGCGCCGCTCGAGGATCAGCTCGATCGCCAGAAAGACGAGCGGGGCGAGATAGAGCGCGTGCAGCTTCGTGGCGTGTCCCGCGGCGATGAGCCCCAGGAAGTAGGGCGTCATCGTGTAGACAAGGGTTCCGGTGAGCGCGGCGAGCGGCGCCTTGCGGCGGAGGACCAGCAGGCCGTAGAGGGCGAGAGCGCCGATGATGAGGCTGATGAAGTACTGCAGCCCGCGGGTTCGGCCGAAAGCCAAGCGCACGTCGCGGACGACGTCCAAGGGCCCCGACGGCGTGTAGACGAAACTGCCGTACGAGGGCATCCCCGAAAAAATCGCGGGGCACCAGAGCGGCATCTCCCCCAGCTCGTCGTGCGCCTGCCGGGCCCACTCGCGCAGCGGCCGCGCGGCCTGCGTGTCGGGCGCCAGCGGTTCCTGACCCTCGACGATCATCTCCCAGAAGAAAACCAGGGGAATCAGGAGGAGCACCGCGATCGCGATGCCGTGACCGTACCTGCCTGCCATGAGATGCATGGGCTCCTCCACGGGCCAGGCGACGTTTGATCGGAAGCCGGGGCGCTGCTAGACTGGCCATCTTGAAACCCGGTCCCAATCGGCGCAGCCACACTTGACGCCAGCGCGATGAGACCAGCTCACCGGAGGGCAGTCAAGTCGGGGCCGCGGGCGCACGCTGCCGCCTTCAGGAGGGGACTTGCGCGCCGCACTCTTCATTCTCTACTACTTCCCCCCCTCGGGGGGGGCCGGCGTGCAGCGGGGGCTCAAGCTCATCCGCTACCTTCGCGAGTTCGACTGGCAGCCGATCGTCCTCACCGTGCGCGAGCAATCCGCCTTCCCGGTGCGTGACGAGAGCCTCCTGAGCGAGGTCCCCCCGGACGTGCGCGTCTATCGCACGCGCTGTCCCGAAGCCTACGGCGCCTACCGGCGTCTCGCGGGGCGCAAGGACACCCAGTCCCTCGATATCGCTACGCAGTCGGGCGGGGAGCGCCCGCTGCACCGCCGCCTGCTGCGCTGGATGCGGGCGAGTTTCTTCATCCCGGACGGGCGCATGGCCTGGCTGCCCTTCGGCGTGCGCGCCGGGGTCCGCATCGTGCGCGAGCACGACTGCCGCCTCCTGTTCAGCTCGGGGCCCCCCTTCACGGCGCACCTGATCGCGCGTGCCCTGCACCGCAAGACGTCTCTGCCGTGGGTGGCCGACTATCGCGACCCGTGGACCCAGGCCACCTTCTACCCTCGGCGACCCGCCCTCGCACGGCGCTGGGATCTCGCCCTCGAGGCCTCTTGCGTGCGCGAGGCCGCGCGGAGTCTCGTCGTCGGCGAGACGATGGCCGCCGAATTCCGCGAGCGCTATGCGGATCTCGAGCCCGAGCGCTTCGTGGTCCTTCCCAATGGCTACGATCCGGCCGACTTCGGCGCGGCCGCCTACGAGCAGCCGGGCGTGCTACGCATCACCCACGCGGGCAGCCTCTTTCGGAATCGCATGCCGGAGAGCTTTCTGTCGGTGGTCGAGACCCTCGCGCGCGCGGACCGGGAGTTCGCGCAGGGTGTGCGTCTCTCCTTCGCGGGTCGGCTCGATGCTGAGATGTCCGTTCGCGTGTCGCAGCCGCCGCTCGCCAAGATGGTCGAGCTTCCGGGCTACCTGCCGCATGGAGAGAGCGTGCGTCTCCTGCGGCGCAGCGCCCTGCTGCTCCTCCTGGTGGGGAGCGATGCGCAGTCGCGCAGCATGGTGACCGGCAAGGTCTTCGAGTACCTGGCCTCGGGTGTGCCCATCCTGGTTCTGGGACCGCACGACGGGGACGCGGCGCGCCTGGTCACGCGCCTCGGCGCCGGCTGGGTGTGCGCGCAAGAGGATGCCCGCGGTCAACGCGAGCGGCTGCTCAAGATATGGCAGGCCTTTCGCAAACAGCCCCTCGCGGCGGGCGGCGGCCCCCTGATGTTCGGACTCGAGCCCGATCGCGAGGGCGTCGAGCGCTTTAGCCGCCGGGAGCAGGCCCGCGAGCTGGGGCAGCTCTTCAAGGGGCTCGCCTAGCCGCCCGTGGTAGAAGGGCTCCGTTGGCGGGAGCGCGCCGACAGCGCGCTTGTCGCCGGGCGGCGGATCTCCTACAATGCCTGGTTTGCAACGGTGCCGCGCGTCGGCCACACGAAGGGAGCGGCAGCATGGCTCAGGAAGTCGGTTTCGCCCTGATCGGCTGCGGGAAGATCAGCAACAAACACGTCAAGGTCCTGTCCGAGGTTCCCGGCGCCCGGCTGGTTGCGATTTACGATTCCGACCCCGAGCGCACGGCGGCACTCGCCCAAAAGGTCCCCGGCGTGCTGGCGGCGCGCGAGCTGGAGGAAGCGCTGAATGCCCCCGGCGTGGATGCCGTGACCGTGGCCACGCCCAGCGGCTCACACGCGGCGGTCGGAATCGCCGCCGCCAAGGCCGGCAAACACGTCGTGGTTGAAAAGCCGATGGCCCTCACCCTGGACGAAGCCGACGCGATGATCGACGCCTGCGATGCGGCCGGGGTCAAGCTGTTCGTCGTCAAACAGAACCGCTACAACCGACCGGTCGTGGCCGCCCGGCGCGCGCTGGCAGACGGCAGATTGGGACGCATCTTCATGGGCGGTGCGCGGGTCCTGTGGCATCGCGACCAGGCGTACTACGACGTCGCGCCGTGGCGCGGCACCTGGGCGCAGGACGGCGGCGTCTGTGCCAACCAGGCCAGTCACCACATCGACCTCCTGCTCTGGTTCATGGGCGACCCGGTCAGCGTCATCGCGACGAGCGCGACGGTCATGCACGAGATCGAAACCGAAGACACCGCCACGGTGTTGCTGAGGTTCAGGCATGGCGCGGCGGGCACGATTCAGGCCACGACCTGCACGCAGCCACGTGATCTGGAGGGGTCGCTCGCGATCTTCGGCACGCGCGGCACGATCGAGATCGGGGGGTTCGCGGCAAACCAACTGCGCACGTGGATGCTCGCCGACCAGGATCCCGAAGAGGAGAAGAAGGTTTGGGAGACGTGGGGGGCGAACCCGGACGTCTTCGCCTACAACCACGCCGAGTTCTACAAGGACGTGCTGGCAACCATCTCCAGCAATCAGCGCGCACTCATCGACGGACTCGAGGGGCGCCGCAGCTTGGAGGTGATCCAGGCGATCTACGAGTCCATCGAGACCGGTCGCGAGGTGGTGCTGCGTTTCGAACCGCGCACGCGCCGTCTGGGGACCCACGGTCATAGGGAGGCGCCATGAGCATTCCGCTTGTCGACCTGAAGGCCCAGTACCTGACGATCAAAGACGAGATCGACGCCGCGATCGCGGAGATCGTGACGAACACGAGCTTCATCGGCGGCAAGCCGGTCAGCGACTTCGAGGCTGCGTTCGCCGCCTTCTGCGAGGTCAAGTGCGCCGTAGGTGTCGCCTCGGGGACGGCCGCCCTCCATCTGGCCCTTTGCGCGACCGACGTCAAGCCGGGTGACGAGGTCTTGACCGTCTCGCAGACGTTCATCGCAACCGCCGAGGTGGCGCCCCTCTGCGGCGCCAGCGTGCGCATGATCGACATCGACCCTCAGACCTACTGCATGGATCCGGCGGCCCTCGAAGCGGCCATTTCCGAAAAGACCCGCGCGATCATCCCGGTCCACCTCTACGGACACCCCGCCGACATGGACCCCATCATGCGCATCGCCGCGAGCCGCGGGATCACCGTCATCGAGGATGCGGCGCAGTCCCACGGCGCGCGCTATCGCGGCCGCCGTGTCGGCAGCATCGCCCCGATCGCGACCTTCAGCTTCTACCCCGGCAAGAATCTCGGCGCGTATGGCGATGCGGGGGCGGTGACGCTCCAGGATGAGGAGACGGCGCAGCGGGTCACCATGCTGTCCAACCACGGCCGGTGGCAGAAATACAAGCACCTGGTGGAAGGCTTCAACTACCGGTTGGACGCTCTCCAGGCGGCGGTGCTCAGCGTCAAGCTCAAGTACCTGAACGAGTGGAGCGAGAAACGACGTCGGGTGGCGGCGCGTTACGACGAGCTGCTCGCGGATGTCGAGGAGGTCACGAGACCGCACGTCGCCGACTATGCCGAGCCGGTCTATCACCTCTACGTCATCCAGGTGCCACCGGAGAGGCGCGAGGCGATCACCGAGTACCTGCGCGAGCACGGGGTCATGGCGCAGCTCCACTACCCCATCCCGCTGCACCTGCAGCCGGCGTACGAGCACCTGGGGATGAAGCCGGGGGCGTTGCCGGTAACCGAGTCGCTTGCGGCACGCTGCATCTCGATGCCGGTCTTCCCGGAGCTGCGCCCCGAACAGATCGAGACCGTGGCGCAGACGCTCAAAGACGCCCTAGCAGCCGGCTGATGCGATCAACATGAGCGCGCGATGGCAGGTCCAGCGCTTCGACCGCAGCCGGCCACGGCGGCACCCGGCCGAACCGGGGCCCTGCGTCGTGCTGGACAATATCCGCAGTGCCTTCAACGTCGGCTCGGTCTTCCGCACCTGTGAGGCCGCCGGCGCCGCACACCTCTACCTCTGCGGCATCAGCGCCGCACCCCCCAATCCACGGGTCTTGAAGACCTCGCTGGGTGCCGAGGCAGTGCTCCCCTGGAGCCATCACCTCTCCAGCACGGAGGTCATCGAGAATCTGCGCCGGCAGGGCATCGCGATCATCTCGGTGGAGCTCACCGACCGCAGCCAACCGTACACCGCGATCGACTATCCACCTCGGTGCGCGCTCGTCTTCGGTCACGAGGTGGCGGGCGTGGCGGTGCCGATTCTGGAGCGCTCCGACCTGGTCGTCGAGATCCCGATGCTGGGGCTGAAGAACTCCCTGAACGTGGCAACCAGCGTGGGTGTGGTGCTCTTCGAACTCGTCCGGCGGCGGGGCTAGAGTCCCGTGGCAGAGGTCATCCGGGCCTCTAGCCTTCGTCGCGCGGTTGCAGGCGTAGCGCAAGGATGGTGACGTTGTCCGGACTCCCGCGACGGTTGGCGAGATCCAGGAGGTGCTCGGCGGTCGCCTGCATGCTGGCCCTCTCGCCGGAGTCGGCGGGCGGCTGACGCGTGAAGGCAGCGAGGATTTCGCCATCCTCGACCACGCGCAGAAGCCCGTCCGAGCAGAGCATGAAGATCTCCTCCCCCGACGACAGGGGGACGTTGTCCAATTGGGGAACCAGCGGTTTGCCCAGACCGACAGCCTGCGTTAGGGCATGGCTCGAGGGGTGGTTACGGGCTTCCTCGACGCTGAGCACGCCCTCCTCGACGAGCTGCGAAGCCACGTTCTGGTCGCGGCTCCACTGTTCCAGCTTCCCCTCGCCGGGGCGGATCCGGTAACACCGGGAATCGCCGATGTGACAGAGGTGGGCTTGCGCGCCGGAGAGCACCACCAGCGTGAGCGTGCTGCCCATGCCGATCAGTCCGCGGGCATGGGCCTCACTGAGGATCGCCTGATTGCAGCGCTCGACCAGCCCGTGCAGGAAGACCGGTGGTTCGAATTCCTGCACGTGGGCGAGGGCCGCCTCCACGGTGCGCACGATGATCTGGCTCGCCTGTGCGCCCCCCGGGGGGCCGCCCATGCCGTCGGCAACCAGGGCCAGCAAGTCAGATGGGCGTCCACTGGGCGCACCGTTGTCCTCTGCGGTGAAACTCAGAACCGACCGGCCGCCTTGGGGTCGTTCCAGCGACTCCGCGTCGGGAAGCTGCACCACGCGCTCGAGGAGGCGAAGGAGCGTCGCGTCCTGGTTCTCGGGACGAACGCTGCCCCGATCACACACCATCCCCCACTCGACTGTCCAATCGCTACCGGGAATCGTACTCCCTCCCCAGGTTCCTTCAGCTATCGGGCAAGCGGAATCGCGGGGCCGCGCGTCTCACGGCCGAACGCACCGATCCGCATCTTCCTCATCGTAGTCGTCGAGGTACTCGTCGTCCAGATCGGACTCCTCCTCCTGATCGTCGTCGTCATCCACATCCTCATCCTCATCGTCGTCCTCATCCTCATCCTCATCGTCGTCCTCATCGTCATCCTCATCGTCATCGCCATCGTCGTCGTCGTAGTCGTCGTAGTCATCCTCGTCGAGATCCTCGTCGAACTCTTCGTCGAGCCCGTCGTCCAGTTCATCGTCGAAGAGTTCGTCGTCCAATTCGGCTTCCTCGTCCAAACCCGGTGCGTCGTCGTCATCGAACGGTTCTTCGACCTCGTCCTCGTAGTCTTCGTGGTCGTCGCTGTCCCGGAAACCCATCCGGCGACCGAGATGCTTTGCCATTCGTCTCCTCCCAGCGGGAACCCCCCGCCTCGCTGCCTGTTCCGATCCCAAGAAGAGACAACCCTCGGAACCGTGCCCCGAGCGGCCGACACCCGGGGCAATCGAGATTTAACGGAAGCGCGGTTCCAGCTGTCAAACAAAAAAAGTCCGCACCTTGCGGTCGGCCCTCCAAGCTCCCTAGAATGCGGAGAGGAGCTTGCGATTCTGACCGGAGGCCGACGGCCTTCCGGCCGCTGGGTCGACGGGCGCCCAGCACGCGAACTCACGGGAGGGGAAGGAGAAACCGCATGATGGCAGGCCGTGGGCGACACATGGCAGATCCGGGGAGGTGCGGCTCGCTGGCACGATCGGTGCACCACCTGCCGGCCCGGGCGGCGCTGATTCTCGCCATGGTCGCAGGTCTGTGGGCCGTGCCGACTCACGCCTTCTACGAGGAGGCCGAGGTCCGCGCCATACTCTTCAGTCGCGACCGCGCTGACGCGCTGGGCGCGCCGCTGGTCCTCCTCGCCCACCGCAGCGACTACACCCTGGCCGGCAACGGGCCGCGCGTCGTCAAGGAGCACTACCTGTGGTATGTGGGTGATCCGGAAGACCCCGCCTGTGACGTCATCGCCCACCCCCGCGTTCTCCTGAACACCGAGATCGAGACCTTCCGGCTCAAGATCTGTCGCATCTATCGCGGCGACGACACGCTGCGGGTCGAGGAGGGTCTGTGGGACCTGGCGCCGCCACGCGACTGGCCGGCGACCGGAAACGAACCCTTCTTCGAGGCTGCCGCACGGATGCCCGCACTTGCCCGCGGTGACATCGTTGAACTGGCCTATGCGATCGACAACCGTTGGAACCGGTGGCTCTACCCGACGGATTGGATTCGCGCCCCGCTGCGCGAACCGCGCGCCCCGACGCTGGAGCGCCACGTCCGTGTACAGTACAACTCGGCGATGCGGTGGCGCGCCAAGGTGCTGAACGACCCGGCCAAGCTGGTTCGACACATCGGGCTCGCGACGCCCACCCTCGAGGTCTTGACGGGCGATTTGCCCCCGGGCCCCCCGGTTCCGACCGCGATCGATGCGCCGTGCTTCGGTTTCAGCGGCCACGAGACCTGGGCGGGTGTGGCGCGCGCCGTGGGGCTTCCCGCAAACCGTGCCCTTGCCGTGGGCGAGGAATACTTCCGCGATTTGGGCGATTCGCTCGCCACGGCACACACGAACTCGCGTGAGCGTCTGCAGGCGGTTCTCACGCTGCTCGGGCGTCGCTGTGCACTCATTCCCGAACCCATGACGGCCACCATCTATCAGGGGCGACAGCCACCCAGCACCTTTGAAGGACGGTCCGCCAAACCGCTTGAGTTTGCGTTGCTCGTGGGTTCCCTGGCGCGCGCGGCGCACCTGCGCACCGAGCTCTTCCTGGCCCGGCCGGGCAGGGATGGGCTGGTCGTCGAACTCCCCCAGCCGATGCAGTTCGACCGCGTCGCGCTGCGCGTGCTGCTGGCCGAGGAGGACCGCGTCCTGCTGCTCGATCCCACGCTCGGCGATCTGGCAGCGTGTGCGGGAGGAATCCACGAGGGGATGTTGCTCATCGGGCTGTTGGAAGACTGGCTCGACTTCTACGAGGTGGGGGCCGACGGGTCCCTCGAGCGCGTCGACATCGCCCACTAATCGCCCGACGCGGAGAGTGTCTCCAAGGCTCGCGTGTAGGTGTCGAACGTCCGCGCATCGAAGAGCACGAAGGTGACGTCCGAGGGCTGCGTCTCGAGCTCGAGGTGGCGGGCGACGGCCCCCAAGGCCACGGTGGCCGCCGCTTCCAGTGGATAGCCGTAGACGCCGGTCGAGATGGACGGGAACGCGATCGAACTGCCCCCCAGGTCGGCGAGCACGCGCAGCGATTGCCGGTAGGCCGACGCGAGCAACTCCGCCTCTCCCCGATTCCCCCCCTGCCAGATGGGTCCTACGGCGTGGATGATCCAGCGCGCGTCCAGTTCGCCGGCCGTGGTCGCCACCGCCTGTCCGGTGGGGCATCCGCCGATGCGCCGGCAGGCTTCCAGGATCTCGGGGCCACCGGCCCGATGGATCGCGCCGTCCACGCCCCCGCCACCGCGCAGCCCGTCATTGGCCGCGGTGACCAGCGCATCCGCTCGTATCTCGGTGATGTTCCCCCGCAGGAGCCGAATCGCCCCGTGTCCCCACGTGCGTTGGGTCATGGCAGCATTGTGGCACCTGGGGCGCGTTCCGTCTACGTCGCGGTCCTGGGGCCAGCTTGCACTTCGCGGCCGGCTCGACTAGCCTGAAATAGGTGGGGCGCGCCACCTGCGCTCGGCCGCCGAACAGTGCAACGAAAGGAGATCCCGATGCGCCGCCTCTCCCGCCGCGAGGTGCTCAAGGCACTCGGCGCGTCTGCGCTCGTGACACCGCTCCTCCTGCGCTCGGCAGATGCCGGCGCCGGTGATCCGCCGCGCTGTGCGCTGATCAAGAACGGAGATCCGGCCGCACTCACGCGCGCGGCCGTCGCGGCGCTCGGGGGAATGGGGCGCTTCGTCCCCAAGGACAGCAACGTCGTCATCAAGCCCAACATCGGCTGGGACCGCACGCCCGAACAGGGCGCCAACACGCACCCGGTGGTGGTCGCGACGCTGGTGACCCTGGCACGCGAAGCGGGCGCCAAGCGCGTCCAGGTGATGGACAACACCTGCAACGACGCGCGGCGTTGCTACAAGCGCAGCGGAATCGAGAAAGCCGCCGAAGACGCCGGCGCGAAGGTAATCCACCTGCGGGAAGGACGCGGCATCGAGATGCAGGTCGGCGGCAAGCTGGTGCGCACCTGGCCCGTGTTTCGCGAGGTAACGCAAGCCGATGTCCTCATCAACGTGCCGGTGGCGAAACACCACTCCCTGGCCAAGGCGACCCTGGGCATGAAGAACTGGTTCGGTGCGATCGACGGCCGCCGCAACCAGCTCCACCAGGACGTGAATCTCGCCAGCATGGAGCTGGCAGCGTTCTTCAAACCGCAGCTCACGGTGCTCGACGGAACCCGCGTCCTGTTGCGCAACGGACCTCAGGGGGGACGTCTCGAAGATGTCAGTCAGCCACGCGTCCTCATGGCGGGAACCGATCCGGTGGCGATCGACGCCTTCGGCGGGACACTGCTCGGCCTCACCCCAGAGGATCTGCCGCACATCGCCCTGGCCGAGGAGCGCGGTTTGGGAAGCCGCGACTGGCAGGCTGACGACGTCCAGGTGATCGACCTTTCGAGCTAGCCGGCGCTCTTGCGCGGTGTCGGACCGTAGTGGCCCCAACCCGGAGGTGCGCGGGGGGCGGAGCCGTGGTGGTCCCGCGCGAGTTTCGCAGCGAGCGACCGCCGGGCGCGAGCGAGGACACCGAGCGGCGGGGTCACCACGGTCCGACCCCCGCGCAGGACGGCGGCGGGACCACCGCGGCCCCACCCCCCGAGAGCTATCGTGCCTGCTCCACCGTGAAGCTCATCTCGAAGTCCTGCAACCCCGCCTCACACGGCACCTGATCCAGCGGCGTACTCCCGCTGTCCTCCACGTCACTGGTCACCGTGACCGTGTAGGTCTCCCCCGCTTGCAGCAACTCCGTGGGAGCGATGACGAGCGCGCGGTTGCCATCCTCGAAGAGCGCGTCGTAGACGACGGGTGCTCCGCCGGTGGTGAAGAGCACGGAGAGAGGGGTCACGCTGGCCGTGTCGAGCTCCCGGGTGAAGCGCACGCGGATGCTGTCGGCGCGGCCTACGTCACCCGAACCATCCTCCGGATCGGTCGCGCGCACCAGGAAACTGCAGAAGGAGACCCCCGCGGTGTCGGCGCTGGAAAGACCGATCGTGTCGTAGAGCCGCAAGACAATCGGGTAGGACTCGTCGCAGCAGGAGACCGTGCACCCCTGATCGCTGTCCTCGTCGATCTGCCCGTCGTCGTCGTTGTCGAGGCTGTCGCAGCCGGCATACATGAGCGCATGCACGCGGCCGTGGTCGTGGGAGACGACGAGCCCAGCCGGCGCGGCCAGCGAGTCGCGCGTGCCGTCCCCCCAGTCCCACACGGCCACGCTGACCGAGTCGCCATCGTCAGCGTCGGTCGACAGGCTAGCGTCGAAACTCACCAGCGTGGTGTCCCCGGAGAGGCACTGCGCCCCACCCCACACGATCGTCGGAAGATGCGCGACCGTGAATGTGGCCGAGAAGTTCTGCGCCAGGCGGTTCCCCGCCCGATCGG
>JAUVTV010000017.1 GCA_030601305.1 Candidatus Eiseniibacteriota bacterium | reverse complement strand
GGCAGCACCAAGCACGACATGTACATTCACAATCTGGGTGGCGGCATCCTCGGTTACGCCGAGACGGAGCATCAGGTTCCCGGCGATCCGCCGTGGGACTACACGGGCTACTTCCACATCCAGAACACTCTCTCCAGCACGTATCAGCGGCGTGTGACCATCGCGCACGAGTTCATGCACATTACACAGTTCGGCTACACCGCCTACCTCCCCTGGTTCATGGAGAACTGCGCCATGTTCGGTGAGGAGCAGGTCTACGACTACGTGAACGACTACCTCGGCTACCTGATGTTCTTCTTCAATGCGACGCACAAGACCCTCATCACGTACAATGGCGGCTACGAGTACGGCAATATCGGGTGGCCCATGTTCATCGCCGAGAGCATGGGCGAAGAGACCGTCGAGCTAGTCTGGGACCACATCCACTTGAACGGCAACTACATCCTGGCGTTCGACGAGATCCTCGCCCCCTACGGCCACAACTGGGTCAGTGCCTTCGTGGAGTACAAGCGCTGGTGCCTGTACACCAACGACCACGACGACGGCAACCACTTCGAGGAGGCGGGCACCTGGAGCAACGACCTGTACGTCGACTGGACGCATGACTCCTATCCCACCGGTGAGTGGCATCCGCGGACGAATCTCAAGCCCGAGCGATTGGGGAGCAGCGTCATGAAGTTCCGCCCCGAGGATGGCAGCCCGGACAACTTCCTGACGATCGACTTCCAGGGAACCTACTGCTTCGCGGCCGTCGAGTTCGTCGCCAAGCTCGAGGGTGACGTCTACGTGGAGCACTTCATGACCCTGGACGAGGACGGCAACGGCTCGATCGATATCTCCGACTTCGATCTGGCCATGGATGTGCAGATGATCGCGTCGACGGGCAAGGACTGCTTCAGCACCCACGACTACGCCTTCTGGGCCGACACGTACTACGAGGCCGGCGCGGTGGACGACGACATCAACCAGGGCGACCTGGTGCGTATCCATCCGAACCGTCCCAATCCGTTCCAGCGGCAGACGACCATCGCCTACTCGCTGCCCAAGGGCAGCGATGTCGTGATCACCGTTCACGACGTGAACGGGCGCCAGGTACGCGACCTGTTCTCCAAGCGTCAGGCGGCGGGCAACTACGAGGTCACGTGGAACGGCACCGACGACGCCGGAACCTCGGTGGCCAATGGCGTCTACTTCGCGCACCTCGCGATCGATGGCCAAAGCCATGTGCGTGAGCTGACCGTCCTTCGGTGATATGGAACGACCCTGTCAAGCCTCCTCCGAGCTTCCTTCGGGTTCGGAGGGGGCTTGGGTCCGTTCGACAAGCACCGCACCGGATTCCACAACTCAAGACCAGTAGGTGACTTCGGCGATATCCACTTTGTCGCGGGCCGCGGTCAGGCCATTCCCCAGCCCCTGTAGTACAAGCCATGGAGTATACTTAAATGGAGGTTATCCACCCGCGAAAGGAGGCGGCCATGCGCGCTTGCATCATCGTCCTGCTCTGCACCCTTACGCTTCTTGCGGCGCAGGTGTCCTCCGCAGAGGACCTGCCCTTTCTCTGGAACCAGCGCTTCGGCAACACCGCCGAGCAGCTCATCCAGGGCCTCGCAGTCGATGCCGATGGCAACATCATCGTCGCGGGCGACTTCGAGGGATCCATCAACCTGGGAGGGAACTGGCTGCACAGCTTGGGGGGCAAGGACGTCTTCATCGCCAAGTTCGACCCGGATGGGAATCACCTTTGGAGCGACAGCTTCGGCTCCACCGAAGATCAAATCGTACGAGGCGTGAGCGTGCTGAGCGGCGGGTATATCCTCCTCGGCGGCGCGTTCCGCAACCAGATCAACTTCGGGGCTGGAACGCTCTACTCGGCCGGCGGCCACGATGTCTTTGTGGCCAAGTTCTACCCCAACGGCGTGCATTTCTGGAGCCACGGCTACGGCGACGATCAGCATGACATCTGCTTCGGCGTTTGCAACGGCAACGGCGGGATGACGTATCTCGCCGGATACTTCATGGGATCGATCGACTTTGGCGGCGGGCCGCTCGTCAGCGCGGGTCTGAACGACGTCTGGGTGGCCATTCTCGACGGCAGCGGCGGCAATCACCTTTTCAGCTGGCGCTTCGGGGATGAACAGGATCAGGGGGCCTGGGACATCGCCGGGGATCCCCAGGGAGCGCTTGCCATCACGGGGTATGCGCACGGCACCATCGACTTCGGGGGCGGGCCCCTGACGAGCGCCGGAGGGCCCGATGCCTTCGTGGCCAGCCTGGAATTCGGTGGGGGCCATCGCTGGAGCTACCTGCGGGGCGATCAGAACTCGCAGTACGGTGTGGACGTCTCGTTTCAGCCCTCCACCGACGAGGTCGTGGCGGTCGGGCAGTTCCAGACATCGATCAACTGGGGAGGCGGCCAGCTGAGCAGCGCCGGGAGCCTCGACACCTACATGGTGAAGTTCGCTGCCAACGGGGCCCATGTGTGGAGCGAGCGATATGGGGGGCCGGAAGCCGACTATCCCCGCGGCGTTCACATCAGCCGCCTCAACACGACGATCGCCCTGACCGGCTGGTTCTCGGGAACCGCCCAGTTCGGCGGGGATCCGCTGACGAGTGCGGGCAACAGCGATGTCTACATCGCCACCTATGATGTCAACGGCAACCACCTCACGAGCCAGCGGGCGGGGGACGCCAGCGCGCAGACCGGCATGGACATCTGGTGCGACGATGACGGTCAGGTGATCGCCATCGGGAACTTCGAGGGAGCGATCAACTTCGGCGGCGGGGCGATGACGAGTGCGGGCGACTTCGACGCGTACCTGGTCAAGTTCGGCGTCGCCTCGGGCATCGGCCCCGAATCCGTGATCACTCCCCTGGTGCAGCTCGGTCCTCTGTCCAATCCCGCGCGGTCCGGGGTCGAGGTCGTCTACTCGCTCTCCCGACCGGGACAGGTCCGGCTGGATCTCCTCGACGTCCAGGGCCGCAGGCTGGACACCCTGGTCAATGGCCCCCGGCCGGCGGGGAGCCACACCGCAACCTGGTGGGCGGACGGAATGGCAGGCGCCCCGGTATCGCCGGGGGTCGTGTTCATTCGGCTTGCCGTCGATGGGAAGATCGAGACCAGGAGAATCGTCCTGGTCGAGTAGGGCCGTCGAGAAGGCCCAGACCGAGAGCTCAGGCCAGCCGCCCGACGCAGGTGGCATCGTTGGGTTTCACGACCGGCTCTCTATCGTATGTTGCAGCGGTGCCTCCCCATCGCAAGGAGGCGCCGCTTTTCTACTTGTGCCCGCATCGGCCTCGCTGATAGGCTCTCCGCTCCCATCAACCAGGACGTGCGAATGCGTTGCGATGCTGTCCGGATCGCAGCAATCTGTCGTGGGCCTCGGAAGCAGGGAGACGGCGCCGTGTGCAAATCGAAACCTCACCACCGTCACAGGGGCCCCGCAGCGGTCATGCGCCTCTCGGGGCTCTTCTGGATCCTGTTGGTCCTGTGTGCCGGCTTCACGGGTCCGGCGCGGGGTCAGGGCGCATCCGATCTCGCGCCACCCACGGATCTGGTCGCCGCCGACATCCCCAACGACAAGGGCCACGGGGTACAACTCACGTGGGAGCCCTCGGCGGACGCATCGCGCGTGCAGTTCTACGAGATCTACCGGCTGCCCTACCGGCCGCCCGACGAAGGGCCCCCGCTGCGCCCGGAGGAGACTGTCGACGACGATTGGATGAGGGTCGGCGCGGTGGCGGGCGGCGTTACGGCGTACGCCCAGACCGAGGGAAACACCACGATCGGCGCCGAGAACAACCCGCTCTATGTGCCGCGTGACGCGCCGACCTACTACCGCGTCCGTGCCCGCGCAGCGGATGGCACGCTTTCGGCCTTCACACCGGCGGTCACCGGCATCGCCAAGGGCAACTGGTTCCACACGCAGCGCGTCAACGTGCTGGTGATCGCATTCGTGCTCGGCGCGCTCATGCTCTACTTCATCCAGAAAGCGAAGCGCGGCGAGAAGATCTACATCCGACCGATCCCGGGCTTGAGCCGCATCGACGAGGCCATCGGCCGCGCGACGGAGATGGGCCGCCCGATCCTCTTCGTCCTCGGCACGGGCACCGCCGCCGAGATCGCCACGCTGGCTGGCTACACGATCCTCGCGCGCGTCGCCGAGAAGACCGCGGAGTACCAGACGCCGCTGCTCGTCCCGGTCAACGATCCGGTGATGATGGTGATGGCCAAGGCCACGGTCAAGGAGGCCTACCTCAAGGCCGGCCGGCCCGATGTCTACAATCCGGACAACATCTTCTACATCTCCGCCATGCAGTTCCCCTACGTGGCGGCGGTCAACGGCCTCATGCTCCGCGAGAAGACGGCCACCAACTTCTACATGGGGGTCTTCCACGCCGAGAGCCTGCTGCTCGCCGAGGCCGGCTCGATCACCGGTTCGATTCAGATCTCGGGAACCGATCGCGTCGCGCAGATCCCCTTCTTCGTCGCCGCGACCGACTACACATTGATCGGTGAAGAACTCTATGCGGCGTCGGCCTATCTCGCGCAGGACCCGAAGCTCGTCGGACCGCTCAAGGCCCAGGACATGGTCAAGGCGGCGATCCTGATGCTCGCCGTCCTCGGGGTCCTGGAGATGACCGTGTTCAAGACGGAATGGATACGTAGCCTGATCACCCCCCACTAGGATGAGGAAATGAAGAAGCAGCTGCCGATGTTCCTGGTTTTCCTCTGCGGGATGATCATGATCGTCCAGTTCGTCGTCCCGCACGAGTACTCGCAGACCCTCTTCCAGCATTCGCAGGACTTCGTCATCGTGATCGGGGTCCTCGCGCTGCCGATCGGGATCTACAGCCTGATGAAGTCGACGGTGACCAAGGCCCGCCGGGAACCCAAGGAACGTCTCTACTCCTTGATCACGATCATCGGGTTCGCGGTGATGATCATCGCCGGCTTGAAGCGCGACTGGTTCACCTCATCAACCTCACTGAGTTCCAATCTGTTCAACTATATCCTGGTGCCGGCCCAGGCCACGCTCTTCTCGATGCTGGCCTTCTACATCGCCAGCGCCGCGTACCGCGCCTTTCGCGCGCGCACCGCGCTGGCCGCCGTCTTGCTGATCACCGCCTTCGTCGTGATGCTGCGCCTGATTCCGATGCCCGAACCGCTGTCGACGTGGAATGCGGAGTTCGTGCGCTGGATCCTGGAGGTGCCCAACATGGCGGCCAAACGCGCCATCCTGATCGGCGTCGGCCTGGGGGCCGTCACATACAGCATCAAGCTCCTGCTGGGAATCGAGCGCGCCTACATGGGAGGAGATTGAGCGCATGCCTTGGTATGACCGAGTCCTGAGCATCGATCGACGGTGGGTCTACCTGATCCTCGGCCTCGCCGTGGTGGTGCCGGTGATCGTGGAGATGCACATCCCGGTCACGCTTTCGCGCGAGGTGCAGGCCGTCTACGACTTCGTCTCGGAGGTCCGCGACGGGGAGCTCATGCTGCTCGCGATCGACTACGATCCGTCGACGATGGCCGAGCTGCACCCGATGGCCGAAGCCATCATCCGCCAGGTCTTCGAGCAGAACGGTCACCTGCTGCTGAGCTCCCTCTCCCAGTTCGGGCCGGCGATGACCGACGAGCTGATCACCCGCATCGCCGCCGACTACGGCAAGGTCCACGGCGAAGATTTCGTCTTCCTGGGGTACAAACCGTATCCGGCGATCACCATCCTGGCCATGGGCTCTGATTTCCGGGTGCCCTTCCCCAACGACTACTACGGCAACATCGTCGACGAGCTGCCCATGATGGCGGGCGTGCACAACTTCGGCGACGTGCGCGGCGTGGTCGCCCTTGCGGGAGGCACGGCGGCCGACTTCTGGATCATCTACGGCAATGCGAAGTTTGGCGTGCCGGTGGCGCTGGGGGTGACCGGCGTCATGGCATCCGACTACTACCCGTATCTTCAGGCGGGGCAGCTCTTCGGCCTGATCCCCGGCATCAAGGGCGCCGCCGAGTACGAGCAGATCGCGGACCGACCGGGGGAAGGGGTGCGGGGGATCCCGTATCAGACCACCTCCCACGCGGTGATCCTGTGCCTCATCATCGTGACCAATATTGCGTTCTTCGCCAAGCGAGCAGCCACGCGCCGGCATTCGCAGGCGATCTCGTCGCTCTAGGAGGGAGCCGAACCGATGGGTGAGACAAGCTGGGTCGATCTCTTCTGGACCACCGTGGCTGCGCTGATCACGCTGGCCATCTTCTCGTTCCTGTACAAGGACAATCCGGCGTTCAAGTTCGTCGAGCGTCTGTGGGTCGGGATCACGACGGGCTACTGGACGATGCTTCTCTACCACACCAGCTTCACGGACAAGGTGGTGACCCCGATCTTCCGGCAGGGGCAGTGGTGGTACATCATCCCTTCCATCCTCGGCATCCTGATGTGGTTCCGGCTTTCCAAGAAGTACGGCTTTCTGGCGCGCTATTCACTCGCATTCTACATCGGCATCTCGACGGGTGTGTTCATCCCGCTGACCATCAAGGCCTCCATCCTCTACCAGCTCCATGGGAGCATCCGGGCGATCGAGCCGACCTGGAGCGGACTCATGTTCGTCGTGGCCTTCCTGTGCATGATCTGCTCCCTGAGCTACTTCTTCTTCTCCAAGGAGCACAAGGGGCTCCTGGGGGTCACCTCGAGGATCGGCATCTTCACGCTCATGATCGGATTCGGGACCGGTTTCGGGCTCACCGTGATGGGGCGTGTGGCGCTGCTGGGACACCGCGTGAGCTTCCTGCACGACTGGGTACAGCAGGTCGTGGGGACGGTTTTCTAGGGAGCGCTAACTCACTCGCGGAGAGCCAAGAGCCTCACCCGCCTACACCCGATACGCCCGCCGCCCCGCCGGATCGTGCAGCTCGACGATGACCTTGCGCCGTTGCCAGCCGAGGATCCCGAGAAGAACCAGCGGCACGTACGACACCACGATGATGCACAGGAGCACCCAGTTCTCTTGCATCGAGGTGACGAAGTGCTCGCGCGTCAGCAGCGCCCAGGAGCTGGTCGCCAGCGAGATGCCGAAGACGTGCGCCAGCGCGGCCACAAGGACGAGTCCAAAGAGGTAGATGTAGTTGCGCAGGATGCGGCGCCCCATCGCCTCCGGCATGGAGATCTTGAACGTCGGGTAGAGCAGATCCGCGGTGAGGTCCTCGCGCCAGGGTCCCTGCAGCTTGGGGCGGGTGCCGGAGACGATCGGCGTGATGAAGTGCACCTCGAGGATGCGCAGCCGCCAGCGCCAGACGTCGTAGAAGCGATAGCGCCTGGATTCGACGGTCAGGAGGAACCAGAGCAAGGCCATGTTGACGATCAAGACGGCGTCGGCCAGCGGGTTTTGGAACGAGAAGGTGAGCAGACCGGCCGTCGAGATGATCGCCCAGTTGGTGCTGGCGTCCATGCGCGTCCGCCAGACGGTCAGGCGGTTCATCTCCCCGCGGTAGAAGTGCGCCATGGCGGTGGCGTCGCCCCCGCCGAGGTCGGCCAGGCTGCCGTTTGGGGTGAGCTCCGGTTCACCCCGTGACCGAGCGCGCCGGTCCCGATCCCTGGAATCCATGCCCCTGCCCTCCTTGGCCCGCGGCGGCATCATAGCCTGCCGTGCGAATCGAGGCCAGCGCCCGATCGCCGGTCCGCAGCTCCACACGGCCGGCAGCCGCACACGGCCCACAGCCCCACGTTGCGGAACCTCCCGCTGATATGCGAGTCTCATGTGCCAGGGCACGATCTGCCCGGAGAGGCAAGCGAGCATGAAGGACCTCATCTACTTGGACTACAACGCCACCACCCCGATCGCCCCGGAGGTGGCCGCCGCGATGCGCCCCTTCCTCGAGGGCTTCTTCGGCAATCCCTCGAGCAGCCACCCCTTCGGGATCGAGGCTCGCAAGGCGGTCGAGCAGGCACGCAAGCACGTGGCCGCCCTCCTGGGCTGCCACCCGGACGAGGTGGTGTTCACCAGCGGCGGCAGCGAGGCGAACAACACCGCCATCAAGGGAACCGCCCACGCTTTGCGCGACCGGGGCCGGCACATCGTGACCTCCGCCATCGAGCACCCCGCGGTGACCGAAGTATGCCGCTACCTCGAGACCGAGGGCTTTCGGGTCACCTACCTGCCGGTGGATCGCGACGGCCTGGTGGATCCGGCGGCCGTCGAGAAGGCGCTGACCGCAGAGACCATCCTGGTGACGATCATGCACGCGAACAACGAGGTGGGTGTCATCCAGCCGATCGCGGAGATCGCGGCGGTGGCCCACCGTCGCGGGGTGCGCGTGCACTCCGACGGCGCGCAGTCGGTGGGCAAGATTCCGGCACGGGTGGATGAGCTTGGCGTCGACCTCTTCTCGGTCGCTGGGCACAAGCTCTACGCCCCGAAAGGCATCGGTGCCCTGTACCAGAGACGCGGCACCGAGCTCGGCAAGCTCGTCCACGGGGCCGACCACGAGCAGAATCGCCGCGCCGGCACGGAGAACGTGCTCCAGATCGTGGGGCTTGGGAAAGCGTGCGAGATCGCCGCGCGGGATCTCGACACGACGAGCGCGCACATGCGCACGCAGCGCGACCGGCTGCACGAGAAACTCAGCGCCGCGCTGCCCGACCTCCACCTGAACGGACACCCCGAGAAGCGCCTGCCCAACACGCTGAGCGTTTCGTTTCCCGGGCTCGAGGCCAACACGATCCTGGACGAGCTGACCGGCATCGCCGCATCGGCGGGCGCCGCCTGCCACGCTGACCAGGTGGACGTCTCGCACGTGCTGGTGGCCATGGGGGTCCCCGAGCACGTGGCCATGGGAACGTTGCGCCTCTCCGTCGGCCGCGAGACCTCCGAAGAGGAGATCGACCGCGCGGCCGAGCAGATCATTGCAACCATCACGCGCATGCACGGCGCGGAAGACGCGGGTGTCGCACCGCCCATCGTCGCCGGCGAGCCCGTCCGTCTCACCCACTACACGCACGGGCTGGGCTGCGCGTGCAAGATCCGGCCGCAGGTGCTCGAGAAGATCCTGAAGGCGTTGCCGACCAGCTCGCACCCGGACCTCCTCGTGGGAACGGAGACCTCGGACGACGCCGCGGTCTATCGTCTCGCGCCCGATCTCGCGGTGGTCGAGACGCTCGACTTCTTCACCCCCATTGTCGACGACCCACGTGCGTTCGGCGCCATTGCGGCCGCCAACGCCTTGAGCGATATTTACGCCATGGGCGCGCGGCCGCTCTTCGCGCTCAACATCGTCGGCTTCCCCGTGCGGCGTCTTCCCATGCAGGTGCTGCACGAAATCCTCGCCGGCGCGAGCGACGTTGCAGCCGAGGCGGGCATTCCCATCGTCGGCGGCCACTCGGTCGAGGACACCGAGCCAAAGTTCGGGTGGGCGGTGACGGGCGTCGTGCATCCGGACAAGGTGCTGGCCAACAGCGGTGCAAGGCCGGGCGATGCGCTCGTCCTCACCAAGCCGATCGGCCTCGGCATTCTGGCCACGGCAGCCAAGCGCGGTGCGGCCAGCGAGGAAACGATCGCGCGCTGCACGGAGGTGATGCGGACGCTCAACCGCGCCGCGGCCGAGGTGATGGCGGATTTCCCGGTGAGCGCCTGCACCGACATCACCGGATTCGGTCTCATCGGCCATCTCTTGGAGATGACCGCGGGGAGCGGTGTAGAAGCAGATGTGTGGGCCGCGTCGGTTCCGGTGTTGCCCGAGGCCCGCGACTGCGCGGCGGCCGGCACGGTGCCCGGCGGAACGCGCGACAATCTGGATCACGCTGGAGAGCGGGTTACCTGGGATCCGCAGATCCCGGAGATCGAGCGCCTGATCCTGTGCGATGCACAGACATCGGGCGGTTTGCTCATCAGCGTGCCCGAGGAGCGCGGCGCGGAATTGCTGACCGCGCTGCACGCAAACGGCGTCACGGATGCCAGTCGGATCGGACGCATCGGCGGTACGGGCAGCGGCCAGATCCGTGTGTACCCTTCAGACAGGGGGAGATGATGCTGCGCATGCGCGTCACAACAAGCGCTGGTTTCTGGGGAGCGATCGTGTGCATCGCGGCGACGCTGGCCGCGGGGGCGCAGGAGCCGAAGCCGTCTTCGGGCGGCAGTAGCCGGCAGACACCGAACCCCCTCTTTGACAACCCCGCCCGGTGTAGCTTCCGGCACCATGCCGTCGAGGCATTCGTGGATCCCATCGACGCGCACCTTCGCGCGCGCGACGAGATCCTGCTCGTTCACGCGCCCGGCGTACCGCTCGATGCGAAGACGCCCTTCCTCCTCAACCGGAGCTTGCAGATCGCCGGCGTGCGGGCATCATCCGGCGGGCAGGAGCTCGAGATCTCGTGGCGCGAACACGAGCGCTGGCAACCGCGTGACTTCTGGGCCGACCCGGAGTACGGCGAGCTGGCGGAATTGGGTCACGCGCGTCAGGTCGACCTCTTCCTGGATGCCATGGGTGCCTTCTCCAGTTGGCCGGAGACCTTGCTCGTCGAAATCGAGTATGACGGCACGGTCTACGACACGCTGAGGTCCCCTCCGGAGAACTATCAGCGCGGATTCGAGACGACCACGGGACTGATCGATGCGCGCGGCGCCTTTCTCGCCGGTGGCACGCTGTGGTATCCGCAGCGGTTCGACGAGCCGTTCAGTTTCTGTCTGACGGTCGAGGTTCCCGCCGGATGGATGGCGGTATCCCAGGGACGACGCGCGGAACCGAGCGACCTGAGCGGGAGACACCTGGTCGTCTGGGACTCCCCCGAACCGATGGAGGAGATCTACCTCATCGCCGGGCCCTATCACCTGCGCGAGAAGGACTACCACGGGGTCGCGATTCAAACCTATACGTACGGCAACGATGATGCCGAGCTTTGCGAACGCTACCTCGGCGCGACACACGACTACCTGGCAATGTACGAAGACCTGATCGGCCCCTACCCGTTTGCCAAGTTCGCGCTGGTCGAGAACTTCTGGCAAACCGGATACGGCATGCCCTCGTTCACCCTGCTCGGCGATCGCGTCGTTCGTCTACCCTTCATCTTACACACGTCCTACGGTCACGAGATCCTGCACAACTGGTGGGGCAACGGTGTGTTCGTCGACTTCGAGAGCGGCAACTGGTGCGAAGGTCTCACCGTCTACGGCGCCGACTACTTGTACAAGGAGCGCGAGAGCGAGGCCGCCGCGCGCGAGTACCGCCGCACGCAGCTGCAGGGCTACCTCGACTACGTCGGCTCCGGCCGTGACTTCGCGCTCACCGAGTTCCGCGCACGCCACGACAACTCGTCAGCGGCGATCGGCTATGGGAAAGCCATGATGCTCTGCCACATGCTGCGGCGCCGTCTGGGCGACGAGCGCTTCTGGCACGCGCTGTCGGAGTTCTACCACGCCTACCTGTTTCAGGTCGCGTCCTGGCACGATCTCCTGGGTGCGATGGCGCACGGCGGCGGGCTGGACGTCGAGGCCTTCCACGACCAGTGGATCGCCCGCGCGGGGGCCCCGGTGCTCTCGCTCGCGGAGGCCGACCTCACCGCGCAGTCCGGTGGCCGCTACGAGCTGACCTACGTGATCAAGCAGGAGGAGCCGCGCTACGCCCTGCACGTGCCGGTGCGGGTGACCTATGCCGATCGGCCGCCGGAGGACTGGACGGTGTCGTTGCGATCGGGGTCGTTCGGCGAATCGCGCCGCTTGCCCGCCAAGCCGACCACGCTGGAGGTCGATCCCGACTTCGACCTCTTCCGGCGGTTGCACCGCGCCGAGGTGCCCACCGCCCTCAGCCAGCTCTTCGGAGCCGACACGCTGACGGCGGTGCTTCCCGAAGCGGCCGCCGAAGATCTCGGGGCGGCCTATGCCGAGGTTGCGGAGCAGTCGGGCCGCGGCCGCCCGACCGGCACCGTGCGCGATACTGAAGTCGCGATCGCCGACTTGAGCGACTGCAGCGTCTGGATCCTGGGCGAGCCACGGTGGCGCGCAAAGCTGGCGACGCTCCTTCCCCCGGGCACGCGGCTCGAACCGGAACGCTTCACGATCGCGGGCGAGACCTACGATCGCAGCGCGCACACGCTCGTCTTGGCCCTGCCCCATCCCGAGAACCCCGACGAGGCCATCGGGCTGTTCCTCGCAAGCGGGCCGGGCGACGTCGCCGCCGTTTGGCGCAAGCTTCCCCACTACGGCAAGTACAGCTACCTCGTCTTCGAGGGCGCCCGGAACGTGGCCAAGGGAACCTGGCCGATCGGGCGTTCGCCCCTCAAGGTGATCTGGGACACGGAGAGCTAGAATCATGTCGAGACCTTGGCTCGGATTGGCAGTGATCGCCATCTTGGGATGCGTGCAGGCGGGCGGTGCGCAAGACCTCTATCATGGCGGGGTGCGCCGCGAGTCGCTGGAGCGCGACCTGCGCTACCTGGCCAGCGACGAATTCGGAGGACGGGGCCTCGGTGACCCCGAGCTGCAGCAGGCGCTCACCTTCGTCGCCGAGCGCTTTCGCGATCTTGGACTCGAGCCGGCGTACCCCGTGAAGATGGGCGCCGGCGATCCCCTGGCAGGATACTTCCAGCCGTTTCACGCACACGGCTTCCCGCCGTCGGCCAACGTGATCGGCGTCCTGCGCGGCGACCGGTCGCAGGCGCCGTCCACCGTCGTGGTTGGCGCGCACGTCGACCACTTGGGACGCGACCCACAACTCACGGGTGACCAGATCTACAACGGCGCCGACGACAACGCCTCCGGTGTGGCGGCGCTTCTCGAGATTGCGCGCATCCTGTCGGCGGAGCGGCGCCAGTCCGGGGGGAGCAGCGAGCGCACCGTTCTCTTCATCGCATTCTCGGCCGAGGAATCCGGACTGCTGGGCTCGAAGCACTACGTGGCGAACCCGCTCACTCCCGCCGAGGACGTCCTCGCCATGATCAACCTCGACAGCGTGGGGCGCCTGCGGGACGATCAGCTCATCATCTTCGGCACCGGGACCGCCCGCGAGTTCTCCGCGATCCTCGGGGGCCTCAACCCATCCTACGGTTTCGATCTGGCCGAGCAGAAGGGCGGGGTCGGCGCGGCCGACCACACGAGCTTCTTCGTCACCGACATCCCGGTGCTGCACCTCTTCACCGGCCCGCACGAGGACTACAGCAAGGTCAGCGACGAGGCCGACAAGATCAACTACGCCGGTCTCGCAACGGTCACCGAGTTCACCGCGGAACTGGCACGCTATCTATCGTATCGCGATCGCCCGCTCACCTTCCAGCCCGTTGGCGAGAAGCAGCTCGCCAAGATGGAGACGATGCGCAAGTCCGGCGAGCGCAAGGTCTCGTTGGGATTCATGCCCGACTTCTCCATGGAGTCGGGGGGTGTGAAGGTGGGACCGGTCTTCCCGGGCGCCGCTGCGGCTGAGGCCGGGATCCAGACGGGCGATGTGATCGTGGCGCTGGGCGGCGAGCGGCTCGATTCCCTGGTCGACTACACCGCCGCACTGCGCCAGCACGCCCCGGGTGACCGGATCACGGTCGTACTACTGCGAGACGGTCACGAGATCGAGCGCGAAGTGGTCGTACAAGAGCGGCGCTAGGAGGAACGCGTGCGCGGGGCTGCCTGCCTGATCGGCCTGATGCTGGCGACCGGCGTCCCCGCGGCGGGCAGCGTCTACGAGGTCCTCCCCGACGGCAGCGGGGACTTCCCCACCATCCAAGCCGCCGTCGACGCCGCCGAAAACGGGGACACCATCGAGCTGGAAGACGGCACCTTCACCGGCGCCGGCAACCGCGCCATCGACTTCAGCGGCAAGGCGATCACCGTTCGGTCGGTGAGCGGAGATCCGCAATTCTGCGTGATTGACTGCCAGGCACTCGGACGCGGATTCGTCTTCGATTCGGGCGAGACGGCAGCGGCGGTCTTGAGCGGCGTGACCATTCGGAATGGCCATGACGACGAGGCGGGCGCCATCCTGTGTGACAACGCCGACCCGACCTTCATCAACTGCGTCTTCCGCGACAACTCGGCCGAGGACTTCGCCGGCGCCATGTTCCTGTGGAGCGCCGACCCGACGATCACGGACTGCGTCTTCAGCGGCAACGTCTCGCTCCACTACGGCGGCGCCGTTCACTGCCTCCACTCGTCACCCCAGTTCACCGACTGCACGTTCAGCGGCAACGTGGCCGGCTATGAGGCCGGGGTCATGCGCTGCATCCACTCGTCCCCGGCGTTCGTGGGATGCACGTTCGTCCAGAACGCAAGCGGCGAGGAGGGCAGCGCCTTCCATCTCACCGCCTCGTCGCCCACGCTGGACGGCTGCATCATCGCGTTCGGCGCCGGTGGGGAGGCCGTTCACTGCTACTACGGGAGCCATCCCGTGCTGAGCTGCTGCGACATCTTCGCCAACGAGGGCGGCGACTGGACGGGATGCATCCAGAGCCAGCTGGGAGCCGGCGGCAACGTCTCGCTCGATCCGGCCTTCTGTTCGCTCGCCCCGCACGAGGATCAGGACTGGCGGTTGCAGAGCGGCTCACCGTGCAGCGCGGAGGAGTCCGGCTGTGGTCTCATAGGGGCTTGGGGCGTCGGGTGTGATACCCCCGTGCGAAGGGTGAGCTGGGGGGCGATCAAGTCGCTGTATCGCTGACGAGGCTATGCACCCGCCTCTTCGTCCTGTCCCTGGAGCCCGAGGTCCGCCGCGATGCCCGCCATCGCGTCCACCACGGTCTGCACGTGCTCGCCGAACTCGACGCCGAGTAGCTCGGCACCTTCACGGATCTCGTCGCGATTCACCGCGCGGGCGAAGCCTTTGTCCTTCATCTTCTTCTTCACGGACTTCGGCTTGACCTCCGCGACCTTCTTGCTGGGACGGACCAGGGCGACGGCGGTGACGAAACCGGTCAGCTCGTCGACCGCGAAGAGCGTCCTGGCCATCTGGGTCTCGCGCGGCACACCGGTGTAGCTCGCGTGCGACAGGACGGCGCGAATCATCTCCTCGGGGTAGCCGCGTACTTTCAGGATCTCGGCGCCCTTGAAGGGATGTTCCTCGGCGGTGGGGTGTCTCTCGTAGTCGAAGTCGTGGAGCAGCCCGACGACGCCCCACTCCTCTTCGTTCGCGCCGAACTTGCGCGCATAGGCGCGCATGGACGCCTCCACCGCGAGCGCGTGCTTGATCAGGCTCACGCTCTGCGTGTACTCGCGCAGCAGCGCGAGTGCCTCGTCTCGGGTGGGGTAGCTCATTCGCGAGGACATGGTACTGCAGATAGAACGGCAGGGCCATGTTCTATTGCCCCAGCGCCAGCGCGAAGCCGACCCAGGTCTCCGCGCGGGCGCCGCATCCAGAGGCCCGCGCGAGCCTTTCTAAGGTCGCCGACCGGGGGCCCCACGCGCTAGGATTAGAGGTTGTCCAAACGAAGGTTTGAATCTTCGCCAAGGGATGCGGAGGGAAGCGCCATGACCCAGATTCAAGCAGCGCGCGCAGGCCGGCTCACGCCAGCCATGGAGCGCGTGGCGGAGCAGGAACAGCGGACCCCCGATGAGATCCGCGACGCGGTCGCCGCCGGCCGGCTCGTGATCCCGGCCAACAAGGCGCACCTCGCAGCACAGTACGGCGGCGCCGGGGAGGGCCGGCTTGCGCCGATCGGCATCGGCCGCCTGCTGCGGACAAAGGTGAACGCCAACCTGGGAACCTCCCCGGACCGCTCCTGCAAGGAAGAGGAGCTGGTCAAGATGGAGCTCTCTCTCCGGTACGGGGCCGACGCGGTGATGGACCTATCCACGGGGGGCGACCTGGATGAGATCCGCTCGTTCCTGATCGCGAACGCGAGCGCCCCCCTGGGCACCGTTCCGATGTACGAGATGATCCAGAACCGCCCCGTGGAGGAACTGACCACGGACGACATGCTGCGGGTCATCGAGAAGCAGGCCCGCCAGGGCGTCGACTTCTTCACCGTCCACGCCGGCCTTCTGCGCGAGCACCTCCCGTTGGCGGCCAGCCGCACGGCGGGCATCGTCTCGCGGGGCGGCAGCCTGCTGGCCAAGTGGATGACGTATCACGATCGGCAGAATCCGCTCTACGAGCTCTTCGACGAGCTGTGCGACATCATGGCCCAGCACGACGTCGCCTTCAGCCTGGGCGACGGGCTGCGCCCGGGTTGTCTCGCGGATGCCACCGACGAGGCGCAGCTCGCGGAGCTGCGCGTCCTAGGCGAGCTGGTCCAACGGGCCCGGGAGAGGGGCTGCCAGGCGATGGTCGAGGGCCCGGGTCACGTGCCGTTCGACCAGATCGAGAAGAACATGGTTCTCGAGGAAGAGATCTGCGACGGCGCTCCCTTCTACGTCCTCGGTCCGATAGTCACGGACGTCGCACCCGGATACGATCACATCACGAGCGCGGTGGGTGCGACCGCCGCGGCCTACTACGGGGCCTCGTTCCTCTGCTACGTGACGCCTGCCGAGCACCTCGCTCTGCCCGGACCGCTCGACGTGCGCGAGGGCGTGATCGCGCACCGCATCGCGGCTCACGCGGCCGACGTGGCCCGCGGGCTGCCCGGCGCGCGCGAGTGGGACGATCGCATGAGCCGCGCACGCACGGCGTTCGATTGGCGCGGCCAACTGGAGATGGCCATGGACTCCGAGCGCGCCCGCGAAATCCGCAAGGCGTCGAACCCGGATGATGACTACTGCAGTATGTGTGGTCGGGAGTGGTGTGCGGTGCGCCGCTCCAAGGAGGTGTTTGCCGACCGGAAACCAGAGCAGCCCTAGCAGCCCGTGACAGAAGTCATCCCGGCTGCGAGCAGCATCGTCGCTGACCCGATTCAAGGAGGAGACCATGCCGAAGGCCAGGCGCAAGGCAGCAACGCGCACCGTGGGCGCCCCCCGCCTGCAAGTGCCAGCGGCGCTGGGCAGTCCGCCCAAGGGGCGCCGCAAGCCGGCAACCGCGACCTCGCGAGGGTACTACCGCTTCCCCACCATTCACGACGATCGAATCGCGTTCTGCGGCGACGACGATCTGTGGGTCGTGGGAACCCAGGGCGGCGTTGCGCGGCGCTTGACGGTAGCCAAGGCGCTCAGCCTGCGACCGGTCTTCTCGCCCGACGGCACCTACATCGCCTTCACGAGCTTCGACGACGGCGCCTCCGAGGTTTTCGTCATCCCGTCCGAGGGTGGCGAGCATCAGCGCCTCACGTTCATGGGAAGCAACGTGCTGACCCTCGGCTGGTCGCCGGACGGCCAGGAAGTGCTCTTCGCGAGTGATGCCGGGCAGCCGTTCCTCATGCACCATCACCTCCATGCGGTGAATCTGAAGGGCGGGCCCCCCCGAGCCTTCAACCTCGGTCCCGCGCGGTCGATCGCGCACGAGCCGGGCGGCCGCGGCGTGGTGATCGGCCGCAATGGCCTGGATCCGGCCCGCTGGAAACGCTATCGCGGCGGGACCGCGGGGACCCTATGGGTCGACCGCCAAGGCAAGGGGCGATTCCGGCAGATCCTGAACACCGTGCGCGGGAACCTCGCCTCGCCGATGTGGATCGGCAAGCGCATCTACTTCGTCAGCGATCACGAGGGAATCGGCAACATCTACTCCTGCCGGCCCGACGGGCGCGACCTGCAGCGTCACACGGATCAGGACGAGTACTACGCCCGCTTCCCGGGCTCCGATAACCGGCGCATCGTCTATCACGCCGGGGCCGATCTCTTCGTGTTCGACACACAGACGGGCCAGGATCGCGGAGTGCCGGTCGAGATCCGCACCCCGCGCTCCCAGCGCCAGCGCAAGTTCATCACCGGATCTCGGAACCTCGAATCGTACAGTCCCCACCCCAAGGGTCACTCGGCGGTCCTCACCGTGCGCGGGCGGCCGGTGACCATGGGCCTGTGGGAGGGCCCGGTCACCGAGTGGGGCACGCCCTGGCGGGGCCGCCATCGCCTGGCCACCTGGCTGGCCGACGGCAAGCGCATGGTGGCGGTCACCGACGCGAGCGGCGAGGAGCGGCTCGAGATCTTGACGCCCGGCGAAGGGGCCCGCGAGATCGACATCGGCCAGGACCTGGGACGGATCCTCACCCTCAGCGTCGCACCGCACCCGCCCCAGGAGGCGCCCAAGAGGAAGAGAGGCCGCGGAAAGACCAAGAAGAAGACGGCGCGAAAGCCGCCGCCCCCGCCGGATCGCATCGCCGTGACGAACCAGCGGCAGGAGATCTTCATCGTCGACCTCACCCGCAAGAAGGCGCGGCTTCTCGAGAGGAGCGACTACGACCGGGTCCACGGCATCTCCTGGTCGCCCGACGGCCGCTGGCTCGCCTACGGCCTGCCCGTGGGCCGCCGGAACATCGCCATCCAGATCGCCGACGCGGAGACCGGCAAGACGCACCCCGTCACGTCGGGTGACTTCATGGACTTCTGCCCGTGCTTCGATCCCGAGGGCAAGTACCTCTACTTCCTGTCGCTCCGCACCTACGACCCGGTCTACGACCTGATCCAGTTCTCGCTCGGCTTCCCGCGCGGCGTGCGTCCCTACCTGATGACGCTGCGAGCCGATGCAACCTCACCGTTCCTGCCCGCGCCGCGCCCGCTGGGGGCGAAGAAGCCCGATCACGAGCGCGGCAACAACCCGTGGGAGGTGGAGGCGTCCGCGGGCGTCGCCGCCGGCGGCGCTCCCGGCAAGGCCGAGAAGACGCCGACCAAGGTCGCGATCGATTTCGAGGGGATCGAAGGGCGCGTGCTCGGCTTCCCCGTCGCCGAGGGCCGCTACGACGATCTGCAGGCGATCCCCGGGAAGATCTTCCTGCGGTCGCATCCGATCGAGGGGAGCCTCGGACAGCACTGGTCCGACACGGAGCCGGGGACGAAGTCCACGATCGAGGTCTACGACTTGGTCGAGCTCAAGTCCGGGACCCTCGTCACAGGCGCATCGAGCTTCCAGATCGCGCGGGACGGCAAGACGCTCCTCTACCGGGCCGGCCGCCGCCTGCGCGCGGTGATGGCGACCGCCGAGCCGGGCAAGCTCCCGCCGGGCGATGAGGTGGGCCGCCGGAGCGGCTGGATCGACCTCGATCGCGTCCGCTGCGCGATCCGCCCCGCCGAAGAGTGGCGCCAGATGCTCGCGGAGGCGTGGCGCCTCCAGCGGGACCAGTTCTGGGTACCCGATCTTTCAAAGATAGACTGGGTAAGAGTTTACAATAGGTACCTTCCCCTGGTCGACCGGGTGTCCAGCCGCGCTGAGCTGTCGGACTTGATCTGGGAGATGCAGGCCGAGCTGGGAACGTCCCACTGCTACGAATTCGGTGGCGACTACCGCGCCTGGCCCCAGTATGCCACGGGTCTCCTGGGGGCCGATCTGGCCCTGGATGAGCGCCAGGGCACCTGGAAGGTGGTCTCGATCCCCGAGGGAGACTCGTGGGATGCGAAGCAGGCCTCGCCGCTTGCCTCCCCGGGGCTCAACATCCGTCCGGGAGCCGTGATCCACGCGGTGGGCGGCAGGGCGGTCGGCGCGGACCTCTCGCCGATGGAGTGCTTGGTGCACCAGGCCGGGCAGGAGGTCTGGCTGACGGTCAGCGACCCCCCGGGACGCGGCAAGCGTCGCGCGGGCAAGACCGCTACGCGGACGGTGAGCTTGCGCACCCTGCGCTCGGAGCAGCCGCTCCGCTACCGCGCCTGGGCGGAGGGGAACCGCAAGTGGGTCCACGGCCAGAGCCGCGGACGCGTGGGCTATGTGCACATCCCCAACATGGGGCCCGCGGGCTACTCCGAGTTCCACCGCTACTTTCTGGCCGAGATCGATCGCGAGGGACTCATCATCGACGTGCGCCACAACGGCGGCGGTCACGTCTCGCAGCTCCTCCTGGAGAAGCTGCTGCGGAAACGGATCGGCTACGACATCAATCGCTACATGGCGCCTGAGCCCTATCCGTCCGAGTCCCCCAGCGGGCCGATGGTCGCGCTGACCGACGAGCTCGCCGGCTCGGACGGCGACATCTTCAGCCATAGCTGGAAACTCTACGGCCTGGGTCCCCTGATCGGCAAGCGCACCTGGGGCGGCGTGATCGGCATCTGGCCGCGCCACCCGCTCGTCGACGGCACGATCACGACCCAGCCCGAGTTCTCCTTCTGGTTCAAGGACGTCGGTTGGGGGGTGGAGAACTACGGCACGGATCCGGACATCGAGGTGGACGTCCTGCCGCAGGACTACGCCGCCGGACGCGATCCCCAGCTTCAGCGAGGGCTGCGTGAGATCATGCAACAAATTCGCGAGTTCAAACTTGCGAAACCCAACCTGCGCGAGCGTCCGAGCCGCGCGTTGCCCAGACTGCCAAGGCGGCGGAAGCGCTAACCATCCTTCGGGCCGCCGTCCACACGGTGGCCCGAGGTGTACAGCTCCGGTATCTGGCGAAGGGGCATGCTCTTCGCTGTCAGTGAATCCGCACGACGTGCTATAATCGATCCGATATTCGCGCTCTGATCGAGGGAGGCGATCCCGGAGCCTTTGTGTGTCTCAACTCACTTGGAGGAAGCATGAGATCTAGGTTGGCCCTCAGCAGGAAGACCTTGGTGTCCCTGGTTCTGGGGCTCGGTTGTTTCGCCAGCCTGGCCGCTGCCACCCCGCTGATCTTGCAGGAAGGCGGAGAACTCTCCCGTCCACGAATCGACGTTATCTCCGCCGACGACAGCGGCGTCCGCTTCACGTTCGACTTGCCGGCCCTCGAGGTGCAGACCTACGACCTCGACGGCACGCTGTATCAGACGGTCACGTTTCCCGGCAGTGAGCTGCAGGGTGCCAACGGCGAGCCGTGCCTGCCCGCTTTCACACGCTACGTGGCCATTCCGGCTGCTTCCGGCGCGCAGGTGAACATCGTCTCCGCCGAAGAGCAGACTCTGGCCGGTTACCGGCTGCTGCCCATGCAGGCGGAGGAGAACGAGACCTTTGCCATCGACCACGAACTGTACGGCCGGGATGCGTTCCTGGCCCTCGAAGCCCGCTCCGTCGTCGCCGGCAATCCGTCGGTCCTGCGCGGCCTGCGGGTCGTACCGATCACCTTCACGCCGGTGAGCTACAATCCCGCGACGGGTGAGCTGCGCGCGGCGCACCACATCGAGGTCTCGGTTGATTTCGGCGGTGAGGATCTACGCAACCAGCTACCGCGCGAGGTTCCGCTGACGCCCGCCTTCGATCGGCTCTATCGGTCGATGGTCCTCAACTACGACACCGGCGAGCAGTCGGCCCCCGCTTCGGTGGCGCCGCACCAGGGAACCTACCTGGTCATCTCGAAGCCCAACCCCGATTGGGTCAACCGCCTCGAGCCCTTGCTCGAGTGGCGGCGCCGCATGGGCTACAACGTGGTGCACGTGACCACCGACGACATCGGCAGCACTTCGTCCTCGGGCATCAGGGATTGGATCCTCGATGCCTACGAGACGTGGGACTACCCCCCCGACTACATCACGATCGTCGGTGACGCCAGCGGCGGGGAGACGATCCCCACCTTCTACGATCCGTACAGCGGGGGCGAGGGAGACCACCCCTACACGCAACTGGCCGGCGACGATCTGGCTCCCGACGCGTTCATCGGGCGCCTCTCGGCGGACACCGCCCTCCGGCTCAGCCTGATCGTGCACAAGATCACGAGCTACGAGCACAGCCCCTACCTGGATGACCCGGACTGGTTCACGCGCGCCACCCTCGTGGGCGACACCAACCCCTCGGGTCCCACGTGTCAGCAGATCCAGGAGTGGGTCCGCGAGAAGCTCGTCGAGCTGGGCTACACCGACATCGACGAAATCTACGGCGGCTACGTGGACGATGATGAGATCCTCGACTCCATCGACCGCGGTCTCACCTACTTCGGCTACCGCGGCTACTACAACATGAGCGGTGTCAGCGCGACCGAGATCGCCGCGGTCACCAACGGCCCCATGATGTGTTTCGGGCTCAATCTCACTTGCGACACCGGATCTTTCGCTCACGGCACGTCCCGAAGTGAAGCCTGGCTGCGAGCGGGCCTCACGGGTGAGAATCCCATTCCGACGGGGGGTATCGGCAGCATCGGCACGGCAACGATCTACACCGCG
>JAUVTV010000021.1 GCA_030601305.1 Candidatus Eiseniibacteriota bacterium | reverse complement strand
GAGATCGGAAGCGCGACCGCGACGAATCCCAGGGACAGCATTCCGGGCGAGATCTTCCACTTGTCGTGCAGGCCCGTGGTGAAGGCCTCCTGCAGCGCGAACGCCGAATCGATGCCCAGCGTGAGCAGCGTGACGAAGAAGATCACGCCGATCAGGGCGTTGAGCGCAGGGAGCTTGGTGATCGCGGTCGGATAGGCGACGAACGCGAGTCCGGTGCCGCTCTGGGTGACCTCCGGCACGGGCAGGCCCTGAACCTGCGCGAGGTAGCCCAACATCGAGAAGACCGCGAAGCCCGCGAAGAAGCTCGTCCCGCAGTTGGCCAGCCCGGTGATGAGCGCGCTGTTCGTGACCTCGGCCTTCCGGCTGCGGAACGATCCGTACGCGATCATCACGCCCGATGCCAGGCTGAGCGAGAAGAAGATCTGCCCGTAGGCGCGCAGCCAGATTCCCGGTTCGGCGAGCTTCGAGAAATCCGGCGTGAGGTAGTAGCGGATGCCGTCCATCGCGCCCGGGAGCGTGAGCCCGCGCACGAGGAGAACGACCAACAGGATGAGGGGCAGCGGGACGGTCACCAGCACGACCTTGCTCACGGTGCGCACCCCGCGGCGCAGGATGAGGTAGATGGCGAGCCAGGTGAGCAGCATTCCCAGGACGAGGTACCAGATGGGCGTGCCCATCTGGCCGGGTCCCGCGGAGCGCTGGAGGATCTCCTGAAAGCCGAACGTCTCGGCCTGCTCGCCCCAGCCGACGCTGAAGGAGTGGTAGAGGTAGACCCACGACCAGGCGAGGATGGTCGAGTAGTAGATGACGATGCCCGCGCTGAGGCCGGCGGCCCACCAGCCGAACCACTGGAGCCGGGGGCGGATGGCGCCGAAGGCGCCCGGCGCGCCGCGCTGCATGCGCTGTCCGAGACCCATCTCGAGAATGAGCATCGGGATCCCGGCCGTGAACAGGGCAACGAAGTAGGGGATCAGGAAGGCGCCGCCCCCGCACTCGTAGGCCACGTAGGGGAATCGCCAGACGTTCCCCAACCCGACCGCGGAGCCGACCGCGGCCAAGATGAAGGACGTGCGACTGTCCCACCGCTCCCGTCCCGCCGCCACACCCCGCTCCTCTCGCTTGCGCCTGGATTGGCCTTTCGCCCGCAGCAACGGTATCATGCCCTGGGATTGCCATCCAGCTCGGCGCCGGGCTTGCGCTCCGAAGGCGACGGGCCGGGAACACCGGCGGCTGCGAGAGGTACGGGGTGACCATGAGGCGCAGATGGACACGCGAGGTGCGCGTAGGAAACGTCACGATCGGCGGCGCCAGCGAAATCGCCATCCAGTCGATGACGACCACCACGCCGCTCGATCTCGAGGGCTCGCTCGCGCAGATCGCGGCCCTCGAGGTGGCCGGCTGCCAGCTGGTGCGCCTGGCCGTGCCCTCGGTCGAAGCGGCCGCTGCCTTCTCCGACCTGCGCCGGGCAGTCGACGAGCGGGGGCACGCGGTCGCCCTCATCGCGGATGTGCACTTCAACCCCCGTGCGGCCTACGAGGCGGCCCTTCATGTCGAGAAGGTGCGCATCAACCCGGGCAACTTCGCCGCCGACCTCGACGAGGCGCGCGCGCGCCTGCGGCCGCTCCTCGCCCGTCTCCGCGACCGAGGTGCGGCCTTGCGCATCGGGGTCAACCACGGCTCGCTGGCCGCGCACATCGCGGACGACTACGGCCACGGCCCGCGGGGCATGGTCGCCTCGGCCATGGAGTACCTGCAGCTCTGCCGCGCGGAGGGATTCGAGGACATCATTGTCGCCCTCAAGGCATCGAACCCCACGGTGATGGTGGCCGCCAATCGGCTTCTGGTCGACCGGATGCGCGACGCGGGGATGGACTACCCCATCCATCTGGGTGTGACGGAGGCCGGCCTGGGCATGGCCGGTGAACTGCGCAGCGCGGCCGGCATCGGCGCGCTGCTCCTCGAAGGCATCGGTGACACGATCCGCGTGAGCCTGACGGGAGACCCGGTCGCGGAGATCGAGCCGTGCCGCCGAATCCTCAGGGCCACGAGGGAGGCGCGCGCACGCTGGGCGGGCGTGCCGGCCGAGTTCTTGCGCCGCCGAGATGGCTGGGCATGGATGGCCACCCACGAGATGCCCCGCGTGGAGCAACGGGTGACCCTGACGGAAGGATGGGTTGACCGCGCCGTTGCCGCGGTGGCGGACACGCAGCCCCCGGCCCATTCGCTCCTCCTGCAGTGCAATCCAGACAGATTCCTCGGCGAAGCGGGGACGTGGACCGCGCATCTCGACGCTCTCGGTAAACGGATCGCCGGTGTCCCCGTCTGGATCGAGACCCGCCTGCCCGATCGGTGGTGGCGCGGCGATGCCGACGCGGAGGTGGTGCACACCTTCGGTACCGCGCTGGCTCAGGCGCTGCGCGACTTGGGTGAGCCCGCGGCCGGGATCTCTGCGGCCGGGATCTCTATCGTGGTGCCCGGGGAGGTGTCCGCGAGCGCCGCCCTGGCGCTCGAATGCAGCGCGCCGCCGGGCCGTCTGCACGCCAGCGAGGTGCTGATCACGTTGCTCGAGGACGTCACGGCCGCGGGGGGGATCCAGCTCCGCTGGCATCTCGAGTCACCTGCAACCGTCGAGGGTCATGAGGGGGAGGCCACCTGGCTCAATGGCGTGGGCCTGACTGCATGCTGGCTCCACGCACTGTCGGGAAGGGCCGGATTGGAGCCCGCGGGTTTCTCGTGCGACGGCGGCGATGCGGCGCTCGCCGCACGTATGGTGGCAACCCATCTGGGAAGGGCGATCCAGACCGAGCCGCGCCCCCTGCTGATCACCCGCCTGCCGGAGGATCCCTGGAACGCGGCGGTGCAGGTGGGCGCTCTTCTCCTGGACGGCCTCGTCGACGTGGTTCAGATCGCTCCCCAGGATTCGAACGCTCGGGGACCGGAGAGCCGCGAGTTCGCTTACGCCCTCCTGCACGCCACGCGGCGCCGGCTCGATACGCTCGAGTTCATCTCCTGTCCGGGATGCGGGCGCCTGGCCTACGATCACGAGTCGACGGTGAAGCGGCTGCAGGCCCTCCTCGGCCACTTGCACGGCATCAAGGTCGCGGTGATGGGTTGCGCGGTCAACGGCCCCGGTGAGATGGCCGACGCCGACTTCGGATACGTGGGATCGGTGGCCGAGAAGGTCGACGTCTACGTGGGCAAGGAAAGGGTGCGCCGCGGCCTGACGGCCGAGGAAGCCGACCGGACGCTGGTCGAACTGATCCGCCAGCGGGGTATGTGGCGCGATCCGCCCGGCTAGCGTAGAGCTGCAGATCCAGGTGGAACTGCTTCGTGCTGTCCTCACTACGCGTGTTTCTCTCGGTGATACGCCGCCGCCGCATCCACGAAAGCCGTGAACAGGTGCTGCATCCGCTCATTCTGCGGCAGATCCTCGGGATGGAACTGCACGGCGACCAGGAACCGGGATCGATCGGCCGGCTCGAGACCCTCGATGGTGCCATCGGGTGAGACCGCGCTCACGATGAGTCCCTCGCCCGCCGCATCAACGGCTTGGTGGTGGATGCTGTTGACGCCCAGCTCTGTGGTTCCCAGGATCTCGTGGAGCAGGGTTCCAGGCGCCACGCGCACGTCGTGGGCGATGAAGTCTCGCGGCGTGCCCTTCATGTAGTCGTGTCTGAGGGCATCGGGGCGCTCCGCGGCGATGTCCTGGATGATGGTTCCACCCCAGGCGGCGTTGAGCACCTGGATCCCGCGACAGATGGCGAAAATCGGCACACTGGAGTCGCGCAGGAGGCGTAGCAGGGTCATCTCCATCGCGTCGCGCTCGGGCTCCGGCTCATCGCACTTGGGGTGCATCTCCCGGCCGAAGTAGGAGGGGTGCAGGTCACCGCCGGCGGCGAGACAGATGCCGTCGAGGGCGAGCGGGGCTTCGTCCCCCACGTACAAGCTCATCTCATCGGCGTCACCGGGAACCAGCGATACGGGCACACCGCCCGCCCGGCGGATGGCATCGAAGTAGGCCCGGTTCATCCCGAAGCGAGGGAGATGCGTGTCGCGTTCGGGAAGATCGAGCATCAGCGTCAGACCGATGAGCGGGCGGGAGGTGAGTGCCCCCTGCTGAGACTGTCTTTCTGCGGACATGCCGACTCCTGCTCCGGGTGTGTCCAGCGCCGACTCATCCTAGCACAGGGCAGGAGCCGGGGAATCCCTTCGCGAGCCAAGTAGCGCTGGACCTTCGCGCCCTGCCACGCTAGGATTTTCATCTCCTACCGCCCATCGGCAGGCTCCGGTGGGCCGCGCGTCCCCGTCTCATGGGAGGGCATGATGAGATACGTAACGTTGGGAATCGGCATCCTGTGCGCACTGCTCGCCGCAATCCCCCCCGCCGGCGCCGACACGTTTGTTCGCCAGGTCATGCATTCGGATGCCTTCACGATGATGGGCAAGACCCAGCCGGCGACGGACGACACCATCACCGTCTGGTTCAGCAAGGACCGCACGGCGATGTCCGGCGGCCAGATGAACGCCATCCTGGACATCAAGGGCCAGAAGTTCTACGTCCTGGACCACGATGCGCGCAGCTACTCGGCGATCTCGCTGCCCATCGATCTGTCCGCGATGCTGCCGGCGGACGATCCGAACGCCGGCATGCTCAAGCAGATGCTCGAGATGATGGCGGGCAGCACGACGGTGACGCGAACCGACGAGACCCGCAAGATCCGCTCCTGGAACGCGCGCCTCTACAAGGTCGAGATCGCGAGCACCTTCCTATCGATCAAGTCGGACAGCTGGGCCACGGAAGACGTGGACATCGACATGAACGTCTACAAGGCCATGCAGCAGGCGCTCTTCTCGCTCAACCCGGCACTGCGCGGCGCTGCCGACGAGCTGGCCAAGATCAAGGGTCTCATCCTCCTCGAGGAACAGACGGTGACCAGCATGGGCACCACGATGACCTCGCGGCGCGAGACGATCGAGGTGCGCACGGGCAAGCCCCCGGCGGGAACCTACAGCCCACCGGCCGGCTACGAGGAGAAGCCGTTCGATCCGACGGAGGCCATGGGGCACGGCGGGCGCTAGAGGCCCGGATGGCCCCTGCCGCGGGTTGCGGCGCAACCTGCGGCTTCCCCGGTTCGTAATGTCTCCCGGGTGCCTGACACCCCCATCGATCGGCATCAGGCGCGGGAGGAACCATGCACGCGAAGCACGGAATCTGGCTTTCCCTGGCGGCCGTTCTCGTCCTCACCGTCCCGCTGGCATGTCCGGCTTCCAGCGGTGAGTTCACGCAGCGCATCACGCTGAGCGGCGACCCGTTGGTGCTGGTCAATCTCATCGGAGAGATCCGCCTGGAGGGTCACGATGGGCCGCAGTTCGAAGTCGAAATCACGGTCCGCGGCAAGGACGCCACGGACGATCTGATCGAGGTCGAGACGGAGGAAGGCGACGAAGCGCGGCTGATCGTCCGCTTCCCGCTGGACGACGAGTGTCACTACGTCTATCCGCCCCTGGGCCGGAACTCCAACACCTCCTTCTCCCCACCGGGCACGAACGGCCGCGCGAATTGGCTGTCATGGCTCGGTCTGGGCGGTTGCCGGCAGATCAAGGTCAAGGGCCGCGGCTCCGGGCTCGAGGTGTGGGCCGACGTCGTCGTCAAGGTGCCCGCGGGCAAGAAGCTCAAAGTGGTCCACGGCGTGGGCGCGATCCTCGCCGAGGCCATCGAAGCCGATCTCGATCTGGATATCTCCTCCGGTCCAATCACCGCCCAGGGCATGAATGGCAACTTGCGAGCGGACACCGGCAGCGGCAGCGTGAAGGTTCGCGACCTCCGTGGAGACGTCGACATCGATACGGGCAGCGGATCGGTGCGCGCAAGGAACTGCTCCGGGCAGAACTTTCTGGTCGACACCGGCAGCGGATCGGTCGAGGTGGAGGACATCACCTGCCGCCGTCTCGTCGTCGACACGGGCAGCGGAGGCGTCCGTGCGCGCGACATCGCGGCCGACGAGGCAACCATCGACACCGGCAGCGGCTCGGTGAAGTTGGCCTTGGTCGAGATGGGCCCGGGCTACTTCGAGGTGGACACCGGCAGCGGTTCGATCGAGCTGATCCTCCCGAAGAACGCGTCGGCGAAGATCCTCGCCGATACGGGATCCGGCAGCGTGTCGGTGGACACGGACGGGGGGCGCATGAAAAAGGTGCGCAGTGATCACGTGTCCATGATCATCGGCGACGGCGAGGCCCGCGTGCGGCTCGACACGTGCAGCGGCTCGATTCGCATCCGCCAGTCCGGATGAGGATGCCGGCTACTTGAGATCGACGATCGCGTCGGTGCTTGCCAGGCTCCGTCCCGCGGAGACGAAGAAGCGGCGCATCCGTCTTTCATCCGTCGGTTGGAATCCCTCCCACTGCGCTTTGGGAAGCCCGGCCAGAAACCGCCCGACGCTCGCCGAGTCCCCGCAGGCCTGGAAATCGATGTGGTACGGCGGAAAGCAGGTCCCGGTGGTGTGAGCCAGCTGCGACCTTCCGGCGATCCGGATCCCCGCCTGCTCGAGCGCCGCGGTGAGCTGCTTCGCCAGCGCAACCCACTGCTCATCCGTCTGCCGCTCCACGGCGCCGATCTTCACGAACAGCGACGCGTCGACCTCGAGCTGCCGGCAGATCGCCCCGGGCTTGGGTCCCTTGCCGGGAGCCAGCAGTTCTTCCACGGCTGCGGCGGCCAGGCTATCGCGGATCGCAGGTAGACCGTAGGCCAGCTCCCGCGTCTGGCAGCCTCCCATGCGCGGCTTCTCCTCCTGCGCACAGCCCTCCCTGAGGAACCCGGTCAGGACGACCACCACGGCGATCGCCACCCGCAGGCCCATGGGCATCTCTTGCACTATTCCTCCTCCTTGATCGCGTGTTCGTACGTGCGCCGGACCAGCGGATCGTACTCGTCCTTCATGTTCAGGCGCACGAAGGCAAGCGTCTCGTCATCCCCCAGGCCGACGAGCCCCTCCACGGCGGCCGCGCGGGCGGCGGCATCGCGGCTCTCCGACATCCCCAACAGTTCGGCCATGAGGGCCGCACGGGCCTGCCCGCGCGCGCGCAGCGAGGCCGCGTCCGTGCTGTCGCGCAGCGCGACGGCGAGGCTGCCCAGCGTCTGCAGCCACAGAGCACGCTGCACGCCGGCGTCCTTCGAGGCAAGACTTTGACAGAGCGGGTCGACGGAAGGTGCACCGAATCCCTCGAGCGTCACCTGCGCGGCGGCGCGCACGGTGAAGATCGGATCCCAAAGCATCTCGACGAGCGCGGGCACCGACGCGGTGTCCTTGAGCGCACCCAGCGCCGATACGGTGACAATCCGCCGCCGCTCCTCCTCGTCGCGCAGGAAGGGGCGCAGGCCGGGTGATGCCTCCGGCTCCCCGATGCGCCCCAGCGCCCCGATCAGACGGTTCCACTGCTCCCGATGCTTTCCCTGCTCCAGCATCGCGGTCATGGGCTCGACGGCCTCGGTGCGCTTCAGGTCGCCGAGCAAGCCGATCACGTTGCGCTGGACGCGGTCGTTCTCGTCCTCGATGCGCGGCAGGATGTACGCGCTGAAGGAGTCCGGTAGCGCCCGCGCGAGCTCCGCCATCGCGCGATACTCGAGCCCCAGCTTCGTGCCGAGTTTCTCGCGCGTGACGTAGCGCACGGCCTCCATCTCCTTCGCGATGAGCGCCCTTCGTGCGCGGCGCACCTTCTCGCGCGCGCTGCCCACCTCCCAGATGGACGCGGTTTCGAACAGCTCCTCGACCGTGCGCGCGGAATCCTCCGCCGTCAGCTCGATCTCGGGGACCCGTTCCCCGGGCAGCTCGAGATCGCGGCCGAGGTCGATGCCCAAGCCGTAGGTCCTCTGGCGCCACACCGCGCCGTCCTTGCCGGGAACGCCTTCGGAGTAGGTGTCCCGCCCCTCGAGATCCAGGAAGATGCCGGCGCCGCAGAAGCCGCGCGCCCAGGTGACGGTTCCCTGCCCCCCACCGGGTGTGGCGTAGAAGTCGTCGCCTTGCGAATCGATGAACAACGCGACGGAGTTCGTGATGCTCATCGCCTGACCGTCGCTCACGACATAGAAGTCGTTGCCGCCCTCGTCGAGCAGGCATCCCACGGAGAGATCGTGCGCGGTGCCTTGCGTCACGCCGAACTTCGACACGTAGTGATCGTCGCCGCCCCGATCCCACAGGGAACCGACGGCGAGGTGGATGCCGGCGCCCTGGGCGTACTGCGTCGCGAGGTAGCGGTCATTGCCCGCGCCGTCGAAGAGCAGGCCGATCGAGTACCAGTACCCGGCGCCCTGGGCATAGACCGCGCCGTTGTAGAAGTCGTTGCCCTCCTCGTCCATGAGGATGCCCACACCGCCGCCGGCCCGCGGACGGAAACCGATCGAATAGCCTTGGGAGAGCGACTGGAAATCGTGCGGTCGCAGAGGAGCGTGGAGGTAGTGTCCGCCCGCGCGGTAGACGTCGCTCCCCTTGCGGTCGAAGAGGAGTCCCGTGCCGAAGGTCGAGGCAAAACCCTGCGAGTACCGCGCGCTCTGATAGATGTCGTTGTCGTCATAGCGAACCGGAACCGCGCCCGTGCCCGGGACCTTCAGCAGCCCCGCGTCGTACGCGCGGTCGGGTTGCAGCTCGGGGCCCGGCGGGGGCGGAAGCTGACACTCGGATATGAGCACACCGATCCCGAAGGCCCCCGCTCCCTGGGACATGTTCCGCCCCTCGAAGATGTCGACGCCCCCGCCATCGAAGAGCAACCCCGCACCGAAGAAGCCGGCCCCCTCGACGCCGTCCTCGCCGCGGTAGATGTCGTTGCCGCCGGCGTCGATGAGGACGCCGACACCCAGCACGGCTCCGCCGAGCGCGTAGCTCAGGCCGCTCGCGTCGTACAGGTCGTTGCCCTCGAGATCGATGATTGCACCGAAGGGGCGCAGGAGACCACCGACCGCCGATGCCGCGCGTCCGCGGTAGACGTCGTCCCCGCCCGGATCGACCAGGAAGGCGATCTGCCTGAGCGCCTCGGGCGAGTACGTGTTGGGCCCGGGTCCGCCGACGACGAAGAGACCCCAGTCGGTCTCGAGCACCGCGATGATGGCCCCTTCGATGCCGCCGAGTCCGCGGGACGGAGGGGGCAGCACCGCCTGGCAGCCGTCGTAGGCCAGATCGGCGACACCGGCTGCAAACAGCGCCGCCCCGCGCGTGAGCGCCTCGCGGTCGACCTTGACGGCGAGATCGAGGATCCAGTCCTCCTCGAACTGGATCGTCGTGTCGGCCTGCACGCCGACCTCACGATGGAGCTGTCCCTTGCGGCTGAGCTCGGCCGAATCTTCGCCTCCCCAGACGACGGGGGCGAGGACGAGCAGCTCGCGCTTCTCTTCCGCCGACAGATCCGCGAAGGCCTTCTCGATCCAGCGTGCCGCCTCGTTCGTCTGCTCGATGAAGGCTTCGTAGAGAACCTCGAGATCGCGCGCGTTTTCCTGCCAGCGCGCCTCGTCGCTCGTCTGCCCCGCGATCAGATCCGCGGCGGGCCAGTGCGAAGGGGCGAGCCGCTTCCCGAGCGGCGCATCGCACAGCGTGCCCAGGCGGCCGGTGAGCGCGCCCGGGTCACCGAGCGCCGCGCGCAGATCGCCCAGCAGATCCCGCTGCCACGCCGGAATGCGCAGCGGATGGTTCAGCAGTTCCTCGACCACCGCCAGGCGGAAGGTGTCGTCCTCGGCGTAGAGCTTGTCGAATCCCAACTCCTCGGGGGCGATGTCGAGGTAGGAGAGCGCCCGCATCAGGGTGACCGACGTGAGCGAGTCGAGACCGTCGACGGCGAATGGCGACGAGCGGTCCCGCGCCTGGCCGGAAGAGAAGCCGGCCGCCAGGCAACCGGCGATGAGGAGCAAACCCCAGCAACGACGCATGAGACCTCCTTGGCGTCAGCAGAGGCGCGTATCAGTCCACCTGTTTTGCGGGAAGATAGCCGTGCTCCCGGATTCGGTCGACCACCAAACGCACCGCTTCCTCGGGCGTGTCCGCGATGGTCATGAGGTCCAGATCGTGCTCGGAGATGAACGTGCGCGCAAGAAGCTGATCCTCGATCCAGCGCTTCAGACCGCCCCAGTAGCTCCTGCCGAGAAGCACGATGGGAAACTGCTCGATCTTTTCGGTCTGCGCAAGCGTCACCGCGTTGAACAACTCGTCGAGCGTTCCGAAGCCCCCCGGGCAGATGACATAGGCCACCGAGTACTTGACGAACATGAGCTTCCGCACGAAGAAGTAGCGAAAATCGAGGGCGATGTCCTGATACGGGTTGGGCTCCTGTTCGAAGGGCAGCTGGATGTTACAGCCCACCGAGAGACCCCCGGCTTCCTGGCAACCGCGGTTGGCGGCCTCCATCACACCCGGGCCGCCGCCGGTGATGACGGTGAGCCCCGCGTCGGCGATGCCGCGGGCAAGGGTGACGACATCATCATAGAGGGCATCCGAGCGTGAGAGTCGTGCCGAACCGAACACGCTCACTGCCGGCTGTACTCGCGCGAGGGCCTCGAACCCCTCGACGAACTCCCCCTGGATCCGCAGGACGCGCCAGGTGTCGCTGCGCCGGAAGTCCGCCTCCCCGCGGCGCGGTGACCGGAAGAGGGCGCGGTCCTCGTCATGGCGGGTTCCGGCGCCCGGCGGCAGGTGCCGCTTCCGCCTATCCTTTTCCTGATGCGGCTTCTCTGGGCTCATCGATCCCTCCCGGTCGTCCTGCTCGATCTCTGCGTCTGTCGCGAAAAGGCCGAGTCTATCCCGGCCGGGCGCGGGCGGCAACGCGGAAGCCGCTTGGGGGCGCGCGGTCCATCGCGTAGGATCCTGATCGACCTGAGCCACCGGAGGCAGACGATGCACGCGATATGCTCGACGCGGCGACGCTACCGGGCGCAGGCCCGGCAACGCCGGAGGGCGGCCTGCGCGGTGGCTGGCCTGCTCGCCCTGCTTTGCCTGGGAGATACGGCACAGGCCCAGACCGGGCACCTGCGCATCGAAAGCCCGGTCGCGGGCATGCTCCTCCTCCGGCACGCGGAGGGAGGCGAGTTCGGAACGCCGATACGCAGGGGCATCACCACCCTCTGGGAACTGCCCGCCGGGGTCTATGAAGCCCGCTTCGGCGCTTACACGAACATCTTCCACGTGCAGGTCCTGCCGGGCCTCACGGCGCAGGTCGAGCTGCACTCGGACGACCGACAGATACGGGTGGAGCAGCAGCCCGTGGACGCTCCGGGTTCACTCCTCGCGATTGCGCCGCAGTTGTGGACGGTCATGCCGGGCTCGAAGGAACAGATCCTTGCCGATCTGGACACCGCTCCACGCTGGCGCCCCAGCACGCGCATTGCCGGCATCGCCCCGGAACCGGTCGCAGAGCGCAGCGCCCTTCTGCCGGGCCAGCGCAAGGGGCTCGGACCCTCGTTCCTGGCCCTGACCCGAGCGGGATGGACATCGGAAGGCGTGATGCAACATCTGACGCTCGCCCACCCGATGTTGGCGGAGGGAATCGGCGAGCGCGCAGAGCGCAACAAGGGTTGGGGCCGTCTCTTTGCCGAGGTCGGCTACAGCACGCGCGAGAACGCGGGCATCGGCGGGCATCTCGGGCTTGCCGCAAAGCCGCTTGGCGTTCCGCTGCGCGGACTGCTGTCGCTGGGCTATGCCTCTCTCGAGTACGCCCGGCCGCGAGCGGTCGGCGAGCGGATCCTGCCGCACGACGACGGGGTGATCCTGGATCTCACGACGCGCCTCGAATTCGGCGCCCCCCGGGTCAGCCCGATGGGCAGCCGCTTGTCGGAGCAACCCGGCAACTGGAAGCTCGCCTTCACCGTCATCTCGCGCGGCTGGGAGCGCAATCACTTCCTTGAGGAGTATCGCTACAATACCGATCACGCACCGCACGAAGACACCGGTCATTTCCAGGGGCGCGCCGACTTCGACCTGCGCCTCGGCGAGACGAGCCTTGGTCGTGCGTGGCTCGGGTACGATCGTTTCCTCACCTGGCTGGGCGACGGCACGTACCGGCAGAACCTCCTCCTCTACGGACGCGTGCCCAGCCAGGGCAACGGCGGGTCGGACGACACGGGACTGTACTGGTCGGACGGATCCGGAGGCACGGGCGGCCCGCACGTCTTCGACTACTTCGTGCGCAAGTACACGACGACCTACCGGGGCGGCCTGGACCTGCGTCTGGCACACAGCGATCAGACCCTGTGGGGGCTGCGCGGTGAGGTGGCCGCGCACACCTATCGCCGCTACGAGCACTTCTCCCCCATCCACACCCGCTACGCCGGCGACGTGGTCGCCTACGGCAAGGCCCTCGCCATCGGCTATGACATCACCGGCACGAACACGCAGGATGATCCGCACGAACCCGGCAAGCTGCAAACCGCGCGGACGACGCTGTGGACGAAGAAGCACATCGGTGAGCGCTGGTGTCTGGATGCCGGTCTCGGCGCCCACTTCTTCGCCTGCGCCGAGTCCTCGCTGGTTTCGGTAGAGGCGCCTCTCGGAGACAATGGGCAGCTCGACGCCGGCGACTTCCGCAAGACCGATTCACAGGTCGATCCGGAATTTCACCTGCAGCTCACCGGACGGCTCGGGCAGCGTCTGGACATCTGGGGCGTTGGCTATCGTCAGGCGCGGATGCCGCCCCTCGAGGCGCTCTTCTCGCCCCGCGCCTATCTGGCGATGATCGGCCCCGAGGGCGTCATGGGCAATCCGTCGATCGTGCCGGAGAAGGAGACCGGCGTCGAAATCGGCGCAGCCCTCCCGTTTTCCCTGGCCGAGAAGCGCTGGCGGCTGGGGTGCGCGCTTTACGCAGGTCGGATCGATGAGACCGTCACGTTGACCGCCTCGACGATCGGGACAGGCGGCGAGGAGGAGACGCTCACCGTTCCGGCCTACGAGAGCGGGGGCCGGATGCGGCGCTACGGCCTTCATCTGGAGGCCCAGAGCGGCGACCAACAGGGCGCCGTGTGGTTCCGTGTGGCCTACGATCTCTCGCGCGTCGAGAGCGACAGGTTCGAGCCTCCGCTACTCGACGGTCCCTGGCTCTATCCGGACCGGCCGCAGGGTGAATACGAGAGCGAAGGGCTGGCCGGTCCCATCGGCGGCATCTACGATGGTCTCGATGACCTCGAGTCGGGAACGTTTCGCCCGGCGAACATGGATCGCCTGCACCGCGTGAGTCTCGCGCTCACCCTGCGCGATCGCCCGGCCGCCACGGGCAGCGATGTGCTGGCGCGGGTCGTGCGCGGCTGGAAGGCGGGCACGGTGGCGCGGTTCGAGTCGGGCCGGCCCTATACGCAGATCTACATCTACCCCGCCGGCGTGCTGCCCGGCCCCGACGAGGCTTCGCGCGGGCCGGGAGAGGCCGGCTGGGAGCAGCGGGTCGAGGGCACCGAGCGCAACGGGCGGCGCATGCCGTCGCGGTTCACGCTCGATCTGAATGTCGCCCGGCCGTTTCGTTGGCTGAAACGCACCTGGCACTTCGGCTTCGAGGTGCTCAATCTGCTGGCGATCGAGAATGCACAGGCCGTCTACCGCGCCACGGGCGAGCCGAACGACGACGGCTGCATGGGCTCCCAGTTCTGTGCGCTGGACCTCCCCGACGGTGTCGACGCCGACCTCTACAGCAGTCGGATCACGGACCCACGTCTCTACGACCGGGGATTCGTCCTGCGCGCGACGCTGAGCCTGGAGCTGCCGTAGAGGAGCGGTGATGATCGCAGAGCGGATCGAGGCCCTCCTGCCCCTCGTCGAAAAGCCGGCCCGCTATCTCGGCACCGAGATCGGCGTGTTGCGAAAGCGCCGGCGCGATCAAGTCGCCTGGCTGCTCATCCTCCCGGACGTCTACGAAATCGGCATGAGCCACCAGGGCCTGCGCATCCTCTACGACATCCTCCACCGGCGCGAGGACGCGCTCGCCGAGCGCGCGTTCGCCCCCTGGACGGACATGGAAGCCCTGATGCGCCGCGAAGGGATCCCACTCTTCTCGCTCGAGAGCCGCACGCCGGCGCGCGAATTCGATCTCGTGGGTTTCTCCCTGCAGTACGAGCTGCTGGGCAGCAACGTGCTCAACCTGCTCGATCTCGGCGGGATCCCCCTGCGCAGTCGCGACCGAGGTGAGGACGACCCGCTGGTCGTCGCCGGCGGGCCGTGTACCGGAAACCCCGAACCGCTCGCCGATTTCATCGATTTCTTCCTGATCGGCGACGGCGAGGATCTCGTGGGCCGCATCACGAGCACGGTCGCCGAGATGCGGGGAAGGCCGCGCGCCGAGCGGCTTCTCGCCCTGGCGCGTCTTCCCGGGGTCTACGTGCCGCGCTTCTACGAACCCATCTACCGGGGCGGCCGCCAGGTTGCGGTTTCGCCGGTGGCGGAGGTGCCGCCGCGCATCGTGCGCACGTTCGTGCGCGACCTCGACCGGGCCGGCTACCCCGAGCGGCCGCTGGTGCCGATCATCGAGGCGGTGCAGGATCGGCTCACCCTCGAGATCCAGCGTGGGTGCACGCACGGCTGCCGCTTCTGCCAGGCGGGCATCTTCTACCGCCCGGTGCGCGAGCGGAGTCCCGAGAGCCTGATCACACAGATCGGCCACGGGTTGCCGGCGACGGGATGGGACGAGATCAGCCTCTCGTCGCTCTCCAGCGCCGACTACTCACGCATCCGTCCCCTGACGCGCACGCTCATGTCGGTCCTGGGGCCCGAGCACATCGGCCTCAGCTTCTCCTCCCTGCGCGTCGACACGTTCAGCGTCGAGCTCGCGGAGCTGGTGTCACAGGTCCGCAAGACCGGCTTCACCTTCGCGCCCGAGGCCGGCAGCGGGCGGCTCCGCGACGTGATCAACAAACGCGTGAGCGATTCCGACCTCATCCGGTCCGTGGAGGCCACGTTCTCCCGGGGTTGGCGCCGTGTGAAGCTCTATTTCATGATCGGTCTGCCCACGGAGACCGAGCAGGATGTCAGGGCCATCGCCACGCTGTCGGAGCGAGTCCTCGCCGTTGGACGCCGGCACACGAAGCGGGCGCAGGTGACCATCAGCGTCGGCAGCTTCGTGCCCAAAGCGCACACCCCCTTCCAGTGGGAGGCGTTCGCCGGCCGCGAGGCACTGCACGCGAAGCTGCGTCTCTTGAAGGCGCACACGCGTCGCCGCGGACTGCAGCTCAAGTGGCACGACCCCGAAAGCTCTTATCTGGAGGCGGTCTTCTCGCGCGGAGACCGCCGCCTGGGCGAGGTGCTTCTGCGCGCCTGGGAGAAGGGTGGGCGCTTCGACGGCTGGTCGGATCACTTCTCGATCGCCCGCTGGGAGGAGGCGTTCCGGGAAACAGGTCTCGACGCGGAACGGTTCACCGCAGCGTTGCCGCCGGAGACCCCGCTCCCCTGGGATCACATCGATCTCGGAACCACGAAGGCGTTTCTCCTTCGCGAACGCGAGCGGTCGCACTCGGGCGAGCTCTCGCCCGACTGCCGTTTGGCACCGTGCCTGGGGTGCGGCCTGGGCTGTCAGCCGACACCCCTCGAACGTTCGCGCGACGGTGAGGATTCCCCCGACTGGGAACGGATGCGGACCGGTCTCGTCGCGGCACTCGGACAAGGCGAAACCGCTGGCGGCGAGCCCCGACGCTATCGCATCGTCTATGCGAAGACGGGCCGCCTGCGCTTCATCTCGCACCTCGAGATCGCTCGCCTGCTGGCGCGTCTCTTGCGGATGGCGCGCTGGCCGGTCGCCTTCTCCGCCGGACACCATCCGCACCCGAAGATCTCCTTCGGCCCTCCCCTGCCGCTGGGCGTGGAGGGTACGCACGAGTTGTTCGACGTCCAGACGATCGGCCCGCTATCGGGCGGGGCACTCGATCGGCTCGCGGAGAGCGCCCCGGCGGGTCTGGACCTCAAGACGGTGCGGGAGATCGAGGGCCGGCCGCGCAGTCTCGCCGCGGCAGCCGCTGCGGCCCACTACGAGGTGTGGATGCCGGAAGACGTGAGCCGGCTGGCCCGCGGTGAGAGGCGCATCGAGCAGTTCCGCGAATCGGGCGCCGTCCCCGTTCTCAAGGTGTCCAAGGGGCGTCAGAAGAGCATTGATCTCAAGCGCTGCGTGCGCGTTCTCGAGTGGGCCGGAGACGATCGACTGCGCATGGATCTGCTCCTGCAGGAACCCGCGGGACACGTGCTGGGCCCGCTCAAGGCGCTGGCGGAGCTGTTCAAGTGGTCCCCGGAAGATCAGGCCCGCTGCCGGGTCACGCGAACGGCTCTGCTGGACGATCGGGAGAAGGCGTTGCACGAGTGGATCGACGTCGCGCGATCGCCAGGATGAGGACGACGCACCCGGCGGAGACGAGGAGCGTCATCAGCAGGCTCGCCTCGGGACCGAATCCGGCGCCCGTCCACAGACCGGGACCCGCCACCCGGCATCGCAGGAGCCCCGCGCACTCGATGCCGCTGATCGGCAGCGAGAGATGCGCCAGGCTGAGGTTCCACACCGCGTGGAAGCCGACCGCCATCCACAGGGAATAGCGAATGCGCACGAGCGCGAGCAGGACGCCCACCACCGCCGTGTTGACCAGCGGCAAAGGGCCGATGGATGCGCCCGGATTCAGTCCGTGGACGAGTCCGAAGACCAGCGAGCTGATCACGATCGCGGGAACGAGCCCCCTCCACAGCCCCAGGTTGCGAAAGAGGTAGCCCCGAAAGGCCACCTCCTCGGCTCCACCTTGGAGGAAGAATGCGGCGAAGAGAATGAGCGATTGCAGGGCGGCGGCCCCGGCACCTCGCGACGCGGCATCGCCCCATCCCTCGAAGGAGAACCATCCCGCCAACGCGAAGAGGCCCAACAGAGCCCCGAGGAGCGCACCTCCGGCGAGATACCCTGCGCCCAGGTGGCGCAGCCAGCGTCCCCGCACCGGGGACCTTGCGTCCCAGGTCTTGAACAGCTCTCGCCACGGGCAGTGATCCCAACGGCGCAGGAAGATGTGGGTGATCAGAAGGATGAAGGGCGCGAACAGAACCGTGAGCGCCAGGGCGAGTTCCGGGTCGACTCCGGACCCACCGGATTCCCCGAAGAGGGCGTCCATACCGCCGAAGGCGGCGACCAGGGTCAAAATCGCCAGGCCATAGAGGATGTTCGCGGCCAGCAGTACGCCCACGTAGACCAACGCGCGCGACAGGGAGCGGCCGCTCCCCCGCGGACCGTACGGCGCCATCAAGACACCCCGACCTCGATACCCCGGGCGGTGATCTCCATGGGGAGCCAGTCGAGGGGGTGCTCCGCACCTTCCATCTTGAGAATGCGGATCTCGCGACGGCCGTTCTGTTGCCGGAACTGGATCACGTTGTGGGCCGCCTTCAGGTTCAGCGACCAGTTCTTGTGCCCCTCCGCGTCGACCTGCGTGGCGGTGACGACGTCGAGGACGGTCACGCCGCTATGAAAGGCCCAGTTCACCATCCAGTTCCCGATGGGGATCATGCGCCGCGACGGGATCAGGGAGAAGACGGTCTGCGAGCTGTCACCCGAGACCATCCGATGGACGCCCTTCTTGGACAGCGCGAGCGTCACGTCGCGCAGACCGTCGACGTCGTCCGCCGTGAAATAGGTCACCTGCGGATCCCGCGGAAAGTCGTCGAAGTGGGGGAAGCTCTGCAGCCCGACAAACTTGCCGCTTTTCTCGAAGCGGCCGGTGTCCCACTCAAAGCTGAGGAAGTAGTTCCGCACGTAGTCGAACGGCCGGTCCATGATATTGTAGGCCACACACTCCCCGTTCTGGAGGCCGGCCCACAGGAATTGCATCCCAAAGATGGTCTTCCCCGTTCCGGACCCGCCGTAGAGGACGGTCCGCGTACCCTTGGGGATCCCGCCGGTGGCGGCGTCGAAGCTCGCGATGCCGGTCTTGAGGAATTCCATGGCGCCTCCGGGTGCACGGTGCGACTCGCCCCGCCGCGAGGTCAAGGCAAGAATGCGGCCGGCTTGGCCAGCTTGGCCGGCAGGTACTCATCGATGACGTAGTTCAGCCCCCACTTGGCCAGTGCCTGCTGCTCGGCGCGCACGCCCATCTTGAGGAGCATCTCGATCGCGTTCCGCCAGGGACGGTGCTGCTGGAAGAAGGGATCATTCTTCAGCGCGTCCTTGGCCCTCTTCACGTCGACGTCCTTCAGTGGATGGGTGGGCAGCTTGTAGTCCAGGATGTCCTGCGGGGTCACCCCGAGGAAGCGCGCACTGGGCGCGCAGAAGAACTGGTTGATGTGGGCGGCGTTGCCGCTACCCACCTTGAGCGTCCGGTAGATGTTGGAGATGCCATACGGGTCGCAGTCGACGAAGGCGTACACGGGGATCTTGGCCTGCTCGGAGAGCCGCCGGATGAAGCGGCGCGTCGATCGGGTGGGAACGCCGCTCAAGCTCACCAGGATGCAGTTCTTCTTCTTCCAGAATTTGTGGCTCTGCAGGCGCTGGAACATGCCGCCGGTCTCGATGGCCAGAATGAACTCGGCCTTGGTCTCGAAGGTGAGGTGTTCGACCGAGCCGGGGATCGAATACGCGCCTGAGCCGAAGCGGGTGCAGTCGATGCGTTCGATCTCGCCGCTCTCGATGTCCGGATCGTAGACCACCAGCTCGCCGGCTACCGCGCCGCCGTGCTCATCGGGCACGAAGCGGAGCTGCTCGCGGTTGACCGCATGGATCGAGAAAAGGGCCTCGATGTCGTCCATGACCGCATCCGACTCGGTCTGCTCCTGGAACATGGCCGCGCCCCAGTTCTTCGACTGGTAGTAGGCATCTCGCTTCGTGGCGAAGTCGCGGGTCTCGATCAGCTCCTTGGACAGGCTCATCAGCCGCAGCGTCTGTGCAAAGGTCTTCACCGTGTTGACGGTCAGGGTGCGCACCTTCGTCTGGCGGCCGATCTCGAAGTAGCCTTTCTTCGCGGAGTAGCTGACGTTGGAGAGCGCGCGCACGGGTAGCTTCAGTTCCGGTTTCACACGGCGGAGGATCTTGGCATTCACGTCGGCAGCCGTGTCCTTGATCAGCTTGACCGTGCGCCGGTCCTTCGCCTGGCTGTCCTGGCGGATCTTCTTCAAGATCGCAGCGCCGATCTTCTTGGGCATCTTCTCCTCCTCGGCCTGCCGGGCGCGATTCCGGCCCCGGCGGCCTACATCTTACGACTGCGTTCGAGTACGTCGGTCAAGGTGCGCACCGTCTTGTCGCGGGCGCGGTCGCTGAGCGACAGGATCTCCTGCAGCGCGATCCCAATCTGGGGAATGTACTTCTGTATGTAGGAGTGCTTCTTGTGCTCCTCCTCCAGGCGGCGCCGGCGGCTCAGGTAGACGGCCACCCGGCGTCCGCACTCCTGCAGCGCCCGCCGGATCTCCTGGAGAATCTCCGGATAGTGCGCCACCGCCTCCTTGCTCTCGGAAGTGAACGGGACCCACGCCGATGCCATGTGCACCACCAGCACCATGGGGGCCGTGGGCAGGGCGCCCCGGCTCTGCGAGACGCGGTAAGCGCGCCAGGGCAGATCGACGACTGCCTTGGTCATCGCACAGGCGCCGCGCTGGTACTGGAGCGGCCCGCGATTGGCATAGCGGTATAGCTCGGCCAGCTCCTCGCCGCGGAGTTCCCCCCCGTAGGCCAGCCCGACCTCGATCTGGAACGGGTTGCCGCGGTAGACGGCCGGCGGGCGGGTCACCGTCGTGTAGAAGTCGGCCTCCACCCTGCTCTTCAGGGCTTCCAGGAGGAGCTCCTCCCCGATCGGTGACAGGCAATCGGTGGGCGGCGCCATGATCTTCACACGCGCGAGCGTCTGGTGCAGGGCCTCGGCCGCGTCCGCGGTGACCCGTTTGGGCCGGGTCTTCACGGTGAGCGCCGATCCGTTCTTGGCCAGTTCGGTGAACAGGTCGCTGATCACCTTGTTGCCCACGCGGGAGAACTCGCCCTGCAGGAACGAGCGCAGGTTCTTCGCGGGCGTATCCTGCAGCATCTTGAGGAGCACGCCGAGTTCTACACCGTGCGGGTGCGGCCGGATCTCACGCGGCTCCCGCGGGAGCTGGCTCGAGGTGCGCTCGTAGGTGATGGCCTCGCCGTTGCCCGCCCGCGACGGGGGGACGTACACGATTTGGGCATGCGGGTTGGCGACGATCACCTGCTTGAGGTAGCCTTCGATCGAGTGGCGCCCCTTCTTGTACGTCCCCTGCAATGTGATCTCCACGCGGGTGCCGTGTTCCCTCTCCCAGGTGACTTCTTCCTCCAACAGGATGTCGGGCGCGTTCTTCTTCGTGTTGATCACCAGCTCGAAGTGACGCGGGCTGCTGCGCGGGCCCGTCCGGGAGATGATCGAAACCGGCTTGCCGGTGGTCAACAGGCCGTACATGCCGGCCGCGGAGATCCCGATCCCCTGTTGCCCGCGCGACTGCTTCAACGTGTGGAATTTCGAGCCGTAGAGCAGTTTGCCGAAGATCTTGGGCACCTGTTTGCGGACGATTCCGGGGCCGTTGTCTTCCACGGCTACGCGGAACCGGTCCTCAGTCTCTTGCGTGACCTCGACGCGCAGATCGGGCAGGATCTTCGCCTCTTCACAGGCGTCCATG
>JAUVTV010000116.1 GCA_030601305.1 Candidatus Eiseniibacteriota bacterium | reverse complement strand
TCGGATTCAACCACGTTAGTCAGCTTCGCCTGGGACGGCACAACCTATGTGCCTACTGTCATCTTCGATGTCGGAGATCAGTGGATCAATGCAATGGTCTTTGCTGACGCGGATGGTGATCGAGAGGAGGAGCTCTACATTCTCACCGGTAACCAACCTGCTGAGCTGTGGCAGCTGTGCTATATGGACGACACCTACCAATGCTCCTCCCTTGGTGTGCTCGAGGATCTTGATGTCCACCAGCTCATCGCCGGGGATACCTTCGGGGACTCCCTCGATGACCTCTACGTGCTCTACGGACGGCGAATCGCGAGCTTCTCATTGTCCGATGAGGCCTGGAGCCGTTTCGACATCCAACTCGCCAGCGAAACCTGCAATGGTCATATAGCCCTTGGCGATGTTGACGGGGACGGTTGGCAGGAATTCTACACGCCCTACGCCCCACACTTGTCATCCTGGGCGGTCTACAAAATCTACTGGGACGGCTCCGCCTGGCAGCAAGAAGAGGCCTTTGATCAATATCGACATCACGCCGATCGAAACTACTGGTTTAACACCCACGATGCCGTGATCGCTGATCTCGATGACGACACTCGTCCCGAACTATACTTCGTGGTCGAGGAGGGGGACGTCGAATTCGGTCGGGACGACATGTGGGCGGCCTATAGCATCCATATGGCCCGCTTCACCGAAGGAGTTTGGGAGATTCACGCGCATCTATGGTGGGTCGGCTGGGAAACCGACTGGTGGCCTCCAGGCAGGGAATGCAGGACCGTGCAGGACACGGCAGCCGGAAGAGGTGAGCAGGGAGCCGGGTACAAGCGTCTCTATGTCGCTCGGTATGATGGCAAGGACAACATCTTTGGGCATTGCTGGAGTCAGGACTGCGACATGTATGATTGCTGGTTTGGAGGCAGCATCAGGCGCTTCCATTTTGACTCGACCTTCACCCAGGAAGTCGTTCACGATTTCGGTGAAGTTCACAATGAGTACATGCGGATTGTTCAGTTGAAGTCCGGCTTCCTCAATCACGAGCGTGAGAGTGTGATCGTCTGCTACCAGAAGCCCGACTCCCTCATCCTCTGGGAAGAGCTATCCGACTCGGACTATCCCTGGCAGAGCGTCGACGATTTCCAGGAAGCTGTCGCACCATCAAGGGACATGGTGAGCATCTGCCCAAATCCAGTGCGCGTCGGCGCCGAGATACGCTTCACTGCGGGAAGAGACGGCAACGTAGCGCTCCGCATCTGCGATGCGTCCGGCAGGCAGGTGCGACAGCTCCTCCGTGACCACATTGAGCGTGGAATCCACCGTGTGACCTGGGACGGCCGGGATGCCTTGGGGAAGGACCTCCCTGCCGGTGCCTACTGGGTGTGGGCAGTGCGGCCAGATGGCTCAGTCACCGGGGAGCGTTTGCTTCTGCTTCGATGATCCAACGCCCCGGTGGCTAGCAAATCCTGGGCAGGTCCATTCCCGAGAGCAGGTCGAGTGGACGCTCCGTCCCGAGCGCGTTGCGCAGGCGAACCGGCACGCTGCCCTTCGCGGCCGCCTCCACACTCCCGATCTGCTGCGCCCCCGTGCCGTACTGCAGGTTGCGAAGCACGGCGAGGGCTGGCTCCACCTGCTCCTCGGGAAGCCAGACGAGTACGCGTCCTTCACAGGGTAGCGCAAGCGCCTCCAGACCGAGCAGCTCACAGATCGTCTGCACCTCTTCGCGAACGGGTATCGATTCCTCTACGAGGAGAATCCGCAAGCCCGACCGCCGCGCGACCTCGTTGCAGGTCGTGACCACACCGCCGCGGGTGGGATCGTGCATCGCGTGGATGTCCAGCCCGGCTGCGAAGAGCGCCTCCGTCAATCCGTTCACCGGTGCGCAGTCGCTTTGCAGGTCACCGGCGTCCAGGCGATGGCGCGCGGCCATGATCGTCGCGCCGTGGTCACCGATCGGGCCGGTGACGAGGACGGCATCGCCAGCAGCAATCCTGTCATCGCCCACCCGTCGATTCTCGGGGATCGCGCCCAGGCCGGCGGTGGTGATGAACAGATGATCGCCTTTCCCATGGGGCACGACCTTCGTGTCTCCGGCGACGACGGTCACACCCGCTTCGCGCGCCGTGCGGGCGGCACTGCGCGTGCACGCGGCGATGAGTTCGCCGTCCACACCCTCTTCCAGGATGAGCGCCCAGGTCAGGTAGAGCGGTTTCGCCCCGGCAACGGCGAGGTCGTTGACGGTCCCACAGATCGAGAGATGACCAACATCCCCACCCGGAAAAACCGACGGATCGACGACGAACGCGTCCGTGGTGAGTACGGGTCTCGTGCCCGGAGGCAGCTCGGGAAGCAGCGCCGCATCGGACAGCGTCTCCAACGCGGGGTTCGAAAGCTCGGGAAGGAACACGTCGCGGACCAGTTCGTACGTGAGGCGTCCGCCGGACCCATGGGCCAAGAGGATCTTCGGGGGCGGTCCTTCATCCCGACTCACGAATCATCCTCCCTGCTGCGTGTCGGCGCGGCCGGGCAGTTCTAGCCCCAAGCGTTCATGGCGATACCACGCCGCACACGAACCTTCGCTCGACACCATGCACGCGCCCACCGGCGCATCCGGCGTGCACCGCGTTCCGAACAGCGGGCACTGCGGCGGATCGATGAGGCCCTTGAGCACATCTCCACAGCGGCATCCCGCGGGTTCCTCCGGCTCGGGGAACTCGATGTCGACGCGCCCGGCATCGCGACGCGCCCACTGCTCCCGCAGCGCGAGTCCCGAGCCTGTGATCGAACCGAGACCGCGCCAAGTCGCGTCGGCGGGCTCGAAGTAGCGATCGACGAGGTCTTGCGCCACGCGATTCCCCTCGGCGGTGACGACCCGCGCGTACTGATTGACGACCTCGGCGCGGCCGGTCGTGGCCTGCTGCACAAGCTCCAGAATCGCCCGCGTGATCTCCGCCGGCGCAAAACCGGAGACGACCGCGGGGAGCTGCAGCTCATCGGCGAGAAAGCGGTAGACATGCCAACCGGTGATGACCGACACGTGTCCCGGAAGCAGAAGCCCATCGAGTTGGGTCTCCGGATCCCGTGCAATGGCACGGAGCGCACTTGGGATCGTCTTGTTTCCGACCAGGATGCGGAAGTTGGCGAGCCCTTCCCGCTCGGCTTCTTCGAGCACGGCGGCGATCGTCGGCGTGGTGGTCTCGAAGCCGATCGAGAGGAAGATCACGTCTTCCGACGGCCGTTCGCGCGCGACATCGAGCGAATCGCGCGCCGAGTAGACGATTCTAACACGGCCACCGGACGCCGCGAGCAGTTCCAGGCTCCCGTGACTGGAGGGCACGCGGTAGAGATCGCCAAAGGTGCAGAGCGTTGTGCCAGGCCGGGAGCCGAGCGCCACCGCGTGATCCAGGTAGCCGACGGGGGTCACGCAGACCGGACATCCGGGCCCCGATACGAGACGGATCCCCTTGGGGAGCAGGCGGCGAAGACCGGCCGACGCGATGGCGTGCGTATGCGTCCCGCACACCTCCATGAAAGCGAGGGGACGATCACGCTGTCCTACGACCGCGCCGATCTTCGCGACGAGTGACGAGATCGTGCGCGCATCCTTGAGGACGGCATCGCTCATGTGGTTTCCTCATCGCCGACCATCTGCTCCAAGATGCGGATGGTCTCCGCGGCCTCCTCCTCGTCGACGGACACGATCGCATATCCCGCGTGGATGAGGAGGTGATCCCCAACCTTCGCCTCGGGCAAGAGCATCAGCGAGACCGTACGGCGCACGCCCCTCAGTTCGACGACGCCGGAGACCTCGTCGCGCTCCATGAGCTTCATTGGAATCGCGAGACACATCGCGACAGTTCCTCTCAGACGATCTGCGACGGCGCCGTCTCCCGCGCCAGCCCCACGCTGGCGAGCACCGCCTGGCCGTAGGAGATCCCACCGTCGCCGGGAGGCACCTCCTGAGGGAGGAGCGGAGTATACCCCGCGGCGGCAATCCTTTCAGCAAGCCGCTGCCGCAGCAGGCGATTGACAAGACAGCCGCCGCCAAAGGCGATGTGACGAACGCCGTCCGGTACCACGGATTCCGTGACAACCTCAACATCGCGGCAAAAGGTCTCATGGATGCCACGCGCGACCGCCGCCGGCGCTTCCCCATGGACCAACCTTTGCGCCGCGGCCCGCAGGAGCAAGGCGGTCGAGAGCTGGGGCACAGCACCGGTGCGCACAACCGCGGATTCAGGCCAGGGGTCCACCGGTGCGGAGCGCGTGGCGAGCGATTCCAAACGCGCCGCGGCCTCGCCTTCGTACTGATTCGTCGCCGCCAGACCGAGAAGCGCCCCCGCCGCCTCGAAGAGGCGTCCGGCGCCCGAAGCTTTCGGCCAGTCGGACCGCTCCGCAAGCGATGCGACGATCTCGAGATTCCGCGGCGCCACGAGTTCGGCGACGGGCAGACGCGGCAGCAGTTCCTCCTCCGGTGTGCCCGCGAGAAGCGCCACCAACACCCGCCAGGGTTCGCGCACCGCCTTCTCTCCCCCGAGAAGCGGGAAAAGCTCGAGATGCGTCAGCCGGCGCCACTCCAGCCGGCCGCTCAGCCACAGCCACTCGCCGCCCCACGCCGTTCCGTCGGGGCCGTAGCCGGTGCCGTCGAGGATGATCGCCGCAGCCTCTTCATCCGGCTGTGGGAAGACGCCGTGCTCGGCGAGCGTCGCGGCCGCGTGCGCCAGGTGGTGCTGGAAACGAACGAGCGGAACCCCGCGCTCTGTGGCCCACGCCTCCCCGATCCAAGTGCTGGGGTAGTCGGGGTGCGCGTCGATCGCGAAGTACTCGGCACGGGTCTGGTAGAGCTCTTCGAGCCCCTCGGCCGCCTCGCGCAGAAACCGGCGGGCGCCGTCGTTGTCGAGGTCGCCGACGTGCTGCGACGGAATCGCCTGATTCTCGAGCGCGAGGCACGCGGTCGTCTGCAGATGTCCGCCGAGCGCGAGGATGGGCCCCGCGGCCTTCTCGGGCAGGGGCAGCGTGAGCGGGACCCAGCCGCGCGAGCGTCGCACAACGAACGGAGCCGCGCTGTCACCGGGCGGCGCGCTGCGGGCCACCGAGTCGTCGAGTCTGCGGACGACGTCGCGGTCGTGACAGAGGATGAGTTCGGCGATATCGCTCAGCCGACCCACGGCCTCGCGGTTGCCGCAGCAGATCGGTTCGTCCGAGACGTTGCCGGATGTCATGACGAGCCGGTCGTAGGACGCCTCGCGGAAGAGCTCGACGTGAAGGGGTGTCGTGGGAAGCATCACGCCAAGATCGTCCAGGGCGGGTGCGATGGCGTCCTGAACGTCGGCCTTCTTGGGCGCGAGAAGGATCGGAGCCTTGCCGGATAGCAGCAGCACCTCATCGGCCGGGGTGAGGCGCACCAACTCGTGGGCCACCCCGATATCGCGGACCATCACCGCGAACGGCTTGCTGGGCCGCCGTTTTCGTGCGCGCAAGTGCCGCACCGGCTGGGTGCGATCGGCCCGGCACGCGAGCTGAAACCCTCCAATGCCTTTCACCGCCACAATGGCTCCGCCCTCCAGCGCACGCCGGACCGCGGCCAGGATCGGGACGTCGGGCCGCTCGAAGGCCGCTGCCTCGTCGACTTCCGTCTCACGTCCCTCGGCGTCCAGCAACCGGAGCCGCGGACCGCAGGCCGGGCAACAGAGCGGTTCCGCGTGAAAGCGCCGATCCATGGGATCGCGATACTCCTTCTCGCAGTGCGGACAGAGCGGGAAGCAAGCCATCGAGGTTCGCGCCCGGTCGTACGGCAGGTGATGGACGAGCGAGAAGCGCGGCCCGCACTGAGAGCAGGTCGTGAAAGGATAGTGCCGTCGCCGGTCACCGGCGCGTTCCATGTCGCTCCGGCAGGCTTCGCAGACGGCCGTGTCCGCGGGAAGGGAGCCGATGGCGGACCCTGCCGCCTCCGACTCGCTCACACGGAACTCGGTCTCCCCCGTTGCCGCGATCTCGATCGTTTCGGTGGCCTCCAGATTCGCTGGGGGAATCAATGCGCCGGGGAGTTCGCGGGCGAAGCGATCCAACGTGTCGCGGGATCCCTCGATCTCGATGGTCACGCCATGCGGATGGTTGCGTACCCAACCGGCCAGCTCGAGCCCGGTCGCCAGCCGGTAGACCGCCGGGCGGAAGCCCACGCCCTGCACCGTGCCGCGGCACTCGAGGCGCCGGCGAACCCGCGGCGCGCCGCTCCCAAGCGCTTCTTCCGCTTCTCTTCCAGGGCCTGCTGTAGGAATTCCAGCCACCTCTTCCTTGAGTTCGACGCGAAAATCGAGGATATCCAGCCCCTCCCCACCGCGCACGTGCAAAAGCCCGCCGCCGCCGAGAGCCCGCCAACCGCGACACGACTTCTTTTTGTCTGGAATTCGAATTGTGTCCACCTGTACTATGTCCATCGTTACATAAATCGACAACAGGTGGGACGCATGCCCCCAATCGAACAATCGCAACTCGGGCACTGTCTCGGGCAAGCATCCGCGGGCCTGAGGGCCGCGGTGCGCAAGCATGCCCAGGAGATGGGCCTCGCCGGGCTCGAGCTCATTCTCATCGCCATGTTGGACCACTTGGGTTCCAGTCGACTGGTCGACCTGTCGCGAAAACTGGAGATACCCCACCCATCGGTACTGAGACACCTCGATCGCCTCGAGGAGCTGGGTTATCTGGAGCGAACACCCAGTCCGGAAGATCGCCGAACCAAAGTCGTGCGCCTGACCAAACGCGGGCGCGCGATCGCACCCCAGGCGCGCGTTCTCCTCTTGGCCGTCGAGCGGCTGGCGCTTCGAGGCCTGACAAGGGAAGAGGTCACCCAGCTGCGCGATCTTCTCCAGCGCATCGCTGAAAACCTTGGCCGTCCCGGCTGTGCGCTGTGTTCGGAAAACACGGAATCCGGGAGTAGGGCGAAACGCGGGAAGTAGACGAGATGAAACACAGGGCCGAACCGAAGAGGGCCCCGCGGGGCCGCAGGCTCGTGATCGGACTGGGCATGGGGGGCGTGCCCGCCCTGGCCGGCTGCGCCGGATGGCGGGCGCCAAAGGAGACCCCGGTTCCCGCGAGTCCCCCAGAGTAACTGCAATCGGATCTCGCCGGTGACTACATCGACGAGCCCTGGTGGATCGCGCTAGGTGA
>JAUVTV010000184.1 GCA_030601305.1 Candidatus Eiseniibacteriota bacterium | reverse complement strand
GAGGGGCGATGAGTTCAGAGGCCGTGTACTTGACATCCGGTTCAGCGCTCGTTCTCGAGAACAACACGATTGTCTTGAATGCTGTCGGAGTCCATGGGGGCTATCTCGGTGACGGCTGTCTGATCAAACGCAACATCATTGCCGAGAACCTATCGTGCGGCCTACGCATTCTGGATGGCCAGCTACCGTCTGTTGTCGAAAACGACTTCTGGAACAACGGCGTGGACAACATCGACGGCTTCACCCCACCCCCTGAAGACGGCAACCTCTTCGACGTCGATCCGATGTTCTGCGATCTCGATGCCGGGAGCTACGGCATCTCCGTCGACTCGCCCTGCTACTCGGACACCCTTCGGGCGCAGTGGATCGGAGCGCGGCTGCCGACCTGCGGTGGGTCCGCCGCTGTCAACGCCCGCGACGACCTGCCCCGTACGCTCACCAACCAGGCGCGTGTCTTCACCTCGCCCAGCCTGCTCCACAGCGGGCAAGTAGCCCGCGTACACGTGGAAGGGGCCCCGGGCTCGGGAGATCTGGTCTTGATCACGGTCACCGGCCGTGAGCTGTTCCGCACCCGCGTGTCGGTCAGCGAGGATCCCATGGTCTTCAGCTGGAACGGCCGCGATCAGATGGGTCACGCTGTTGAGGCCGGTGTCTACTTCTGGGCCTTCGAGGCCAGGGGAATGAGATCCAGTCAGAGAATCCTTGTTGTGCGGTAGAGAGCGAACCCCGACCTGCCGGCGCAGCCTACAGCATCCCCTTCGCGCGATACCACTCGTACGCGCGGCGTATTGCCGCGTCCACGGAGGTGGGCTCGTATCCCAGCTCTCCCCGGGCCTTGCCGATGTCATAGACCTGGCTGTGCTTCATCATGCGGATGCCCGTCATGGGAAAGAGCGGTCGCGTTCCAGTGACATGGGCCACGCATTCGGTGAAGAAACTCACGACCTCGGCGAGGGCAATCGGCATGGCGAGGCGCGGCGCGGACACGCCCACCTCGCGCGCGCAGCGGGCCAGGAACTCCTGGGAGCGCATGTTCTCGCCGCCGAGGATGTAGCGCTGGCCAACGCGGCCGCGGAGGGCCGCCAGCAGGATGCCGGTCCCGACATCCTGCGTCGCCACCGCATTCAGGTAGCCGGGGATGTAGGCCGGAACCTGGCGGCGCGCCAGCGGGATCATGAGCTGCGCGGTCGTGCGACGAGCGTCGAGAGCGTCCACACAGAAGGTCGGATTGACGACCACGACGGGCACGCCTGCCTGTGCCGCATCCAGGGCCTGCCGCTCCATCGCGAACTTGACCCCGAAATAGGGAGCGTCGTCGTCCACGGGGAACTGCACGTCGGATTCCCGCGCCGGGCGCGCGTGGGGTGCGGGCCGTCCATCCTCGCCTGCCGGGATTCCGATGGTCGTCACGCTGCTCACGTAGACCAGTCGTCGCAAGCCGGGCGCCTCTCGCGCGACCTCGAGCAGGTTGCGCAGGCCGTGTGTCGCCTGCGCGATCAGACGCACCTTGCCGAAGTGGTGGGTGGGATAGGGGGCCGCAGCGTGAATGAACAGGTCACAATCCTCGAGCGCGCTCCTCAGCGAGGCCTGATCCGCAAGATCGCCCGGCACGCGCTCGACATCCAATCCCTCGAGGTTGCCTGCCTCGCTGGTCGGACGGATCAGCGCGCGAACAGGGATGTCGCGCTTCAAGCAGGCGCGCACCGCATGGGCGCCGATCATCCCCGTCGCACCCAGCACGAGCGCGCGGGCGAAGCGGATCTCGCCGGTGTCAGATGCCACGACCCCTCCTCTCGGGCCCGGGTGGCCCCCATCCGACAGAGCTTGCGCCGACCTCCCCGTCTGAGGCAACAATCCATCTACCTGTTGGGAGAGGAAACGGCGATGGGAAGCGGGGAGCAGAACACGACGGGACGGAGCACCGGGGTGGCGATTCGCCCCCTCTGCGCTCCCTGGCTCGTGCGGTTCGAGCCGGCCGCGCTCGAGGTCCGTGTGCTGCTGTCGGGCGCGGGAAGGCCGGGGGGCACTCTCCTCTGGGAGGGCGCCGGCTCGGCAGCGCCACGGACGTTCATCGCCCGGACGTCGGAGCTGGAGCGGCTCGACCGCGACGTCTTCCTGGCCCGCTTCACCATCACCGACTACGACGGCCGGGGTGGCACCTACCAGATTCGCTGCGGCGCAGAGCAGACGTCCCGGTTCAGTGTGCAGCCAGATCCCGCACCGGGGGAGGCGTGGCGCTTTCTCCTTGTATCGGATCATCAGGGACTGCCGGGTGCGACGTCCACGATGCAGGCGGTCGCTCGGGCAGCCGCGCGTACGCCCTTTCACGCGATCCTCTTCGCGGGCGATCTGGTGCAGGAGGCCGACGACCTCGGCTCGTGGACCGGTCGGCGCGATCCGCCGGCGTTCTTCGACAGCCTGGTGCCGCTGCTCTCGACCGCACCCCTCTTCGTCTGCCCGGGGAATCACGACGTCTCGTGCACACCCGGCCCAGGGGAAGAGGCGTACCCTTGGGACCTCGAGGTCTTCACCGATCTGCTCCTGCCGCCCGCGACCACCGCCCCGCGCGGCTGCTACGCGGCAACCTGCGGCCCCCTGCACATCCTTTCACTCTTCGTCGCCCGCCGCTGGGTTCCCGGAGATCACGACGCCCGCACGGGCCCGTGCTACGAGCCGCCGGGCCGCTACATCTTCGAGCCCATCACACCCGGCTCTGAGCAGAACGATTGGGTGCGCAGCACGCTCGCCGAGGTCCCGGACGACAGCGCCCTCCACGTCGTCCTCCTGCACCATCCCCCCTATGCACAGGGGCGCAACAACGTGCCCCCCTTTGACGATCCGCTGGAGTACGCAGGCAATCAGATCGTGCGGCACATCGTCCCGTTGATCGAACCCTGGGCGCATCTCGCCATCAGCGGGCACAACCACGCCGTCAACCACCACCTCATCCGCGGCGTGCACTACTTCGAGTGCAGCCACATGGGGTGCGGTCATCAGCCGCGGAAGTGGCGACCCGATGGAAGCGTGGCCCCCGAGCCCGGGGGGAACCCTTCGCGCTTCTTTGCGGCGGAGGCGGACGCCACCTACTACGCGATCCTCGAAGCCGCCCAAGACACGGACCGCGTCCGTGCCCGGATGAGCGTCCATCGTGTGCCGCCCGGGGGCTGGGGAGATGAGGTCTACGCATTCGACCTCTAGAGGCCCGGCCGAAAACCCCCTCATTTTCTGAGACGCCCCGGCAGGATTCTGCTTGATTCTTGTCAACGTACGCATATATTTACGCTTATGACACGCAGGCAACACCAGCGCCTCCTGGCCCAACTACTGCGGGAGGCAGACGTGATGATCCAGGGCAGCTTCTC
>JAUVTV010000174.1 GCA_030601305.1 Candidatus Eiseniibacteriota bacterium | reverse complement strand
GCACGACAAATGGAAGAGCGCACCCGGAGCGCTGGCCCTGGGATGCGTCGCGGTCGCGCTGCCGATCGCTGCGGTGTACACGACGCGCGGGGGCTTCTACTGGTTCGACATCGTCGACAAGTGGATCTGTGATTTCGGTCTGGTCGTTGCGGGCTTGGGCCAGTGTATTGCGGTGGGCTACCTGTACAACCTGCGGGAATTCCGCGAGTATCTGAACAGCGTCTCCGAGATCCGCCTCGGGCGCTGGTGGGAAGTCGCCCTGCGCTACGTGACGCCGGCGGTCCTGCTCTACATCCTGGTGATGAACGTGCGCGCCGAGATCCTGGAGACGTACGAGGGCTATCCCCGCTCTGCCACGACGCTCGCGGGATGGGGCACGCTCGTGTTCTTCGCGGTGGTTGGGTACCTGCTGTGGCGCCGGCCGGGCCGCGACACGCAATAGGGGAGGAAGTGCGGATGCCGTTGTCGGCCTGGATCATGTTCGCCTTCGGCTGTGTGGTGCTCTACGGGGGACTCGCGATCTGCCTGCGCATCGCGCGGCGCGGACGGAAGAAGCCTGACTGATGCCCGGGAAGCGCACAGTGCCGCCCGGCCGCGTCCATCGGCTGCTGGGCACCGGGGCCACGGTCCTGGTCAGCTCCGCTCACGGGAAGAAGCGCTCCGTGCTCGCCGTGGCGTGGCAGATGCCGGCGAGCATCGATCCGCCGCTCATCGTCGTGAGCATCGGCCGGACCCGCTACTCCCATGAGGTCATTCGGCGCGCACGGGCCTTCATCGTCAACGTCCCCGGCGCCGCGCAGCTCCCGCTGGTCAAGGTCGCCGGCACCGTCTCGGGCCATGAGCGCGACAAGTTCGAAGGCTGCGGTCTGACGGCCGAGCCAGGCCGCGAGGTTGCCGTTCCCGGTGTCGCCGAGTGCCCCGCACATCTCGAGTGCCGCCTGGTTCGCACGCACCGCTGCGGCGATCACACGCTCTTCGTCGGCGAGGTGGTGGGTGCCTTCGCCACGCCTGATTTCTTCAACGAGCGCCTGCGGGTTGCGTCGGCAGCCCAGACCCTCCACCACATGGGCGGCAACCTCTTCCACCTCCCCGGCCGGGTGGTGGACATGTCTCGAGGATCATGATCGAGCTCGACGGCAGTCGTGGCGAGGGCGGGGGGCAGGTCCTTCGGACCGCGCTCACACTCTCGGCCTGCCTGCAACTGCCCTTCCACATGATCCACATCCGCGCTCGCCGCCGCCAGCCGGGCCTCAAGGCGCAACACATCGCGGCGACCCGCGCGGTCGCGAGTCTCTGCGGCGCGAAGGTGAGCGGTGACGAGGTCGGTTCCCGGGAGCTGCGCTTCGAACCGGGACCGCTCCGCTCCGGAACCTACGCGCACGAGGTCGGCACCGCGGGGGCGACGTCGCTCGTGGCGCAGGCCGCCCTGCTGCCGCTCCTGCGGGCACCGGGCCCATCCCGTCTCGCGGTGAGCGGCGGGACGCACGTCGCCTGGGCACCGCCCTTCGATTACCTGCGCGATATCCACGTGCCGTTCCTCCGTTTCCTGGGCCACGATGTATCGGTCGAGCTCGAGCGCTACGGGTTCTACCCTCGCGGGGGCGGCCGGATCGTGATCGGGACCCAAGGCGGTTCTCAGGAACAGGACCGGTGCCTCCTCTTCGAACGACCCGAGCGCCGGCACGTGCGGGTGGATGTGACTGCCGTCGTCTCCTCTCTGCCGCGACACATCGCCGAGCGGATGACAAAGGTCGTGCGGGTCGCGCTCTCGGCGAAGCACTGGTCGGTGCGCGAGCGGATCGTCGAGCTCGAGGGTCCCACCGGGACCTATGTCTACATTCGTGTCCACACGCACCGCGAGCCGACTTCCGCGGGTGGGTCGTGGATCGCCGGCGGCTTCACCGGGCTGGGCGCGGTGCGCAAGCCAGCCGAGGAGGTGGGCGAGGAGGCGGCGCGCGAGGCGCTGGCCTTTCTGGGCACAGGCGCCTGCTTCGATCCCCACCTCGCCGACCAGGTTCTCCTTCCCGCCGTCCTGAGCGGGACGGATCTCACCTTCACGACCAGCTGCGTCAGCCACCACCTCGAGACCCAAGCCGAGACCTTGGCGCAGTTTGTGGGGCCGTGCGTGGAGATCGGGCCGCGGGGACGGATCCGGGTGCGTCGGGATGCGTGAAGAACAGGACCCGCAGCGTGCAGTCGCCGCGGGTCCCATAGCGCTAGAAGGTATGGACTTCTACCTTGAGGATCGGCAGATGCGGGCACTACCTGAGCGGCTATCGTGATGCCTTTTTCCGTTTACGGCGAGTCGTCTTCCGCGCCTCCATCTGCCTCAGCAATCTCCGCAGGATCTGAGGCAACCGGCGGCGAACCCACGGGGGGCCGGCGATCTCGAAGTTGGGGGCCCAGCGCAGCAGATCAAAGAGGAGCGGTTCCGGATCGCGTGTCGTTACAGCGGCCTCGACGCCGCCGTCGGTGAGCAGTTGAACTTCTCCCTTCCGGAAGAGCCCCGACTGCAGGACCTCGCGGGCCACGCTCTGATCGAACCGCAGGTGCACGGTGACGCGCGACCTGGGCCGCCCGGTGCCCGCGGAGGCGCCGGTGGTGGCTCCGGACCCGCGCGCGGAATTGCGCCACCCGCTCGCGCCGCCTGCGGCGGCCGGCGGCTTCTCCGTGCCGGAGGCTCCGGCGAGGGACTCGCCGACGCTGGGGAGAAGGTGCGCCACCTGACGAAGAAGGAGCATGAGCCCCTGAGCGAGGGCGCTGTCGGGGATGGGCCCGCGCTTGAAGATGCCCTGCGCGAGTTCGATGGCCTCCTCGGCCGACAGGTGAGGCAGATCCGGTCGGAAGGCGCGGCCATAGGCGTAGCCGCCGCGCGACGGATCGAAGGTAATCGGCGCCTTGTACCGGATGCGCAGTGCCTGAAGGTCGCGATGAACGGTGCCCCGGCTGATGCCCAATTCGCGTGCGAGTCCGACGGTGGTGGGGAACTCACCCCTCCGGAGGGCGGCGTCGATCCAGTACAACCGTCGGATCTGCAAGACTGAACGCTTCATCTTTCTGCTTGGCCTCGTGCCGGTGACACGGTCAAGATTCGAACCCTATTCTAGAGAGGGTCGGGGATCGCATCAAGGTACAGGAGCGCTGTTCGGACGATTGGGGTCCATGACGGAAGGGGGGGCGATGGCAGGCCGGAGGCGAGCAGGGTTCTTCCCGCAACTGCCATACTTGCTAGGGCTTCTCGCGGTCGCTGGGGCACTCCTGGCAGCCGGCTCGCCCGCCGGGGGGGGCGTCCCCGAGGGTGTCAGGCCCGGGGAGCTCCTCTTCTCGGACCTGCCTGGAGAGTGCGCTTTCCTGCGCAGTCTGACCGTCAAGCCGAACAACATCTTCGAGGAGGACGACCCATTCGCCGACGCGTTCTACGCCCGCGCGGCGAACAGCCTGCACATCGTGACGCGGGAGTCGGTCATCCGTCGCGGCCTCTCCCTCCGCGAGGGCGAACGCGTCTGCCTCGAGGATGTGCAGGCCGCCCTCCGCCGGCTGCGCGCGCTGCCCTTCCTGCACACCAACGTCCTCACGCACGGCACCGCGACGGGCGATACCCTGGACCTGACGGTGGAGACGCGCGATATCTGGTCGACCCGGCCGATGTTCAATTTCCGCATGGACGGTGGTCTGATCGTCTGGACCGTCGGACTCGAGGAGGTGAACTTCCTCGGTTACGGCAAGGGCATCAGCCTCGAGGGGGGCAACGACGGGGTCCAGCCGTACTGGGGCGCCTGGTATCGCGACGCCCAGCTGGCGGGATCTGACCTCGACCTCTTCGCGGCATTCGCGCGGGGAAGCGATCTGCGATCGGGCACGCTCAGTCTGCGGCGGGCTGTAGATCGCGTGGACGCGGCCTGGAGCATCAACACCCGGCTTGAATCGTACCGCGGGACGATCATCGATCGCCGGGGCGGGCTCGAGGGCCCCGAGTGGCGCACCGATCGGTGGCTGCTGGACCTCGCCGGAGGGCCGCGCATCGTCCGG
>JAUVTV010000198.1 GCA_030601305.1 Candidatus Eiseniibacteriota bacterium | reverse complement strand
GCGGCCGGGCTGGCGGTGGTAGTAGTGGTAGCTCGCAAGCACTGTCTGTCCCGCTGCGAGCCGGCCGCCCAGCAGACGACGCACTCGTCCGCCGCGGTGGTCCATTTGGTGGTCCTTGACGGAGTTGGGCCGGTAGTCGGGCTGGTACTCGCGTCGGTCCTCGACGTAGGCGAAGCTCGCCGACTCGTTGGTCAGTGTGACGCTGCCCGTGAGGATGCCGCGGTGTGCGAGCTGGGCCCAGTCGCTGTCATCCGCGGGCATGACGACCTGCTCCCCGCTGACAAGCACGGTGCCGAAGTCGAGCGCGCTCCGCCGCAGCAGGTCCAGCCCGGCCTCGAATTCCGAGCGATAGGGGTCGGGCTCGGCGGCTGACTGGTTTCCGAGCTGGAGGCCGCGCCGGGCGCGCGCGAGCGCGCCGCTGGCGGATAGATCGCGGATGCGGTCGGGGACCGGGCTGAATGGCACCTCATAGTCGCCGGCACGTGCGGCCTCATCTATCTCCCCATCGGCCTCCGCGATGCAGGTGGTGAGATTGAGGCTGCTGGAAGAAACGTCGGGGATAACCTCCTCGGTCATCCCCACCGCCCGTAGGCGGACGTCGTTGGGTGTGGAGTAGGGCATACCGGCCTCCTGTCTTACGCGGCCTCAGTGTCAAACGGAATCTCGTGCTCGCTCTGGGATTCTTTCAGCAATTCTGTAAGGTGGTGCTCCAGAAACTCACGCGCCTCGGCTTCGTCGCGGACGTGGACGCGCTGGACGGGTTGGCTGCCGAGGTCACTCAGCGGCTCGCCGCTCAGCGCGATGAAGTATCCCAGATCGAACCCCTCCCCGAGCAGCTCCAGCGCGGACTGGTAGAGCGGGAAGCTGTAGCTGTGCAGCGGATCCTCGGGGGAGCGGAAGTGCTTCCGATGTATCTCGATTGCTCGCTCGAGGTACTTGCGGGCCTTGTCGGTCATCTGGCCGCGGGTGTGTTCGAGTTCGTACCGCGCCAGATGGATGTAGTCGCGGGCGAGGAAGACCAGCCCCAGCCGCCGGTTGGGATGCCGCTTCCGGTCCTTCAACAGCAGCGGCAAGTTGCGGAGAAAGCGCCGGCGCCGGACCGCCTCCGTGACATAGCCATCGTGGATGATATGCACATCGCTCAGGATGACGGCGGGCGTGACGCCCTTGTTCAGCTCCGTCTCCGGGTGCTCGTGCACGCATCCGAAGAAGCGCACCCCACGCTCGTTGCGGAAGAGTCGCACCGGGACATCAGGCTTGAACTGCGCGTCGATGGCGTGGTGGTGCTGGCGGATGACGTAGCCGTCGTACATGTTGTCCCGCAGGTACTTGGCGAGGTTGTCGCCGCCCAGCAGATACTCGTCCGCGTCGATCCAGAGGATCCAGTCCTTCGTCGCCTTCTCGATGCTGCGATTGCGGGCGGCCGCGAAGTCATCCTCCCACGGGATCCGATGGACCTGGTCTGTATACTCCCGCGCGATCTCCACCGTGCGGTCGGTGGAACCGGTGTCACAGACGATGATCTCGTCCGCGATCGTCTTCACACTGTCCAGGCATCGGTAGAGAGCGGCCTGCGCGTTCTTCACGATCATGCAGACGGAAACGGTCTGGCGCTGGCCTGGCGCCGGACGCGACAGCAGGCTCTCGAAGAGTTCTTCCCATTCCGACGCTATGTCGCGCCACTGGTATCGCTGCTCCACGCGCCGCCGCGCGGCCTCTCCCATCGCTGCGCAGCGAGCATCATCTTCGAGCAGCCCGGTGACGGCCGCCGCGAATCTCTCCAGATACTCGTCGCTGTGCGGATCGCCGGGCACCAGAAGCCCCGTCTCGCCGTCGACTACGCTCTCTTTCAGCGCCGCGTAGCGGGAGGCAATCATGGGGGTGCCGCAGGCGGCCGCTTCGAGCGCGCTGATGCAGCTCACCTCCGGGAACGTCGCCGGATAGACCACGAGGGCAGAGGAGGCGATCTCTCGATAGAGCTCGCGCTTGCTCAGCGCTCCGAGCAACGTGATGTCCGGAAGCTGCTCCGCAGTGCGCTTCAGGGTTCCGAGATACTCGGCCATCTGCGCGTCCGCGCTGGGGTTCTCGTAGTAGGTTACCGCAAGCTTCAACTCAGGCCGTCGTCTCTTCAACTCCGGCCAAGTCGTGAGCAATACGTCGAGCCCTCGCTCGGGCCGGCTGGTGTACAGCAGGCGGTTGGGATCACGCTGCACGCCCCGGCTCGCTTCGTCGATGAGGTCCAGGTCCACCCCATTGCGAGTCACGACATAGCGATCTTCAGAGACGCTGAGGCGCCGCTGGAACTGCTGCTTGTGAAACTCGGAGAGCACGAACAGCCGGTCCACCTTGAACATCAGTGACATCAGTTGCTGAGCGGCCGGCTCGACTATGATGTCATGGTTCCAGATGACGTTGATCTTCGAGCGCACGGGCGCGGTGAGGCCCCGTGGATGCCGGCAGCAGACAAAGACGTCGCACGATTCCGACTCCACGAAGGCCGGGAAGTCGCTCAGATCGCGATAGGTGACACCATCGTACTCGCCCGGCCGCTCGCAGGCGCAGAAGACGCGGACGCGGTGGCCGCGGCGCGCGAGTTCCCGGGCCATAAAGACCACTGCGCTCTCCGACCCACCGAGGGACCGCTCGAACGGCGTGGCCCCGTCGAACGGCAGGCCTTCGGTGTAGATGACAAGATCTAGCACTTCTCTCCTCTCGGATACTGGACAGGATACACGTGGCTACGCTGCCCGAAGCGGCTGCCACCCCGGCCTGCCGCCGAAGGCGGGCCTAGGGGCTCCTGCCTTACGGTGTTGGATGGCCGGGGCCGGGATGCCAGCGCGTTGGGGGTTATGCGCCTTCTGTGCGTCCTGCGGCCCCGGACCGGAGCCTGTCACTGGC
>JAUVTV010000179.1 GCA_030601305.1 Candidatus Eiseniibacteriota bacterium | reverse complement strand
ATCTCCCGCCCGCGATAGGTTCCCTCCGCCTCCGGATCGGCCACGTAGACGATCGCTCGCTTCCCCGTGATGAGCGGCGCCGTGGCGGGAATGACGAGCGGTGCCTCCGCACCCGTCGCGTCGGCGGAAACGTAGCCCAATGTCTCCGCCGGAACGAGCGGCATGCCGCACACGTCACACTTGCCGGGGCCGTCCTTGACGATCTCGGGGTGCATCGGCGAGATCCACTTGCCGGCGAGATCGGGATCCATGACCCGGCCACCGGCCGCGACGCGCGCGCTCACGCGGCCGCGCACGAACATCTCCGGCTTGAGCTTGCCCTCCAGATTGGGCACGTTGACGCGCACCTTGACGGTGCGCGTGCGCGCATTCACGACCGGATCCACGAAGACGATCTTCCCGTGAAAGGCGTCCCCGGGATAGGCCTCGGTGTGCAGCTCGACCGCCTGCCCGTAGCGCACCCACGCGAGGTCGGACTCGTAGGCGTCCAGCTTGGCCCAGACCTGTGACAAATCGGCAATCGTGTAGATCACCGTTCCCGTCTGGACGTACATCCCCTCGACAGCGTCTTTGGCGACCACGATGCCGCTGTGCGGAGCGTAGATCGTCACGTGGTCCGAGGGGTGTTCCCTCCGTTCGATCTCGGCGATTTGATCCGCGGTGAGTCCCCACAGGCGGAGTTTCTCGCGGGCGGCTCCCACGTTGGCGCGCGCGGTCCGCCCCACGACGGAGTGCTCGTCTCCAGCCGCCCCGCGCGCCGCGCGGACGGCCTGCACCAACTCCTCCTGAGCGACCAACAAATCGGGGCTGTACAACTCGGCGAGGTGATCGCCCTCGCGTACGGGCATGCCGACGTAGTCGACGTACAGGCGGTCGAGGCGTCCGGGCATGCGCGCGGTGATGTAGGCGAGACGGGTCTCATCGTAGGTGATCTTGCCGACCATGCGGATCTCGGTTTCGACAAACCGGCGCTCGCCGGGCCGCACCTCGACGGCGGCCAGCTTGCGGGCCGCCTCCGACAGGACCAGCTCCGCCGCGGAGCCCGATCCGCTCGTGGCCCCCTCGACCGGGATGAGATCCATGCCACACAACGGACAGAGGCCTGGCCCCGATTGCTGGATCTGGGGATGCATCGAACAAGTCCAGGTTTCTGCCTGGACGACACCCCCCGTCTGAACATGATCGGCAGGTCCGGCGTCACGCCCCCCGCGACCGAGAGCCAAACCGATCGCGAAGACCGCCACCAACAGGAGCGGCAGCCACAGGCGCCTGTGATCGCCCCCGGTTCCGCGTAATCGGACGAGCCATGACGACATGACGAATCACCTCCTCGGGGTGGCCTGCAGCTTGTCGATGTAGGTCTCGGGATCCTGGTTGAACTTCTGGATGCACGGCTCGCAGCAGAAGTAGATGCGCTGACCCGCGTAGTCGACGAAGTACTGCCGATCGACCTCCAGGTCCATCACGGGACACATCGTCTGCGGCACGGGCACGGCATCCAGTTCGATCCCCGCGCTCTCCATCTTGCGGATGTGTCCCTCGGGATCCTCGAGGAACTTCGCGTCGCACATCTGGCAGCAGAAGTAGATGCGCTTGCCCTGATAGTCAGTGAACGCCGAGCGATCGATCTCGCCGCCCATGATGGGACAATGGGTTTGGGGACGCGTGGCGTGCTCGAGTTGGATGCCCTGGGCCTCGAGCTTCTGCATGTACTTGGCCGGGTCCTTCTCGAAAGCGGCGACGCAACCCGAACTGCAGAAGTAGACGCGTTGGCCTTCGTGGTCCGCATGGAAGTCCGGGTCGATCGGCCTGCCGCTCATCGGGCAGACCTCCTGGGTTGCGGCTTTGTCCTGGGTGGGTTCGGTTGCGCGCGCACCGGCCAGGAACAGAAGCGCGATGCCAGCGACAGATGCCAATACAATCTTGACCTTCATGATCTCATTCCTCTCATGCGCCGGTGCAACCCGGCGGTGATTGTCTTCTCATTCGGCGGGGAATCCCCCGACCAGCATCTCGATGCGCGCGAGCGACTGCCCGCGATCGGCAACGGCCCGTGCGTGGGCCAGATCGAATTCCAAGAGCGTGCGTTCGGCCTCGACGACGTCGAGGAACGTGACCTGCTCGGCCGTGAAGGCCCCCAGCGTGACCTCCAGAGATTGGCGCGCCATGGGAAGCAGGTCCCGGCGGTACAGATGCAGGCGGCGTTCCGCGTCGCGCAAGGCGTAGTCGGCTGCGCGCAGCTCGGCGGCGAACTGGTTCAGCAGTTCGTCACGCTCGTTGCGTGCGGCGGCATAGCGTTCCTGAGCTTCCTCCCCCGACGCCTTGTACGTGCCGAACCAGAGCGGCAGGTTGATGGCCACCGTCGCCAGCATGGCGTCCTTGCCACTGTCCTCGACTCCCGGGAAAACGCTCTCACCGATCTCGATGTACTGGAATCCCAGGGATAGATCCGGGAAGTAGCTCTTGCCCGCGAGCGAGGCGGCGGCTTTCTCGGAATCGGCGCGATAGTCCATGGCCCGCAGATCCGGGTTGTGCTCTTCGAGCCAGGCGAGAAGCTCCTCGGGAGCGACGCGCAGGCTCTCCGCAGGCGCCGCGACCGGCCGCGGGAGGTCCGCATCGGCCGGTCTTCCCAGGGCCGCATTGAGCTGCGCCTCGATGGCGGCGCCCTGATCGGCGAACCCCTCGCGACGATCCTCCAGCCGCGCGATCTCCACCTGGATCTTGAGAAGCGCGGACTGCGAGGCCGCCCCGCCCTGGTACTGGGTCCGGACGATCGGCTCCAGCTGGGTCAGCAGGGCAACGTTCTCCTCCGTGATATCCACTGCCCGGTGCAGGTACGCGAGGTCGTGATACAGACGTTTGACGCGATGGAAGAGCCTCAGCTTCTCGGCGGCGTAGACCTCGCGCTCCGCATCACTGCGACGAGATGCAACCTGCTTGCGTGCCCCGATCTTGCCAAGCCAAGGAATCTTCTGCGAGACGCCAAAGGTCTGACGCTGAGGTCCCACGCGCGTCTCCACCGGCTCCACGAAGTAGCCGTAGGTCAGCCTGGGATCGGGCAGTGCCTTGGCCTTGGAGACGGCCTTCTCGGCGGCTTGCCAGCGCCGATAGGCGGCCTGGAGACCGGGGTTGTGCTCCTCTGCGTAGGAAAGATAGTCGCCCAGCGTGGGCTGCTCGGGGAGACCTGCGGGTTCGCCGCGAGCCGCGCCGCTCCCGGAAGCGGCCAGCAGGAATGCGAGCAGCAGCGCCCTCGCGAGGCGCTTGCCCAGGATTGTCACCCATGCCTTCATGACGATCTCATCCCCATCCTAGAGCCGGTACCCAAAAGGTCGTTCGCCGGGGTTTTGCTCATCGAGCTGCACTGAGAGACCGGAGCGATGTGAATGCCCATGGACCTGCAGCAACGGAATCTCATTACCCGCGGATTAGTCCACTGTTCCCGTAGACAAGCACTGTGCGGATTTTATCACTTCTGTCACGCGGAGCAACAGCGACGCACGGTCTCGCATTCGCGTATGGTGTGCCACGCTTGCTCCACGTGTTTGCGACATGTTTGCGTTTGGCCAATGTTCATTCGCAGGCAGTATCTGCCGTTCAGCTTGGTGTGCGTGACAAAGATGATTCCCGTTCGGTTGATCTCTTCCAGCAGGCGGCGGTTGGCCTCATCGACACTGCCCGCCCCACCGAGAGCGAGGCGCTCGGCGCCCGGGTTGCAGCGGAAGCAGACCGTGCCCAGGGGCACTGGCGCCAGCAGCTCGGAGTGAGGATCGCCTTCCACCCACGACTTGAACTCCTGAGCC
>JAUVTV010000024.1 GCA_030601305.1 Candidatus Eiseniibacteriota bacterium | reverse complement strand
GCTCACCCGGGCAGCAGAAGAGCATGATCTCGGCCATGGCGTCGCCGCGCTTCAGCTCCCCCTCCCACTCGTGGGCGTACTCGCCCAGGTGGCAGCCGTACCCGAAGAACATGAAGGGGTGCCCGATGTTGGTGAACTCGTTCACGTGCTCGGCGCCCCGCGTGTGCCGGAAGACGTACTCGTGGGTGAGGAGCTGCCGGTTCGAGTGGCCCTGAAACGACCAGACCAGGGCGCCCGCATTGAGGCTCTCCAAGAGAATCTCATGGAAGACCTCCTGCCCGTAGTGCAGGCTGGGATTGTAGTCGATCGAACCCCGCACGTAGACGACCGTGCCATCTGGATGGAATAGGCAGCGCTCGGGGTTTTCCGGATCGCGCTCACAACGCCCCAGCTCCGGAATCGAGTCCATGTAGATGCCCTGGTAGAGCGAGTCGACATCGAAGTGGGCAAAGGCCGAATCGCCCGTGATGAACCGCGCGCTCTTGCGGCTGATGTCGATGAACGCGTCCTCGTAGGCCTGGTACTGGTACTGGGTGCCGCCACCCAGGCCGGTGATCTTGCTCGAGTGCATGTCGTCGGCGTGCATCACGACGTGGCTGCGCCAGGTTGCGGTCTCGCCCGTCAGCTCGTAGTCCAGCACCTTGTTCACGTAGACCGACAGCTCCTCTTCGCTGCCGCAGGGAATGCGCCCTAGGTAGAGGTCGGCAACGTAGGTCATGCCCTCGTCCCACGCGCCGCCGAGGTGGTCGACGTACCAGTGGTCACTGGAGACGATCTGCCGGCCGGTGGAGCTGTAGAAGTGACCCGAGATGGTCATCACCGGGACGTAGTTGGTGTCGGAGTTGTTCGCCGCGAGCGCGATGGCGTAGTTCGCGATGTCGTTCGACGCGTCTCCCACCAGCATCAGATAGTCGGGGGACGGATCGCTCATCCGCCACATCTCCCTCAGCAGCCGCTTGATGGCGAACGGATGGCGCCGGCCGCCGCTGTAGGCGTCGTAGACGTCCTCGACGGATGCCGCGAGGAGATGGTGGCCCTGGGACGCGCGGTGGTCCAGCAGAGGCTGCAGCGTGGTACGGAAGCGCTCCGCGTAGATCGCGACGAAGTCCTGTCCGCTGAACGCCGGCACGCCGCCCCCGCGCTTCAGCGACATGGCCTCGGGGCCGAGCGGCCTCACGTGGTCGCGCTCGACGACGAAGAGGCGCCGCTTGCCCGTGAGCTCACCCAAGTCCATCTGCAGGCGCAGCTCCCAGCCGTCGCCGGAAGCCGTAAACAGGCTCTCGGGCAGCGCGAGGACCTTGGGATCGCGGGCATCCCCCAGCTCGAAGGCGAGCGCATCGGTGGTCTTCAGATCCAGGATGCGCAGTTGCTGAATGCCGGTCAACTCGTCGAGGTCGGCGACGAGCTGATGCTGCCACATCTGGAACGTGCCCCGGAAATCGACCTCGGCCCAGTTGATGCCGACGCCGTCCCCTTGGACGTCATCGATGCCGTCGTCCTCCCTCGGCAGGTAGATCTTCAGATAGGTGCGCCCCTGACGGAGCATGTTACTGGGGATCTCGTCGCCGTCGATGGTGATCAGGAGGTCGTCTCGCGGGGGGATACTGTACGCGTTGCCGGGGAAGGGCCAGGTGGTATCCGCCGGGGATGGAGAGCGCGACAGCCACAGACGCGGCTGGTGCGGCTTGGGATTGTAGGTGCCCCCGAGATACTGCTGCCCCTGCACGTGCACCCGCAGTTCACCCAGCCGCAGGAGACGGGGCATGTCCAGGGGCACCACCTTGATCGGACGATGCACGGTTCCCTCGACTGGGTCGGGGTTCGTCCAGTTGTAGTGGTCGGTCGCGAACACCCGGGGACCGAGCCGCGGCGCGTTCTGATCCTTCTCAGCCATGATCGGCATGTAGTAGAGATTGCGTTCGAAGTGGATCGTGCGGTCGTAGAGCGTGAGCGGGCTCAAATCCTCGGCGTCCAGCCAACCGGGAAGCGTGTCCATGGTCGCCGGTGACGTCGCACCGTCCAGCAGCCAGTAGATGTTGCGCCGCAGATAGCGCTTGTCCTGGGGTTCGTAGTCGAAGAAATCCCAGGCGTCCTGTCCGTAGAAGATCAACGACTCGCCACTCTCGAAGAGCCCGTCCCCGTCGACGTCGTCCGGATGGAACGGGATACCCCATTCCTGGTGCGTATCCCCGACCGTCGTCGTGTCGCTGTAGCCGCGAACCAGGAGACGCAGATCGCTCCACGCGAGATCTCCGAGATCCGCGCCCGTCGTCGCCAGATCCTCGTAGGCCACCGTGTAGACGTCCGTGCTGTCCACCCCCAGACGGATCTGGAAGGTCGATTCCTCAAGCGTGTCCAGCCGCATCCGTTCCACCGCACGCGGCGCGCGCCGGTACCGGCGGGCCCGCTCGTGGTTGAGGATGCGTCTCTCGTAGACCGGTTCCCAGCGCGGCTCAGGATGCAGGTAGGGCGTCTCGGGCTCGGCACGCTCGGCCCCCGGCAGGGGTACGAAGCGCACCTGGACGACCATGCGCGGACACCACAGGAGGCTGCGCTGCCCGGGGTCGTAGCGCACCGGGTAGAGCTGCAGCGGGGCCACGCGCAGATGCCGCCAGCGATGAGGGGTGGCCACGGTGGCCTGCTGCGCCGGGTAGATCGAGATCGATTCGTACACCTGCGGGTCGGGCGTGTAGGTGACGACGTGCTGATACAGCTCGTCCGGATCCCTGCGGCTCTTTCCGCCTTCGGTCACGAACTCCTCGGTCGGTCGCGGCAGCGGCACGCCACCGATCAGCGGTCGTTCGGCGCTCTCGACGGTCGCGATGATCGCCTGCATGCCCGGGGGCACGGCGATCTGCACCTCCTTCCACGGCAGGTCCGGCTGGCCGGCTTGCCGGGGCCGGTGGTAACCGCTCACACGCACCTGGACATACTCACGGCCGTCCGCACTCACGCGCTCGGTTGCCGGGTGTGGCGTGATCAGCTCGAAGAGCAGCTGATCGTCCGTCTCGGAGAGGATGCGGACCTCGCTGCGCGCGGGTTGCCCGACAACGCCGTCAGCTGGCTCCTGCGCGCCGGCGCCCCGCTCCAGGATGCCGGCGTTCGCCATCAGGATCCCGATGAGTCCGAGCAGACACGCCGCCGCTCGGCTCGCTCGCGCACACGAGGGTTTGAGCCTTGCATCCATGGCAACTGGCCTCCGCATTCGTCTCTAGCTCTCTGCCGGCAGGCGCTCGAAACGGATCTGCTTGAAGACGGCCTCATCCACGACGATCGGCGTGATGCTACGCCGCTCGTCGAGATAGACGTTCATCAGCGAGTCGATGCGTCCTTGCGTCAGCGCACGGCGCAGGTCCTCGAAGACCTCCTCGAAGGACTGCGTCATGGGTCGGTGGATGGTTTCGAGACGCGCGACGGCAACGCGATCCCCCACCGGCGTGCTTTCGGTCACCTGCCCCGGGCGAAGCTGGAAGACCCGTTGATCGATGACCCCCGAAGCCTGGTCCTCCACGACCGTGAATCCGCGGGCACCGAGCCAGCTCGCGTCCGGATCCAGCGCCTTGATCTCCTGATAGGCCTGGTCGGGATTCGACTCGCGGAGAAGGATCTCGCGTGCCTGCTCGGCCAGCTCGTCGTCCGTCACGATGACCATGATGTACCGGCGCCTCTCGGGATCATCGGTCTTCGGGCCGAACTCCTGGTAATAGGCGAATACATCCTCGGTCGTCGGGAGCACCTGGGGACGGATCTTCTGCAGGATGAGCTGCCGGGTGTGCACCAGGCCCCGCCGCTTCTTGATCTGCCACAGCAGGTCGGGATCCTGACCGTAGCCGCGGGCGCGCGCCTCGTGCGGCGAGAGCCGCTGGATGACCAGCTCGCGCAGCGGCCCGGTCACGTGCTCGGGCCGTTCAAAACTCGGCCAGGTGAAGAAGAGCTTGGTGAGCATGTGGTCGAGGAAGAGCGCCGCGCTGATCGTGTCCACCGATGTCGTCGCCAGAATCCGCCCTTTCTCCTCTTCCGTGAAGGGGCTCTCGGTCCAGGGAACGCCACTACCCTCCTTGGGCGCGGTCACCGTACCGCCGGGGCCCGACTCCAGCGTGTCCGGATCGAAGGTGTGTTCCAGGCCGCCGGTTTCCTCGCGAAGGAACTCGGTCATCCAGATGATCTCGGCCATGCGCATCTCGTAGCGGTACTTGCGCAAGAGCTCCGCCACGAAGTGACGCTTCAGGGTCCCGCCGCGGTCCTTGTAGATATTGAAGCGCAGCATCTGCGAGACCTCGTCGAACGGCCGCAACGTGGGGTTCTCGGCCTTCTCGAGGAGCTGCAACAGAAAGAACTGGCCGCCGGTCTCGACCGGGCCGCCGACCTCCTCGGGGCCCAGCTCATCCAAGACGTCGATGATCGACTCGGGGGCCTCCAGGATCGTCTGCCACCCCATGTCGCCGCCGTCGCCACGTCCCAGAATGCGATCGGCCATCATGTTGAAGCGCGCCCCCTCGCGGACGTTCAGCAGCTTCTGCATGGCGTCTTCGCGACTGGGGCACGGCAGGGCCCGGTAGTGGTAGACGGTGCGCGCCCGCTCGTAGATCTTGCGCAGTTCGTCGTCGGTGAGGTGCCCCTGATAGCCATAGGCGTCGTGGTTCATGGCGCGCACCATGAGCACCTCGAGATAGCTTTGGACGCGGTGCTCGAACAGCGGGGTCCAGTCGACCGAGTCGGCGGCGATCTGTTCGAGGAGCGTCTTGCTCATGTAGTCCTTCAGATAGCGACGCGCCGCGCTGCTGTCGGCCCGCACCTCGGGCTCGAGGACCAGCATCTCGTGGTAGCTGCGCTGGAACTCACCCAGCGTGATCCCCTGCTCCCCGACGCGCACGAGCACCCGGGAGCCCTCGTCGGACCCCGCGCAGCTGAGAACCGCAATCACAAAGAGCGGCAGCAGCTGCCGCCGCAGGCCGTATCTCATGCGTCCACTCCTCCTCCGGCCGAACATCGCATTCCGGTCACAACCCGCATATCCTAGCAAGCGACCGCGGCGCGAGGAAACCTTTCCGCCTCTTGTAGGAACGCGTGTCAGGCGCGGGAGTTCCGGCCGCGGGCCCGGTATCGCCGCCCGCGACGAGGCCCGGTACCCACCCCCGGAGGAGCGCCGCCGGCCCTCCAGCGGGATCCGATTGACAGCTGCAGCGCAAGTCCGTAACTATCCTTATTTTCGTGGTTACGTGCTCCGCTGGCCGAAGAAAGGTTCGAGCTCACCCGATCCTTACAGGCGGAGGTCAGGATAACGAGATGGTCGTGAAACCCACAGCCGCCGAGCCGCACACCGCCACACGGGAGTCGATCACGGCGTTCTTCCCCGCCTACAACGACTGGGGGACGATCGCCAGCATGGTGGTCCTCACGGCACGCGTGCTCTCGCGCCTGACGGACGACTACGAGATCGTGGTGGTCAACGATGCCAGCCCGGACCACCTCGAGGAAATCCTCGAGGAGTTGGGCCAGCGCTATACATGCTTCCGGTACGTGACCCACGAGAGCAACCGCGGTTACGGCGGAGCCCTGCGGAGCGGCTTCGCCGCCGCCACGCGTGACTGGATCTTCTACACGGACGGGGATGCGCAGTACGACGTTCGCGAGCTGCGTCTGCTCTGGGAGCAGCGCGCCGGCGTCGACCTGGTCAACGGGTACAAGATCCGTCGCAGCGATCCTTGGTACCGCGCCGTCGTGGGGCGCGCGTATCATCACCTCGTGCGCACGCTGTTCCGCATCCCCGTGCGCGACGTCGATTGCGACTTTCGCCTCATCCGCCGCGAGGTCTTCGACCGGATTCGCCTGACGGAAGATTCGGGCTTGATCTGCGTGGAGCTGATGGCCAAGGTCGCGCAGGCGCACTGCCGCATCGCCGAGGTCCCGGTGCACCACTTCCATCGCATGCACGGCCGATCGCAGTTCTTCAATCTTCGCCGTGTGGGGCGTGTTTTCGTCCAGATGCTCAAGCTCTGGTGGCGGCTGTTCGTGCGCAAGGAGCCGATCGGCCCCGCGGCCCATGGCACGGGCGCATAGGAGTCACGGATGGAAGCTCGGGGGGAGAGTGCTTACCGCGGGGCGCGGGCGCTGGTGACCGGCGGCCTGGGCTTCATCGGGAGCCATCTCGCGCGCCGCCTGGTCGAGCTGGACGCCGACGTCACCATCGTCGACGCCATGATCCCCGGCTGCGGCGCCAATCGCTGGAACATTCACGACATTCTCTCGAAGGTCACGGTGTGCGAGGTCGATCTGCGCGATCGCGAGGCGATCACCCCGCTCGTGCGCGACCAGGCCTACATCTTCAACCTCGCCGGGCAGGTGAGCCACATCGACAGCATGGCGCGGCCGCTGGACGATCTGGCGATCAATTGCCGGAGTCACCTGACCCTTCTCGAGGTGTGCCGCAACGAGAACCCGGGAGCGCGCATCGTCTACGCGGGGACGCGACAACAGTATGGGCGAGCGCTGAGACTCCCGGTGGACGAAGGCCACCCCATGAATCCCACCGACGTCAACGGCATCAACAAGATGGCCGCCGAGTGGTATCACCGGCTCTACCACGACGTCTACGGGATGCACACCTGCAGCCTCCGGCTGACCAACACGTTCGGCCCGGGGCAGCTGATCCGCCACGCCCGGCAGGGCTTCCTCTCGGTCTTCATCCGCAAGGCGCTGGACGGCGAGATCATCCAGGTCTTCGGCGATGGCAGCCAGCTCCGCGACTACAACTACGTCTCGGATGTGGTCACCGCCTTCCTGCTGGCGGCCGCCGACGCGCGGACGGCCGGTCGCGTGTACAACCTCGCCTCCCACGAGGTGCTCTCGGTCATGCAGGTCGCCGAGATGCTCGTCAAGAGCGGCGCCGGCGGCGTCGAGATCGTCCCCTTCCCGGACGATCGCAAGCGCATCGACATCGGGAGCTACTACGGCAGCTTCGAGAAGATCCGCGCGGAGCTCGGCTGGGAACCGCGGGTGACCGTCGAGGACGGGCTCGAGCGCACGATTCGCTACTACCGCGAGCACCTGGAGCACTACCTCTAGCAGCCCGTGGCAGAAGTCATCCGGGCGGCTGGCCGCGGGCACGGAGGAACGTCGTCCGATGAAACCGACCGAACGCGAGCTGCCCGTCTTCGACGTGCGCGCACACGATCGCGCGATTCTGACCGAACTGCAGGCGGCCGTCGCGCGCGTGATGCAATCGGGATGGTTCATCCTGGGGCCCGAACTGGAGCGCTTCGAGCAGGCGTTTGCGGATTGGCTGGGCGGCGGCCACGTGGTGGGGGTCGGCTCGGGCACGGATGCGCTGCAGCTCGCTCTGACCGCCATCGGCGCGGGAACGCGTGACGCTGTGATCACGGCGCCCAACACGGCGGTGCCGACGGTCAGTGCGATCACGGCCGCCGGCGCGCGCCCCGTGTTCGCGGATGTCGAGCCCGGGAGTGCGCTCATCGACCCGGAGCGCATCGCGGACGCCATTGCACCGAACACCCGTGCCATCGTTCCGGTGCACCTCTACGGTCGCGCGGCCTCGCTGGACGCGATCGGCGAGATCGCGCGGCGCCACGGGCTCGCCGTCATCGAGGATGCGGCGCAAGCCCACGGCGCCCGCTTTCGGGATCGCCCGGTGGGCACGTGGGGGGAGTTGGGCTGCTTCAGCTTCTATCCGAGCAAGAACCTCGGCGCCTACGGCGACGGCGGCGCCGTCTGGACGGCCGATGCGAACCTTGCGCGGCGCCTCAAGCAGCTGCGCAACTACGGGCAGTCGGACCGCTACCGCCACGAGACCGTAGGCATCAACAGCCGCCTCGACGAGATCCAGGCCGCCGTGCTCGCCGCGAAACTGCCGCACCTCGGGGCGTGGAACGTGCGCCGCCAGCAACTCGCGCGCATCTACCGGGAGCGGCTGCAGGGTTTGCCGCTGGAGCTCCCGGCGGAGCCGTCCGCGCCGGACGCCCACGTCTACCACCTCTTCGTCGTCCGCGTGCACAGGCGCGATCGCGTGCGCGCGGCGCTCGAGGCCCGCGGCATCGCCACGCAGATCCACTATCCCGTACCGGTACACCTGCAACCGGCGTACCGCCATCTGGGCCATGCCGAGGGCGACTTCCCGCAGGCCGAGGCGTGGTGCCGCGAGACCTTGAGTCTTCCCTTCTCTCCGGTCATGAGTGAGAATGACGTCTTGCGTGTTGCCGATGCGCTCGCCGCGGCGCTGGCGACAGGCGACTCCTGAACCACCGACCGCGCAGCCGTGGGGAGGACGAGGATGACCACCGCCCTGATCCTGGTTTTCATAGCGGTCTGTTTCTCGGTTACCGGAGAGCTTTTCCTCAAGCACGGGATGAACCTCGTCGGGGTACTCTCGCTCTCCACGCTCGGCGTCACGGTGCCCAAGATGCTGCGCACCGGGTACCTGTATGTTGGGCTGGGTTCGATTGCCGTCGGGGCCGTCTTCTGGCTGGCGGCGATCTCGCGCGTCAACCTGAGTTGGGCCTACCCCTTGCTCGCGATGGGATACGTCCTGGTGCTCCTCTTCTCCCGATTCGTGCTGCACGAGCAGATCTCACCGGTCCGTTGGGCGGGCACCCTTGTGATCGTCATTGGGGTCTACCTGATCTCGCGCTCCTAGGCCGCGGGGACACGCTATGGAAGCGCAGGAATACGCCCGCATGTTCGCGCTCGAGGAGCGCAACTGGTGGTACCGGGCCCTGCGGCGACAGATCTTCCGCGCGCTCCAGACCCTTCCGTCGCCACCGAATGGCAGCCGCGGCGCGCTGCGCTGCCTGGACGCCGGCTGCGGCACCGGGATGCTGCTGTCCGCGCTGCGGATCCACTTCGAGGGCTTTGGCATCGACTACAGCGGCCTGGCCCTCTCCCTGGCCACGAAGCGCGGGTTGCGCCATCTCGCCCAGGCTTCCGTGGAGGCCATTCCGCTCGCCGACCGCTCGCTGGATCTGATCATCTCGGCAGACGTCCTCTACCACCGCGGTGTCTCCGACGACGTCGCCGCGCTCCGCGAGATGGCGCGCTGCCTCAAGCCGGGCGGCATCGTGATCCTCAATCTGCCGGCTTTCGCCTGGCTGCGCTCGGAACATGACAGGGCCATCCACACGGCGCGCCGATATACGAGGCGGGACCTGGAAGCGAAGCTGCGCCGGGCGGGCTTCGTGCCGGTTCGGATGCGCTATTGGAACTGGTTGCTGTTCCCGCCGCTGGCTGCCGTGCGCCTCCTGCGCCGGGTCGCCGGTGCTGCGGCGCGTGCGCGGCGCGGCGCGGAGGTCGCCGATGCGCCCCGTTCCGATCTCACGCGGTTGCCGGGATGGATCAACGCGACGCTCGACGGGCTCCTCGCCGTCGAGGCGCACCTTTCAGGATTGCCCGTTCCCGCGGGGCTCTCCCTCCTTGCGGTGGCCCGCAAGGACTAGCAGCTAGGACGAACGAGAGGGCGCGATGACCTCGTCCGCGCAGACAAACCCAAGCCTATCGCCGGCCGCCGGCGTGCGCACAGGGGCCGCGGTTGCCGCGGCGGCCGTGATGGCGGTCGCGCTCGCCCTGCGCTTCCTGGCGCTGGGGCACGAAGGGCTCTGGTGCGACGAAGCCTACACGGCGCAGCTCGCCGCGCGCCCGCTCGGGGATATGCTCACCACCCTCATCCGCTTCGATGACGCCCCGCCCCTCTTCTACCTGCTCGTCAAGCTGCAGCTCGCGCTGACGGGGAACAGCGAGGCGGCCGTGCGGCTGATTCCGGCGCTCGCGGGGGCCGGTGCGGTGAGCATCCTGCTGGTGCGCTGGATGCGATCCGCTCGCCGAGCCGACTTCTGGGCGGCGGCCTTCCTCGGGACCGCTGTCTACGGTGTCTTCTACGCTCGCCAGGGGCGCTCCTACACGCTGGTGATGCTCCTCGCGCTGGGGGTGATCCTCTGCTCCCAGGCCCTGCTCCGCCGGCGCTCGCCCCGGGCGGGTCCCGGACTGGCCGTCCTCGGCACGCTGCTCTGCCTCACGCATCACCTGGGAGCCGTGCTCCTCTTCATCAGCCTCATCCTCTGGCCGCTGCGCCGCGGGCGCGATCTTTCGCTGCCGCGCTGGCTGCTGTGGCACGCGCTGCCGCTCGCGATCTGGGCCGCGTGGCTCGTGTTCTCCGCATCGCAGCTGCGCGTGCACGCCGAGCTCAACAGCTGGATGGGAGCGTACTGGGAGGGCCGCAGTCTGCTGCTCGCGCCGCTTCTGTCGCTCGGAATCTTCGTTCCCGGCGTTCTGCCGCCCTCCTGGCTGGCCGTCACCTTTCCCGTGCTCCGCGAGGCCTCGCCGCTCTGGCCGATCCTCTCGGGGATCGCGGCCGTCATCTGCCTGGGGGCCTTGGGCCTGCGCGGTCGCAGGGGATCGGCGTCGGAGAGCGAGGACGGCAAGGACGTGTGGATCGAGGCCGCGTTCGCGCTGCTGCCCCTCGTTGCGCTGACGATCGCGTCGCTGCTCACGACACCCGTTTACGTGCTGGGCCGCACGGACGCGATCGCCTACCCGGCGTTCGCGCTCCTCATCGGCCGTGGACTGGCCCGCTTGCCCCGCGCGGGCGCCGCGGTCGCGTGGCTTTTCTGGACCGTGTTGACGCTGGCCGTGCTCGCGCCGAGCTTCGGGGCCGGCGACGCGCAGAGAGCCAAGGGCGCCGACCGACAACTCGCCCTGGACCTGCGCACCGAGGGACTGACCTCCGGCGACTGGCTGGTCCATACGTATCTCACGGCGCCTTCCCTGGAGTACTACCTCGAGCGTCTCGGGACGCAGCACGGCGTCGTCTACTTCCCCGAAGATGCGGGACGAAACCCGGCCGCCGTGCAGACCGCCGCGCTCGATTCGCTCCCGGTCTACCTGCGCCAAGCGTTCACGCTGCGATCGTACCTCGAGTCGCGCCTCCCGGAGCGACACTCGTTGTGGGTTCTGGCTGTTCTCGGACCTCAAGCGAGACCCGACCTCCTCCGTGCGGTCCCGCCGCCCGGGACGGTGGTCACGAGCTCGGATCTGGCCTATCCGATGAGCCTGCTCGTCTACGCATTCCGCGGCACGGAGCCGGTGCCCGGGGTGCGGTTCTACCGCCAGGATTGGGTGGGAGGGAATCGCGTGGCCGTGCGCATCCCGCGTAGGAAGTGGGTGCCCTTGAAGGACCTCCCGCCCGTGCAACCGGCGGCCGGCGCCGAGGGCCAGTCGCGATGAGGCGCGGTCGACAAGCGGATGGCACCGGCACCCGCCTGCGCGCATGGCTGCCTTGGATCCTCGTGGCTCTCGCCGCCGGGGTGCCCTACCTGAACGCGCTTCGCTGCGGGTTCGTCTACGACGACGAGGCCCAGATCCTCGAGAACCCCCACGTGGCGGCGGATGCGCCGTGGTGGCGGGCGCTCGCCCGACCCCTCTGGCCCGAGCCGAACGAGGCGGGGCTCTACCGGCCGGTCACGGCGCTCACGTTCCGATTGCAGCGCACACCGCAGAGTGCCCGCCCGCCCGCGGCGGCGGCGGAGCAGCGCGTATCCCCCGATGACCGGCATGCGTTGCGGGATGACCCGCGCGCGTTTCACGCCGTCAATGTGGCCCTGCACGCGGGTGTCTGTCTGCTTGCGTTCGCGATCCTCAGGCGTCTGTGGGGCGAACGCCGCGGGCTCGCTCTCGCCGCGGCATTGACCTTCGCGGTGCATCCGGTCCACACCGAGGCGGTCACCGGCATCGTCGGCCGCGCCGAGCTCCTGGCGGCCGCGTGGGGTCTCGCCGGTTACGCGCTGTGGCTCCGCGCCACGCGACGTTCGCCTGTGCCCCGGGGGGGGGCGGGGATCGCGACGTGGCTGGGCCTCACCCTCTGCTTTGCCGTCGCGGCGGGATCGAAGGAAAGCGCCGTGGGATGGATCCTCCTCCTGGGGGCTCACCGGCTGGGGGCATTCGGCGATGCGCGCTCCTACGCGGCGGTCGCCGGCGCCGGAGGTGGCATCTTGCGCCGCGGTCTTCTCGCCGACGGCAGTGTCGCGCTGGGATTCGCGCTGTACGTTGCCGCGCGGGTTGCGGTGTTGGGAACCGTGTTCGGGCTGGGTACGGTGACCGCCATCGACAACCCGATCTACGCGGCAGACGGCCTCACGCGGATCCTCACCGCAGGCCACGTGCTGGCCCGCGACGTCGGACTGATCCTGTGGCCCGCGCGTCTCTCGGCCGACTACTCCTTCGATGTCATCCGCCCGGTGAGCCAGCTGTTCAGCCTCTCGGCGCTCTTCCTGATCGCACTCCTCGCCGGTGTAGTCGCCGCGATTCGCCACCGCTCCGCCGTGACCGCGGCCACCTGGGGCCTGCTTCTCTTCGTCGCCCTCATCCTGCCGGTCTCCAATCTCCTCTTTCCCATCGGGACGATCATGGGTGAGCGGCTCCTCTACCTCCCTTCGCTGGGACTGCTGGTTGCCGCGCTCTACCCCGCACACCATCTGATGACCCGCATCGGCACCCGCCGCGGAAGCGTGATCCTGCTCGTGCTCCTTCTGGTCGCACTGAGCGCGCGCACCTGGGCGCGCAACGAGGACTGGCGCAGCAACCGGACGCTGTTCGGTGCGGCCGTGCGCGTAAGCCCGCGCAGCGTCAAGGCGCGCGCCAATCTCGGCACGACGCTCGTCCGAGAGGGCGAGGTCAAAGCGGGCGAGCACGAGTACCGTGCGGCGCTGGCCATCGCGCCCGAGTACCTCGCGGCGCTGAACGGCCTCGCGCAGGCGCTCATCGAGCAAGGACGGTTCGCCGAGGCCGAACCGGTGCTGCTGCGCGCCACCGCGCACCACCCGCGCAGCGTCGAAGCCCACGTGCGCCTCGGAAACCTCTACCTCGAGCTGGAACGCGCGCGGGACGCGGAAGAAGCGTTTGGCGCGGCCATCGGCGTGAACGCGGAGAGCCTCGAGGGCTGGATCGGACGAGCCTCCGCGCTTTTCATGCAGGGCTCTTCTTCGGCATCGGCCGAGGCCTGGTTGCGGGCCTACGAGCTGTCGGGCCGGCGGCAATCGCTCGGGCGCCACGTCTGGGTTGCGTTAGAGCGCGCCCGGCGCACGGCCGAGGCAACGGAACTGGTGAGAGAGCTCTTGACGCGCGAACCCGCGGCGGCCGACCTTCACCACAAGCTGGCCCTGGCCCTGCTTTCGCGCGAAGGAGCGTCGGCCGAAGGGCTCAAGGCCGCGCGGCGAGCAGCGGACCTGGAAGCCAGTCGCGAACACCTGACGACGCTGCTCCGCCACCTCGTCCGGGCCGGCCGCTGCGCCGAGGCCCGCGAGGTCCTGCACGGCCCGCGCGTTATCGCGATGGATGCGGCCGCGCGGGCGGCGCTCGCAGATACGGTGGAGACCTCCTGCGGCAATCGAACGCCGTAGACCGGGGAAAGGCGGATGGGTAGGGATGAACACGGCAACCACGAACCGGACTGTGCGCTCTTGGATCGCGGCAACGCTCCTCGTCGGAGCGCTGCTCCGCGTGGCGGGCTGGTTCGCGCTGAAAGGCGCCTTCTTCTGCGGGATCCCGGAGTTTGTCGACGCCGTCCACCGCGTGCGCGCGTTCCACCTGCTCAACGCCAGCTTCCCCGAACTCGAGATGCCCTGGGGCTCACCCGTCTACCCGTACCTGCTGGCCCTGATCGCCAAGGTCTTGGGCGAAGGGATCGGCACCGCGCTGCTCGTTCAGGGTCTCGTGGGCGTCGCCACCGGGCCGCTCCTCGCCTGGGCACTGGCGCCTGTGCTCGGCTCACGCGAGCGGTGGATCGCCGCCTTCCTCTACGCGGCGAGCCCCATGGCGGTCTTCCTCGAGATGCGCTTGCAGCCGACCGTGTGGGCCGTGCCTCTGGCGCTGGTCTGCCTGCGCTGGCTCTTCTACGACGGCCACCGGCGCGCGGACGTCTCGGGCCTCGCGGGGCTGCTCCTGGGTCTCGGCTTCCTGTTTCGCCCCTTCATGTTCCTGGCGCTAGCCGTGGGTGCCGTGTGGACCCGCCTGCGGCCGGCGGCGAACGGCGACGGGCCGCGGAGAGCCTGGGGCGCCGCCGTGGTGCTCACGATCGCCTTCCTCGTGCTGCCGGTCGTCATGTCCGCATACAACGCCACCCTGCAGGGCGGCGGTCCCGCGTGGAATTGGTCGCACGCCCGGGAATTCCACGAGACGCTCGATCCCGACACCTGGGGCACGGCGCGCTCGGGTGTACCTCCCGCGTGGACGTCTCCCGCTCAGGCGAAGATCGTCGTCAGCGAGATGCTGGCCCGGCCCGTAGATGAATGGGAGACGCTGGAGTACTACTGGAAGACGGGGCTTCAGACCTTGGTCGAGCACCCGTTGCGTTTCGTGGCCTCGGTCGTGCGCCGCGCAGGACTCCTGCTTTCGGGCCACGAGATCCCCGATCCGGTCTCGCCCACCGTCGTGCTCGGTAGGGCGGGGCCGCATCTGTCGTGGGGCCTGCACCTCTTTCCCCTGCTTCTGGGCTTGGGCGCGATCGGTCTCTGGAGGCTGAGGGACGCGCGCGCGCGCGCTCCGCTTCTCGTGCCGCTCGTCGCGCTGGCCGCCGCGAACCTGCTCGTCGCGCATTCCTGCACCAGTCGCTGGTTCTCCGTGGTCGCGCTTCTGCCGTTCAGCGCGACCGGACTCGCCTATCTCCCCGCCCTCGTGCGCGAGACGCTCAAGGGTACGCAACCCCGCTATGCCCTGCCCGTCGCCATCGGGCTCGTCCTGCTCCCGGCACTCGACCTGCCGCGGGCGGGAGCGCACGTCGAGAACGCATCGGAGGACCTGCGCTACGAGGCCTTCGCGCTGCTGAGAGCACAGGATCGCAAGGCGGCCATGAGCCGCCTGCGAAGCGCGGTGCGGATCGACCCAGGCAACGCGATGGCGCACACCGATCTCGCCAACCTGCTGGCGAAGGAGGAGCTCGTCCAGGCCGCGCGCGCCGAGTTCGAGGCGGCGCTCAGCGCCGATTCCACCTGCGCGGGCGCCCTCTACGGTCTCTCGGAGGTCTTGCGGATGCAGGGTCTCTTGGAGGAAGCGGACTCGGCGGCCGTACGTCTCGTCGTGCTGCATCCGAACCAGCCGCTCTACCTGAACCAACTTGCCGTGGTCTCGATGTCCCGGGGGAACCTCTCCCGCGCGCGTTTCCTCCTCGAGCGGGCGCTGGATATCTCACCCCAATACCAGGTCGCGATCATCAATCTGCGCACGGTCGAGCGGGCCGAGCGCGAGGCGCCGCAGTTGGCGTTCCCCGAGGAGATGACGCCACCGCCCGAAAGCGAGCTTTGGGGTCTGGGGATGGGCGCCTTGCAGGCCCTGGGGGCCGAGGACTGGGACACCGCGGACAGCTTGACGAGCGCCGGCCTGGAGCGCAACCCGGAGGAACTCCTGGCGCTCTATCTGCGCGGCGCGTTCTTGCTGGAGGCCGAACGCCCCGAGGAAGCCACCCCGCTGCTCGTGCGCTTGGTGCAAGCGGCTCCGGGACGGGTGATGACGACGGATCTCGCGACCAAGGCGTTGCGCGCAGCCGGCCGCCGTGCGGAGGCGCGGGAGCTGTTGGTCTGGAGCCTCGAGCGGGCCGATGACGATCGCAACCGCTTTGGCCTCGAGACCCTCTTGCGGCACATCGACGAAGAAGACTAACCGCCGATGTAGGGTAGGTTCTTCAGATTCTCCAGCTCCTCAGGCGTCATCTCGCGATAGTCCTCCTGGAGCGGTTCGCCCTGTTCCACCGGGTTTGCGTTGAGATGCTCAGCGTCGATCACGCCCCGCATCACGTCCCCGTCGAGGCCCAGCGGAACGGGCTCCCCGAGCAGGTAGAGCACGGTGGGTACGACATCGATCAGCGCGTAGAGACGCCCCCCGTCTCCGTCGCGGCGTCCCGGCGCGATGCCCGGACCGCGCATCGCGTAGATGCCGTTCATGCGGTGCCACGCAGACAGCGGTGACTTGTGGGGCACGATGCGGGGTCCGCGTTTCTCGGGATCGCGCTCGCCACGGGTCAGGAAGTAGCCGTCAGCGGGAAGCACCACGACATCGGGCCCCTTTTCGGCGTACGTGCCGGTGAAGACCTCCTCGTTCACCCACACCGCCTCGCAGACGCGCTCTCCCGTGCGCGGATCGGTGGCCGCACGCAGCGCATCGACCAGCTTGGCGCGCACGCGCATCGCCTCGACCGGGGACCAGGGCGCCCCCGGATCGCGTCCGCGGCGCGCCACGTAGAGCCGGGCGGCATCGCCCGGGTCGAGCACGTAGACGGCACTGGCTTCACGCTCCGAAAGGCGGGAGCCCGGTTCGTGCAAGTAGTCCTGCACGCGCAGGTCGTAGCGCATGGGTCCGAATCCGTGATCGGAGAGGAGCATGACGATCGCTTCCGGACCGATCGCCGCGAGGATCTCGCCCAGCGCGCGATCCTGGGCCACCCAGAAGTCGTGGATGGCCTGAGCGTAGCGCGGGGCCAGCTCCGCGTCGTAGTGCGGATTCTGCGGGTCGGTGAAGACCCAGAAGGTGTGTTGGATCCGATCGGTCGCCGTGAACACGACCCACATCAGATCGAACGGCTCGTCACGCAGCCACTCGAGGATGATGCGCTTTCGGTTACCCATGTCCGTGTAGTATGCGGCCAGGAGGCTGTCCTCCTTGCCGGGGATGAGCATCATCTGCAGCTCGTCGAGGCGATACTCCCCGAGCGTCTGTTCCAGCTCCGGTGGGTAGGCGTAACCCACGCCGTCCTGATGGGGAAAGCCGGCGACGAAGAGACCGTCGACGGGATCCGGCGGGTCGGTCATCGGAATGTTGAGGAGGAGCACCCGCCGGCCGGCCGGCTGCAGCATGTTCCAGATCGGCTGCGAGCGGCGGCTCTTCGCGGTCTCGTTGACCACCGCCATCTGTCCCGGAAGGCGCCGCTGAAAGTCGTAGATGGCGTGCTTGCCGGGATTGACGCCCGTGACCGCGGTGGTCCAGGCGGGAGGGGAGAGATAGGGCACGACGCTCTGCAGCTCGCCCCACGCGCAGGTGGCCTGCAGCTCGGCCAGCGCCGGCAGATCCCCGCGATCGATCCAGGGCTGAAGGAGTTCCCACGTCGCGCCGTCGAGGCCGATGACCACGACCTTCTGGTCCCTCGCGCCCCCGCCCCCGCAGCCACCGCCCAGCGCCAGCACGAAGCCCAGCGCGAGGAGTCCGAAGGTGTTTGCCGACTGCCTTCTCATGCTCGGCGCCCCCCACAAATGGCGCAAGAAACAGAAACCGGGAGAGAACCCCTTGTGCCGGGGTTCCCTCCCGCCTATCTCCCGGCTGGCCGCGCGGCCGATGCCGTGGTCGTCAGCCCCGGGCCAGCGAACTACCGAATGAGGTGAGCCGTTCGCCGATTCCAGCCGCAGAACCGATGGCTACCGGTAGATTGCCTTGATCGAGCCCCAGGTTGCGTTGTCGACTGCCGTGACGCAGTAGTTCTCTGGGCAGTCCGGCTGCTCCGGATGCCACACGCCGCCGATCTCATCGCACTCCACCTCGGTGTAGACGTAGCAGTCCACGCCGTGGCAGCACGCGGCCGGGCACGGATTGGGATCGCAACCCGTATCGTCGCCCTGGTACACGCCGGCGATTGCCTCGCACTCCACCTCGGTGTAGTAGACGAAGCATTCCCCGGAGAGGCAGCACGCGCCAACACCAGGGCACGGATTCGGATCGCAGCCAATGCCGTCGCCCAGATAGTCACCACCCTCGGCGGCGCAGTCGGCTTCGGTCATGACGTAGCACTCGCCCAGGATGCAGCAGGCACCGGTGGGCTGGATGTCCGGACAGACCCAGACGCCGTCGGTGTTGATTCCCATGGCACCGTATTCCACGGCAGCGTACTCGCCCGGGGGATTCAAGCAGTTGAACCACCCACCAAAAGGGATGGCGGGGTCGACACCCAGCTGGACCACGGTCGTACCGGAGGCATAGGCATACCCTTCGAACCACCAGACCGGCTCGAAGTTCGTCGGTCCCCAACCCTCACCTCCCTCAGGCTGGAAGATGACGCCGGAGGCGCCACCCACAGGATCCCCGTGGGGGAAGTTGTTGGTGTAGAGCTCGAGACCTGAACCACCACCGGGGTACACCGGGCCATTCTGCTGGAACAGCCATACGCCAGGGTCGTAGCCCTCGATCCCCACCTCCGTTGAACACCACTTCTTGTCCTCGCCCCACACACTGATGACAAACCACATCACGTGATCGGCCGGGCCATCGAGGCGGTTGACCTGGTCTTCGCAACCCAAGATGGCATCCGCGGAGCCCTGCAGGGCCTCCCCCCAACCACCTTCGGGAGTGTCCGTCGTGTACACCAGACTGGGGGCGTAGTGCGCGATGAAGACGCCTCCTTCCAAAATGTCCTGATCCGCATGGGCCGCACTTCCTACCACGGCTGTCAGGGCCAAAGCCCAAAAGACCCATCTCATCGGCTCAACCTCCTTCAAGAGCGAAAACCATCCTTGACCCCAAAGGCGGCACACCACGGCCTCACCCGCGGGGTCCACTTCCTCCGTTCTGAATCCACTACCTCATACGTCAGAGACGGAAGACGCTCAAGTGTTTTTTCCGTAATTCGGCGGGACTCGGGTCTGCCGCGCGGGCCGTAAGCGGCTGGCCGCAAGCGGCTTCGCAGTCGTTCGGGCAGGTCGCCCGGGAGTAGCCTGGGACTTTCTACCCAGTCTAGTAGTCGTAGAGTCGCTTCAGGCGGCCCCAGTTCGTCTCGATGGTCGGCTGCTCGCAGGGATTGGGGAAGCAGCTGGTGAAGTCGCCGCGGTATCGACCACTCATCCGCTCGCACTCGTCACGATCGACGACGAAGCACTCGTCGACGACGCAGCAGGCACCCGTCTTCACGTCCTCATTGAGTGGGTTGTAGCCCTCCCTCCCGAATCCGAGCTCCCCGAATTCCGAGATCTCGTCCACCACCACCAACCCCTCCCCGTCCACATGGTGGAACGCACCCTCGTTCGTGTCCGGCATTACCCCTAATGGGATCAACTCCACTCCGTAAGCATAGGCGGCAAACCAGTAGACTTCCACGATCTCATCCCGACGAACCGGATTGAAACCCACGGCCACACCCGAGTTCGAGCCGGGCCACCCGATACCGGTGAGTTCCAGGCTGGACCCTTCTCCGGGTCCGAAGTCCGCGAATCCGATCTTCGAGTCGTCGTAGTTGCGGAATCCGAAAAGCACGCTATCGAGCCGCACCGGGCCCGGTGAGTTCACGAAACAGGCGAGCACGTACCAGACCACACCCCTGTCGGGCGCGACCTCGCCGCTGACGACCGCCTCGGTGCCGTCGCGCAGGTCGCATTGCCCTTCATACGACGCCGGGTAGCTGAACTCGATCTGCGTGCTGATGTGTGGGATGAGCACCCCGGACTCATGGGGTCCGGCGAAGGCCGCCGAACTGCAGGCCAGAAGGCCACACAGCGTGCACAATCCCAGCCGGGTCAATGCGCTCTGGACCGTCCGCATGGGCACCCTCTCGTATTGTGATCGTGAGCGGAGGAGATCCGGTTTGCCCTTCGGCAATCCGGCATTCTCCCCTACTGACCTACCCGTTTCCACATTGAAAGTTCGGCGATCGGAAGGCGAATCTGGATGGTGCCGAAGCACATCAGGGACACAGAGCAGTGTACGCATGCGCGAGGGACGCAAGACGGCCCGGAGCCGAAGCTCCGGGCCATCCTCATTCACTCACTCACCCGCGGTGGCCGCATCGGGCGGCCTCCGACAGGCCATCAACTAGGTGTGCAGCTCTTCGCCCAGGCGGCGGCGAAGATGGTGAAGTCACCTCCGTCGTTGTCCCCGTCGCCATCGAAGTCCGGGCACCAGCCGTAGGGCGTGCTCCCGCCGAAATTGGCGCCGAAGAGCGTGAAGTCAACACCCGTGACCTGGCAGTCGGCACCGAACTCGCCTGGCTGACCGAGGTCGGGGCTGACGAAGATCCAGCCACGCATGGG
>JAUVTV010000196.1 GCA_030601305.1 Candidatus Eiseniibacteriota bacterium | reverse complement strand
GAGGAGCAGGAGCCAGCGCCACCCGGGGCGGGCGGCCTCTTCCCCCGCGCCGAAGAAACGCTGTAGCTGGCCGGCCTCCTCGGACATACGCGCATCTCCCCACCATTCCTCACGGCACGATGCCGATTGCCCCGGCAGTCTAGCGCGTTATGCCGCGGCCGCAATGGGGAACGCGCTTTCAGACCCGAGGCCGTCCCGCCGATGACACGCGCGTGCGGTACCCCCTATCATCGCGCGACGATGAGGCGCGTCGCGGTCTCTTCGCGCGCGATGCGCAGGCGAGCGAAATAGACACCCTCGGCCACCGGACGTCGCGCATGATCGCGCCCGTTCCAGGTGACGCGGTAGACCCCCGCCCGCTGGCCCTTGTCGACCAGCCGGCTCACCGTACGCCCGGTGACGTCGACGATCGTGACCTCGACCGGGCCGGCGTAGCCGGAGGGAACGGTGTAGTGCAGGGTGGTGCGCTGTGACAGCGGATTCGGTGCGGCTCGGATCTCGGCAGCGCGGGGGGCGGTTTCGCGCCCGTCACCGGCATCGGCGATGCGGATGCTCGGCCAGTGCGCGAACGCGCCGCACGCGACGAGGGCAAAGGACTGCGGGGCCTCCGGCACATTCCGTGCGTGCACCTCGATCCGCCACTCCCCCGCCGCTGGCGATACGACCCGCACGCACTCCTCGACGTTCAGGCTGTCGCGCAGACCGCCGGCGATCGAGTGTCCGTCGGCGAATTGATTGCCGAGAAGCGGCATGCCATCCGGAGGCGTCACGACGAGGTCGAGATCGTTCACCAGCTGCCGGCCGACTCCGAACGTCCCGGGATAGTCCGTCCAGACGAGCGCGATCATGAGTGGCTCACTGTCCGACTCGACCTCCAGCGCGAGCGACCAGTCCTCGCCCGTACCGAGACCCTCCGCGACGTCGCGGACGATGAGTTCCCGCGTATCGCCGGCGAAGTAGAGCGCATCGTCGACCAACACGCGTCCCCACCCCTCCTCTCCGTTGGGGACATCGGGGGTCCCCATGTCCCGCGCGCTGGCGATCAGCATCGCTTTCAGAAGCGCGGCACTGGGCGTGAGTGGCTCGTCTCGCTCGATCGCACCGTTTGGGTAGAAGCCGTCCGTGAAGTACTGCCGAATGAGCACCGCCATGCCGGCGACGGCCGGTGTGGACATGGACGTGCCGCGGAAGTTGTCGGTCGCGGTATCGCAGGTCGGCTCCGGAGGGTCGCCCGGATCGTTGCCCGCGGACGTGATGAAGTCGGGCGCCTCGCCACCCGGCGCCACCACGGTCGGCTTGATGCGGTGGTCGAAGGTCGGTCCGCGACTCGAGTAGTCCGTCACGACCTCGTGATCGGGCACCTGATACGTCGCGCCGACGGTCACGCAGTTCTTGGCCGTACCCGGCGCGCCGACCGATGCCGAGTCGGGTCCCCAGTTCCCCGCCGCGAAGCAGAGGAGCAGATCCTTGTGCACCCACATGGTCTCGTCGACGTCCACCGCGAAGTAGTCGTACTCGTTGTCGAAGGAAGCCCAGCTGTTCGTGTGCACGCGCGCACCCAGCTCATGCGCCCGGTCGAAAACCGGCACCAGATCGCCGGGTGGATTGAGGACGCCCAAGTGGCAGCCGGCCCAGGCGTCGGCCCCCGCATCCTGGACGATGATCTTGGCCTTGTAGGCCATGCCGTTGTAGTCGTGATTGAGGTTCGAGATGCCCGGATTGATGTAGGACTGATCGCCGCAGAGCGTGCCGGCGACGTGCGTGCCGTGACCGTCCTCGCATCCGTCGTACGCGTTCCCGCCACCCACTTCGGCATAGTCGATCACCTTGCGATGGCGCGGTCCCGGCGGCCGCAGATCGTGATCGCGGAACCAGCAACTGTTGTAGTCGAGGCCGCTATCCATGATGGCGACAATCTGGCCCTCACCGTGGAGTCCGTGGTCCCAGGCGGGCATCCAGCCACTCACGTTTGACTGCACGACCCAGCGAGTCGTGTTGTTGGTGAGCACGAACTGGGGGGCCTCTTCGATCCAGCGCACATCGCGCAGGCGCGCGATCGCGTGCAGGACCTCTTCAGATGTGCGGACGATCAGCCTCCGCGAGTGACTCTCCAAAACTTCGCAGCCCAGCGCTTCGACGTCCGCGGCAACCCGGTGCACGTTCCCAAACAAGTTCACCGCAAGAGTGAGGTCGGGATCGGCCAGCCGCTCTGGATCGACGAAGGTGTGGTGCCCGATCCGCGGGCTCAGTTTGTACGCTGGATGATAGGGCCCCATCCAGCGCAGCTCGGGGAGCGCGCGCACGCGGTCCTGCGCGCTCGCGTCGAGGCCCACGAGGAAGGCAAAGTCGGGAACGTATCCGTGGAGGGATGCGCCTGCCGCGCGAAGGTCATCGCGCCAAGCGCGCGTGATGGGTCCATCCGTCTGGACGAGGAAGTAGGTGCAGTCTGCCTGGGCACGGAGTTCGGCCGCGGTCTGCGGCTCACCCGCCGTGGGATCGAAGCGGCAGGCCTCCAGGTCGATTGTCTGGGCCGTTGCGGCTGGCACCGAGAGCGCGGCCAACGCAACGCTCAGACCCAGCAGGTGATGTCGCGGCAAGTCCATATCCTCCATCTCGCTAGTTCATTATAGGTGTTCTGCAGTGCGGGAGCAACGAGCCCAGGCGAACGACACCCGTAGCGCACGCACCCACGCGCTTCGAGCACCACCTCTTGTGCCTGCGGTTCAGACAGTAATGATCCCCTGCTTCACCGTGCCAAGCGAGCGGCCCTAAGTCGGCTCCTGGTTGGCCACACGACCGATCTGCCCGATTGGTCTCCACTGAATTGAGTCCCTCGTCCGTGTCTTTTCGATTCTGGTTGACTCGGAGGATCATATCTGTATGTTGATAATCATATGAACATACAGGATATCCCTCCACGGCGCCGCTTCAGCCGCCTGCG
>JAUVTV010000114.1 GCA_030601305.1 Candidatus Eiseniibacteriota bacterium | reverse complement strand
TTCGCCGGCGGGCGGGCGACGCCGCCATCTTGTACCGGAGGCGGCTTACGCGCTCGGGCAAGGAGCGTCTGGATCGGATCGCGCCCGTCTCGCCGCTGGCGTACTCGGCCGGTGCGCCGTTGCTACGCGCGTCTATCCGCGCGAACGCTGGGCCTGGGGCGAAATCGACACCAGGCCCATTCCATGCGCTCGACCCCGATTGGGGCGCACGTGTGGCGTGCTACGCCAAGGTGGCCTCGGGCCTGCGCAATGCCGAGCGTCTCCACCGGGCGGCCGCGAACCTTCAAAGCGCGGACCCCGTGGAGGCGGCCTGGTGGTTCGGGCTGATGGAACGTCCCTCGGGCAAGCGCGCCCGCCGTGCTCTGCGCATCCTGGTGGAAGCCGTCCGATGACCGAAGCGGAACTCCTCGATCTCATCGCACGCGAAGAGGACCAAGGGATCGAGTGCAAGGCGGCGGTCCTCAGCCGCCGCGAGATCGCGGAGTACGCCGTCGGGATCGGCAACGCCGGCGGCGGCTGGGTGATCATGGGCGTGAGCGACAGGCGCCCGCGCAAGATCCTCTCTGCACGCATGCCCTCCGGAGAGGAGCTCACCCAAATGCGGCACAGCGTGGCAGAGTCGGCCGGAGTCCACCTGGACCTGGATGTCGTGGACACATCCCGTGGGCCGGTTCTCGTGGCGGGCATTCCAGGCCGGCCCCGCGGCGTTCCCTTGCACACGCGCGACGGCAAGTACCTGATCCGCCTGGGCGAGCAACTGCGTGGAATGACGGTGACCGAACTCGACCTGATCCGCGCCGAAGCGGGTATCGAACTGACGGCGCGCCCCATTGACGAGCCGGCCGCGTCGGTCATCAGCGCCGCGGGCCTCGAGGAGCTGCGCCGGATCATGACCGAGACCGAGGCTGTCCCCGATCTCCAGCGGCTGAGCGACACCGACTTGCTGCGCGCGCTGGGCGTGCTGACGGACGAGGGCCAGCTCCTCGTCGCCGGTCTGCTCCTGGTCGGCAAGCCCGAGGCGATCCGCGCGCGGCTACCACGCGCCGCGGGGCAGTCCCTGCGGATGATCCGGGACACGGACTACGATCTGGCCGAGCGCGGTCACGACTGCTTCGCGATCGCGCTGCGGCGCATGCGGGAGCTGGTGAACGCGAACAACCCGATCACAACCATCATGTACGACCTCGTGCATGCCGAGTACCCGCGTTACCCGACGATCGCGATGCGTGAGCTGTTGACGAACGCTCTTGCCCACCGTGATTACGCGGGCCCGAGTACGGTCATGGTGAAGCTGTACCGCGACCGTCTCGAGATCACGAATCCGGGCGGGCTCATCGGCGGCGTCACGCCAGGAAACATCCTGCATCACCCGTCGGTGGCCCGCTACCCGACGCTCTTCCAGGCCCTCACGCGCATGCGCCTGGCGAATGCCTCCAATCTGGGGGTGGCGCGGGTGTTCCGCGATTTCCTGCGCGAGGGCAAACAGCCACCCTCGTACAGCGGTGACGAGCACTTCGTACGGGTGACGGTCCGGGGCCAGGAGGCGCAGCGTGAGTTCGTCGACTTCGTCAAGGACCGCCCGGATCTCGAGGTCGATGAGTTGTTGGTCCTGCGCCACCTGACGCTGAACCGCGAAATCCCGCCCGGCACGGCGGCCGAGGTGTGCCAGAGACCGGTGGGGGATGCGCGGGGGATTCTGGAGCGAATGGCCGCGGAGCGGAAACTGCTGCAGCCAGACCCCGCGGCGGGAGGCCAGCCTGGCGAGGTGTACCGCCTTGGGCCGCGGGCGCGGGAGGCTCTTGGCCGGTTGCTCGATCCGCTCATGGATCGCCGGGAGCGAGCCGCAGCGGCGCGCGAGAAGGTGCTGGCAGCGCTGAGGGAGAGACCGCTATCAAATGCGGAACTGCGTTCGCTGACGGGTCTTACCCGGTATTCTGCCGCGCGCCTTATGGCGGGTCTGCGGGAGGAGGGGCTCGCTCGGCTAGAGGGCGCCCGCCGCGGAGCCCGGTGGGTTATTGCCGAGCGCACATAAGTTATGTGCGGCGCACATAAGTGCCGAGGGACCATTCGGAGCATGAAGCACCATGTCGATGACCTTGTGATTGACCTCGGACCCCGCACCGCTGCCATGTGCGCCTCGGCACGGTGGTACGGAACAGACAGCTTCCCATCCTGCCAGGAATGGGCGGAGAAGTAGAGGGAGACCTTGCTCGACTGTCCAACGCAGGGCTCGGTCTTCGTTGAGGTGAAAGGTCCAGGGTGGCAGTCGGAGTTGTCTCAGGCAGAGCGACTGGGTGCCCGGAAGCGCGTCGCCAAGGACATCAATGCAGAAGCGCGCTGACATGCCCGCCGCCCTGGATCTGCTCGCCGAGGTCCCAGGGGTGAAGGTCAAGAAGACCAAGAATGGAATCACCGAGATTCGACTTCCTGGGACTAAGCGGCGTCAGTTTGCCACCGGAGTGGAACTTCTCGAGAGGTCATCGAGCGCGGTGCCCTTGGCTCCCCTTACGGACGCGGCTACAAGTCTGGCCGAGTTCCTGTCGCGCTCGGGCGAGCACTTGCCGCTGCAGGTCACGGCCCACGAACACGGGGCGTCTTCGCAAGGCTCTCGAGCGTTTGGGTGGCGGGTATCCCGAGTGGCCTGACGACCTTCGGCGCGAGGCGGTGAGCTTTGTCGAGGGCCTTCCCGCGGCCAAGCGCAAGGCGCGCCGTCTGGGGGTGGAATTGGATGCGGCGTTGGCCGATCCGCGGTGGCAGGCAGCGGGCTGTTAGAGGTTGGGATCGATGGGCATCGAGATTGCCGGCTGGCACTCCGACCTCCCCCATGGAATGGGGATTCCGGGACTCACAGGGCAGATACGCAACCCGCTCTACTCGGCCCCGTCCAGCAGCTCCTCGACGCTGCGCTCCTCTTCGCGGGCCTGAGCCAGCTCCTTGGCGCGCGCATACCCGTCCCACAGCTCCTTGACGTACTCATCGGCCTTCTTGTGGGCGGCTGCCCCGGACGACATCCGGCGCCGGCGCATGAAGCGCAGGTAGGAACGGTAGGGATCTTCGCAGGTGTAGGTGCGGAGCGTGTAACGCGCGACGAACGTCTTGCAGGCCGCACACTCCACGTAGACCTCGACATCGTTGCCCGGCCTCACGTGCACGAAGTTCGACACCTGCGTGGCATCGCACGCGGGGCAATGCTCCCGCTTGGAGACCTCCACCAGCGTCATGAGGTAGCCCTCCCTGGTCCAAGCAGCCGGGCCCTCTAGCGGTCCGAGGCAGACGTGCTAGTTGGCCGTCAGGTAGATCGACGACAGCAGTCTCACCACCACCCACGAGTAGACCACGACCAGCACCACGCCTACCACGGTGACGACCGTACCCACACGGAACATGTTCCGGGGGTCGATCAGTCCCGATCCGTAGGCGATGGCGTTGGGCGGCGTGCTGATCGGCAACGCCATGCCGAACGACGCGCACAGCGCGACCGGGATGACCGCAGTCTCCGGATGGGCCGCGGCCAGCGTCACCGCAAGCGGCAGGACGATGTTGCTGGCGGCCGTGTTGCTCATGACGGTCGCCAGGAAGGCGCCCATCACACAGAGAATCAAGACCGGCACCACCGGATCCAGGGTCGTCGGCAGGATCTGGGCGACGATCGTCTTGGCGAGTCCGGTTTCCTTGAGCCCCACGCCCAGTGCGATGCCTCCGCCGATGAGAAGGAGTATGTCCCAGGAGATCTCGCGCAAGTGTCGCCGTTCCAGCACACCGGCGAAGCCGAACACCAGCACCGGCACGAGGGCGATGAGCGCCGTCGGGATCCCGTGAAGCGTGTCGGTGACCCACAGGGCCACGGTCACGAAGAACGTCGCGTAAACCAGCGTGCGATGCGCCGTGACCGGTTTTTCCCCAAGCTGTAGATCGACGCTCTCCCGGCTGATGGGGAAACTGACCTTCAGCAGGAAGAAGGTGAACGCGAGAAGTAGGGCCATGATCGGAATATGGCAATCGCATTGGGCGTGGTGCCAATGGGCGTGCCGATGCCCCCGATGTTCGCCGAGAAGGGGATCCCCAGCATCAGCGCGCGCGTGAAGTTGGAATCCGCGGGCAGACCCCTGACGAGCGGAAGGGCCGTGGCCACCATGATGGCCGTCGTGGCCGTGTTGGACATCCACATCGACATCAGCGCGGTGATGATCATCATGCTGGCCAGGACGACCGGCGGGCGGGAGCCCACCCGCGCCAGGATCATCTGACTGAACTCGAGGTCGAGGTTGTTCTTGCTGAAGACGAAGGCCATCACGAAGCCACCGAAGAGAAGCACGACCACGGGGCTCGCGAACGGCGACAAGAAGATCCGGTAGTCGAGGGCCTCCAGGCCGACGTGCGCTGCCAGCGGCCCCAGGAACAGCCCCGTGGCCGAAGCCGCCAGGATGCTGGTGACGAACAGCGGGACCGGCTCGCTCACCCAGTAGAAGACCGTGGCGACGAAGATCGCGGCCATGATTCGCTGATCGAGGGGGAGGCCGGACAGCAGGAGGTAGGCCAAGAACCCGAGGACGGGTCCCACGATGACTCTGAACCACTTCTGTTTGAGCACGGAGGTCAACTCCCGCGCATCCTCCCGACGTCGCCCTTGTCCAGGGTAGTGATGAACGCACCCCCGAGAACCGCGCGATTCTACACCCGTCCGCGGGTCGCTCGTCATGATTCCTCCTTAATTCACCTGCTGGACGGCCGGCCGCGCGCGGGCTAGGGTATGCGCGGATCGCGGAACGCTGCTGAGGAGGCACGCGATGGATCGCGGCGACTGGCGGACCAAGCCCGCGGACCGCTTCATACTGCGGTGGATCAAGGTTCACCTGTCATCCCGAATCACACCGCATCTGGTGCACCTCGCCTGGCTGCGCCCCGGGATGATCACCGTGACATCGGGATCACTGGGAATGCTGGCCGGCGTGGTCTTCGGACTGGGCGCCGGTTGGCTGGCGGCGCTGGTGGGTGCCGCCTCGCAGGTGCTCGACGGTGTCGACGGCCAGTACGCGCGACTCACCGGCCGCGAGAGTCGCGGCGGAGCCTTTCTAGACTCGGTCATCGATCGCTATGCCAGCAGCGCCATGATCGTCGGGGCGTGTGTCTATCTGGGTGCCCACGTCCACTTCCGCCCCCTCGGGCTGCTCATCCTGGTCGGTTTCTTCGCGCTTGTCGGCGGGGACTTGATCAGCTACACGACGGCGCGCGCGGCATCCCTCGGCATCGAGCTGGGTCGACCGACGCTGATCAGCAAGGGCACGCGCATGACGGTGCTGTGCCTCGCAGCCTTCGGGACGCTTTTCTGGGGTGAGTTGCCGTTCGTGGCTTTGTGCTATCTTGCGCTGCACGCGAACCTGGTGATCCTCGCCCGGCTCGTGCGGGCGAGCCGTGTCCCCTAGGTGGAGGGCAGCATGACCGCGACAGGTGTCATCCACGGGCGTTTCCAGGTGGTGCACAACGATCATCTGGCCTATCTGCTGGCCGGCAAGGCACGCTGCGAGCACCTGATCGTCGGCATCACCAATCCCGATCCCGCCCTCACGCGGGGCGAGGAGAGCGACATCCATCGCGGGTTGCCCGAGGCGAATCCGCTCACCTATCTGGAGCGTCACGATCTCATCCGCCGCGTGCTCACCGATGCCGGGGTGGGACTGGAGACGTTCAGCGTGGTGCCCTTCCCGATCAATGTGCCCGACCTGTACCGCCACTACGTGCCGCTCGATGCGGTGTTCTACCTGACCATCTACGATTCCTGGGGGCGCGAGAAACGCGCGCGGTTCCGGTCGCTGGGGCTGCACGTCGAGGTTCTGTGGGAGAAGCCGCTGGAGGAGAAGGGCATCGAGGCGAGCGAGGTGCGACGGCGCATGCGCGAGCGTCTCGAGTGGGAGGAGTGGGTGCCGCCGGGGGCCGCCGCGCTGATGAAGACCTGGAACATCCCCGCTCGGCTGCGGGACGCTGCCGAGAACGGATAGACGGATAGCGGCCGTGGCGCGCGCGACGACGGAGGAGGCAGCATGGATTCCGAGACCTTTCGGCGTCATGGACACGAGGTGATCGACTGGGTCGCCGACTACCTGCGCGACGTCGAGCAGTACCCGGTGCTGCCGTCCGTCTCCCCGGGTGACATCCGGAAGCAGCTTCCCGACAAGCCGCCGCCCGACGGGGAAGGAATGGATGCGATCCTCCACGACTTTCGCGAGATCATCCTCCCCGGCGTGACGCACTGGAACCATCCGCGCTTCTTTGCCTACTTCCCCGCGAATCACAGCGGCCCCTCGATCCTCGGCGAACTCCTCTCCGCGGCGCTGGGAGTCAACGCGATGGTCTGGCAGAGCTGTCCCGCGGCGACGGAGTTGGAAGAGGTCGTCATGGACTGGCTGCGGCAGATGATCGATCTGCCGCCGGCATTCCGCGGCGTCATCCAGGATACGGCCTCCACGGCGACCATCTGCGCCCTCCTCTGTGCCCGCGAACGCACCACGCGCTTCGCGATCAACCGCAGCGGCTTCGCCGGCGAACGAGACGCAGGGCCGTTGCGCGTCTATGCCTCTCGAGAGGCACACTCCTCGGTGGCGAAAGGGCTCAAGATCGCCGGCTTCGGGGAGGAGCATCTGGTTGGGGTTGACGTCGACGAGTCTTTCGCGCTCGATCCCGACGATCTCGAACGGCGCGTGGCAGCCGACCGTGACCAGGGCATGCGGCCGTGCTGCATCGTCGCGACGGTGGGGACGACATCGTCGACGGCGATAGACCCTCTCGCGCCGATCGTGAAGATCGGTCAGCGGCACGATCTGTGGGTGCACGTCGATGCGGCGCTTGCCGGGAGCGCGGCGATCCTTCCCGAGAAACGCTGGATCCTCACGGGCGCCGAGGGCGCCGACAGCTTGGTTTTCAACCCGCACAAGTGGCTCTTCACGAACTTCGACTGCTCGGCCTTCTTCTGCCGGCATCCCGATCATCTGGTGGCGACCTTCGCCATCACACCCGAGTACCTGAAGACGAAGGTGGACGAGCAGGCGACCAACTACCGCGACTGGGGGATTCCGCTCGGGAGGCGCTTCCGCGCGCTCAAGCTGTGGTTCGTGCTGCGTCACTACGGTGTGGCGGGGTTGCAGCAGAAGCTGCGCGGGCACCTCGAGCTGGCTCAGGAGTTCAAGTCGTGGGTGGAAGGCGATCCTCACTTCGAGCTGCTGGCGCCAGTGCCGCTGAGCACGGTCTGCTTCCGCTTCAACCCGGGTGCCGAACGTCTCGCTCGGGTTGGGGCGGACAGTGTCGATGAGGCCAACCG
>JAUVTV010000080.1 GCA_030601305.1 Candidatus Eiseniibacteriota bacterium | reverse complement strand
ACACGCCCCGCGCGTGCCTCCGCGAGGGGCTGCAGCTCGACATGGACGACTACATCAATCTCGTCTCGACGATGACGGAGCCGTTCGGCGAATGGATTCTGCACGACGTCCACGACAACTGGCGGCGATCGCGCGATTTCCTGAACCTTCGCTTGGAGACCTTCTACGCGGTGATTCGCTCGGCAGTACAAGACGGCTACACGGTCTCGCTGGGCGGCGACGTCAGTGAACCGGGGCTCGACGGCATGGAGGACGCGGCCCGGATCCCGAGCTGGGACATTCCATCGGAGTTCATCGATCAGGCCAGTCGCGAGTTGCGCATCTACAACGGAACGACCACCGACGATCACGGGGTGCACACCGTCGGCTACCTGAAACACGGCGGGGAGGATTGGTTTCTGATCAAGGACAGCAACCGCAGTTCCCGCTTGGGACGGTTCAAGGGTTACTACTTCTACGCCGGCGACTACATCCGATTGAAGATGCTTGGCTGCATGGTCCATCGTGACCGGGTCGCCGACCTGCTTCCCTCCGAACCTCCGCCGCGTTAGCCGCCCGTGGCAGAAGTCATCCTGGCTGCGAGCGGGTCTTCTCTCCCGGGGCTCATCGTCGCGAAAACTCGCCGAATCCACTGATTCGCCTGCGTTCTCGATCCTCGATCCCGGTCGAAATGCCGCGCTCTCGCGCGACGGAGCACTTCTGCCACGGGCTGCTGGGCCGGGAGACGATCACCCCCGTGAGGGCTATTAGAGCTGCCGGCCGAAGCGAATTGCGTTGCGGTTGATCGCCAGATTGAGCGCGGGCTGCCCCAGCTCGTGTCCCTTCTGACGAAACGGAATGAGAACCAACTCGACCTGCGACAGTCGTGTGCCAATCGCGCCGATCTGGAGATAGACGGGACTCGCCGGATCGATCAGATCCGATAGCACGATCTTTACGCTTTCACTCGCCTCACGGATCGGAAGAGTGACCGGGTGGATGGACTGTTCGGGCACCTCTCGCGAATCAGACGGCTCGGGTTGGGCGACCGTGACGCGGCGCGCCAATCGCAAGAACGCACCCGGCCGCACCTTGAACGCCGGCGTCCAGAAGTGCAGCGCGCGCGCCTCCCAGTCCGCGCGCGGCACGGCAGGCAGGTTCATGACACGCGTCAGGTCGGCATAAGACGAGAGCTGCAACCCGCTCACATCGATGGTCATCCGCCAGAAGGGCAGGTAGATGGATGCGTCCGGATCGACGAACAGGTTGTGAAAGTCGAGCTGCATGAGTTCCTGCGGTCCCGCCCTCCAGGCCGAGTGGCAGTTGTTGCAGAACAGAACCAGGGAGTCGCGTTTGCCCTGCAGATCGCGGCCACAGTGCGGGCAGAGCGTCGGCACGAACCTGATCGGCCAGTGCGGCTCTTCGCGCGCCGGGAGGTTGTCGACGAAATCCTCGGGTAGATCCGGAACCCGCACCCGATCCAGCACGGCGTCGACGAGGTGCTGGTCAACGCAGAAAGGCGAGTAGATCAGGCTGAGCATCTCGCCGATGAACTCCCGGTGCAGCGCGTGTTCCGCGCTGCCGTTGCCGAGGCGGGTGACGAACGCATCCGTGGCGGCCGCCGGTGCGTGTTCGGGCTGCAGGAAGATGCCCGCCGTGTCCGGCGTCGCGAAGCGCAGGCGCATGGCCTGGGCGCGAAGGCCGAGCGAAGTCGGAAACACCGGATGGCCGAGCCCTTGCGCGCTGGTGTCCACCACGCGGTGGGTCACCCCACCCGCCCCACAGGTGTAGAACGTCCCCTTGAATCTCCAGTAGGGAAAATAGAAGAGGTCCCTGCCATTCGTCTTGTGGGGCAGTACGTAGCGGAACACGTCGCGCGTCACCAGGTAAGAGCGCACACGGCAGAACTCGCAGCTGATGAGCCGGTCGGTCTCGGCGAGCGTGACCGGCGCACCGCACTGCGGACACTGGTGATCGATGTAGAATCCGGCGTACATCTCCTCGCTCCGGGCAGGCTACTGCAGTTTCTCCCCGCACTGATTGCAGAACTTGGCCCCCGGTAGGTTCTCGGTCTTGCACTGGGGGCAGGCGACCGGCGCGGGCTTCTCTTCGGCAGACTGCCCGCATTGCGGACAGAAGCGGGTGTCCGGGGTGAGCTTCGCGTTGCAGTGCGCGCACGCCCCGAAGACGACGAACTGCTCGCCGCACGCCGGACAGTAGCGCGCATCCGCCGGCGCGTTCTGCTTGCACGCCGGGCAACGGTTCATGTCTGCCGGTGCCTCACTCGGCGGAGGGGTGGTTCCCGCCAGGTGGTGTGCGAACATTGCCGGCATCATCAGTCCCATGCCCATCCCCATCCCGTCACCGGCGCCCCCCTGCGCGGACGCCGCCTTCTCCATCGCCATCGCCGCCTTCATCTTCATCAGCTTGTTCATGTCCTGGAAAACGCCCATGCGACTCCGGTCGTCGATCGCCTTCTGCACCTCGGGCGGGGGCGTGATTGAGTTGATGTAGAGATGCGTGAGGCTCAGCCCGAACTGCTCGAAGTCCTCTCTGAGGCGTACGGCCAACGCGTCGGACAGCTCGTCGTACTGTGCCGGTAGATCGAGGATCGTGTCCATCGTCTCGCCCATGTAGTCATTGAAGCGTGAAACGATGACCCGGTTCAGGTAGTCCTCGATCTCCTGCATGGTGAATATGCCCTGCGTGCCGACCATGCTGTTGATGAACTGCAGCGGCTGGATGATCTGCAAGTTGAAGACGCCGAAGGTGCGCAGCCGAATGAGACCCAGCTCGGAATCCTTGAAAGCCACAGGATCGCGCGTGCCCCAGGTGAGATTGGTGAAGATCTTCAAGTTCGTGAAGTAGACCTCCGCGCGCAACGGGCTGGTCATGCCCCACGGTAGGCTCACGACGCGCGTGAGGATCGGGATGTTGGCCGTCTTCAAGGTGTGGCGCCCGGGCCCGAAGGCTTCCACCGCTTTCCCCTGATAGAAGAAGGCCGCGGCCTGGCTCTCGCGAACGGTGAGCTGAGCACCGTACTTGATGTCGCCGGATCCCTGCTCGGGGACGCGGTGGACGAGTTCCTGACCGGTATCGTCGAACCATTCGATGACTTCGAGGAAGACGGCGTTGCTGGTCGCCATGATCGGGCCCTCCTTTAGTACGGGGCGCGGTGCCGCGCGGGCATCCTGTCGCAAAGAAAGATCGACGGTGCGCGGAGGACCCTTGAGGACCGTACCTTGCGCGGTGGCTGGAGGTGCGCGCGACCGTTCCCCGGCACAGGTGGCCGGAATCGGCCACGCGCGCGCTATGTCGTGCGCGGCTAGCCTTAGGGGGAGAAGCCGCGGGCGACGTTCCGTCCGTAGATGAGATCATCGCCCCACACCGACACGGTACGAGCGAAGGCCGAGCGACGAATCCCGGCGCGGATCAGGTTGTGAGCGAAGGTGGGCGGATGGCTGTAGGGGCAAACCCGCATGCACAACCCGCAATCGGTTCCGATGATGCGCCAGAAGCGGAGGCAGCGCTCGATGTGGAGCGGCCACTTCCAGGTGCCGCGGACTTGGGCCTTCTCTCCCGCGGGGATGGCCGCCGGCGGGCAGTTCGTCGCGCACTTCTTGCAGCGCTTGCAGAAATCCTGCACGCCGAACGCGATCGGCTTGTCGGGGACCAGCGGCATGTCGGTCGTCACCGCACCCAATCGGATGCGTGCGCCGAAGCGCGGCGAGATGAGATATCCCATGCGGCCGAGCTCGCCCAAGCCCGCATCGTGCGCGACCGGGGGCAGCATGATCTGATAGTTGCTACCGGCAATGTGCGCCCGGGCGGGATAGCCAAGCGCGCGGATGTACGCGGCGAGCGCCACGGAGATCCTGGCCCCCCGGAGATACTGACGGGCCGACTCTTCCGTGATCGGCAGCCGCGGGGCGGTGTCCACGGCGCCGGAATCCATCTCCACGGTGAAGGCGACCGCGAAGCGATGGTCGTTCCGAATGGGCTCGCCCCACTGTTCGGGACCACGCCCGACATGCGAATAGACGAACATGGGGTTGAGGCGGGCGATGCCCACATCGGCGGCGCCCAGACGCCGGGTGAGCGCCTGGATGTCTGCGCTCAGGCGGGCGGGATCGGGGGCGATCCGTGCCGCGGCGATCTCGCCGTCGACGCGCGTCGTCAGCGTGCGGATCACATCGAAGAGCGAGTCGATGCGCCGCGATTCGACCGGATCGTAGAAGCGGCCCCCGGGCGCGAGGAGCTCGGGCGTATCGCGCATGCGATCGTCCATCGTCTTCTTGTCGGGATGCCGAGCGTAGTAGGCCTCGTACTGTGGGCTGCCTGGGGCGTAGTCCTCGCGGGCGAAGATGACATCCCGTTCATCGACCTGTGCTTGGATCTCATCCACACGGATGGACGCCGCACGTCCGACGGGCAGGAAGAAGAGGGCGACGAACGCGATCAGTGCGGCGCTCGCCAGCAGGAGAATGATCTCGGGAACACCCAGCGCGACAGCGCCGAACCACACGCCCAGGAAGAGAACTAGCAGGACGACGCTTCGCGCGCCGGCCACGCGGTTGTGTTCGCGCACCGAACTGAACACGAGCGAGGCAAGCACGGCGGCGGCCGCGGTGCCGATCACGATGAAGAGCGGTGGTATCCACGCCATGGATGATCTCCGGTGAAGTCAGCTCACGCTAGCAGAGTCGCGCGCGGTGCGCAATTCGTGAAGAAGACGGTTGGGTCGATCGCACAGGTACGCTAGGCTGCTGCGTTGCGATGCCCATGAACCAAGTCGCAGACACATCCAGATTCCAGACGGGCCGTGTGCTCACCATCAGCCTGGGGCACGCGATGCACGATACCTACACGGCCTTTCTGGCCCCGCTCCTGCCGGTACTCATCGCGAGCCTCTCCCTGAGCAAGACCGAGGCGGGACTGCTGGTCGTCTGCCTGCAAGTCCCCTCGCTCCTGCAACCGCTCATCGGCCACATGGCCGATCGATTCAGCTTGCGCTACTTGGTCATCCTGGCCCCCGCGGTCACGGCCACCGCGATGAGTCTCCTGGGTGTCGCACCCGGCTACCTTGCGTTGGTGCTCCTCCTCTTGGTGGCCGGGACGAGCTCGGCGTGCATGCACGCCGTCGGACCGGTCATGGCGGGACGCGTATCAGGTCCAAACCTGGGGCGGGGAATGAGCTTCTGGATGGTCGGTGGCGAGCTCGGCCGAACCGTGGGACCGGTGGCCATCGTCAGCGCCATCGGTCTGCTCACCTTTGAAGGCACGCCCTGGCTCGTGCTGGGCGGACTCCTCGCGTCGGTCGGCCTGTACGTCAGGCTGAGGGACATTCCCGGTCGCCCCACACAGGTGGAAGAGGCGCGCCCGTGGCGCCAGGCCCTCGGCCGGATGCGCCCCCTGCTCGTCCCGCTCGCCGGTTTCGTGGCCACGCGCGTCTTCCTGCTGGTGGCCGTCACCACCTACCTGCCCACGTTTCTCAGCGGCGAAGGCAGCAGTCTCTGGCATGCGGGCGCGGCACTCTCCGTGGTCGAGGGAGCCGGTGTCATCGGAGCGCTGCTGGGAGGAAGCGTCAGTGATCGGCTCGGGCGCCGATCGGTGCTCTTTGCCTCCATGTCGGCGGCCCCGGTTCTCATGCTGCTGTTCCTCGCCGCCGACGGTTGGGTGCGCTTTCCGCTGCTCGTTCTCATCGGCGTGACGGCGCTCTCGGTGACGCCCGTCATCATGGCGGTCGTGCAGGAGAGCTTCCCGGAGAACCGCGCGCTGGCCAACGGCATCTACATGGCGATCGGCTTCGGCATCCGCGCGGGCGCCACGGTGCTCTTGGGCGCGGCGGGTGATTGGTGGGGGTTGCGACCGGCGTTTTACGCGAGTGCGATTCTCTGCCTGCTGGGCCTGCCGCTCATCCTGAGGCTACCCATGAAACCGAGGTCCTCGAGACTCGACACGGTCTCGGCGCGCAGCTAGAGTCGTGCCGTCGACCGCAATCGTTCACGTGCGGAGGGGGCGATGCTGTCTCGCAAAGCGCTGTGGCTCCTGGCGCTGATCATGGCCATCGCAACCGGGATCCTGTGGCGGTTGGAGATCGAGCAGCACGGCTGGGAGGGATCCCTCTGGTTGCACTACGCCCACTTTGCGCTTCCCGTGGGTTGGTTGCTGCTGATCTCGCTGGCCCTGCTCGGCGCGCAGCCGATTCCGCTGCCGTCGGCCAATGCGCGTATGGTCTGGACGGGCAGCTTCGGGGTGGTGATGCTCGTGGTGGGGGGCATCGTGCTGCTCGCCGCGCCCATGGTTGTCACGCCGCCGACCGCCGAGATCGATTCGCCGCTGGCATTCGTGACGCTCGCCGCCGGCGAGCAGGGCCTGCTCGTGAGCTGGATTCTCCTGCTTCTCGTGCCGCCGCTGGTGTTCCTGATCTCCCGCTTGTACGGATGGCGCATCTCGCGGGGGAATCTCGTGCTGTCCGAGATCCTGTACGTCCTTTCCATTCCTGCGGGCATGCTGTACTTGGCGCGCTATGGGCTCTACGGTGATCACACGCATCGCGTTCTGGACGCCGTCAAGAGCGGGATTCCCTTGCCCTTTCTGTTCCTCTCCCTGGCGACGCTGTTCCTCCCGTTTGCCGCCGGCACGTGTCTGGCTGCCGAGCAGATCGCCTTCCGGCGGATCGTCGTTGCCGGGGGCGTGGCGTTGGGGATCGCCGTCGCGCTCATCGGGCTCCTCCTCTCGGCGCCGGGGTAGCCACCCGTGGCATTAGTCATCCGGGCTGCGAACGGGTCCGTCGCCCGGGGCTCATCGTCGCGCGAATTCGCTTTTCGTCGTGCATTCTCAACCTGCTGTGGCTATCCTTGCAGGCGTAGCTCCCGTAACTCCCGTAGCACCCGTTCAACTTGAGGAGGTGTGCAATGCGCAGCGTTCTCTTCAGCCTGCTGTGTCTGCTCGCGTGTGTCGTCGGAGGCGCCGCCGGGGCGACACGGGGGGTGTTACCTGCCGAGGCGCAGGCCAGCGCCGAGAGTCTGCTCGCACACCTGCAGGCGAGTCCCCGCGAAGACCTGGCCACCTGCGCGGCACTGGATGAGGCCTTCATCGCGGAGGGCATCCTCGTCCACGGCTATGCCGAACTGGAACCCCGCTACCACCTCTGCCCGATCCTCTCGCGGGCCGGCGAATACGTCGGTGTCGTGGCGGTCCATGCACGCAGCGGGAAGTGGTGCTGGTACACGCTGGGCACGCCCAGGGAGAGTCTCTTTGGCACCGATCGCAAGACCGCCGTGGCCGTGGCGAGGAACCACGCGATGCGGCACGGGTTGACGCTGACCGACGCCGAGCCAATCGCGGTGGTGCTTCCCGACAAACATGTATACTGGCTGGTGCACGGCGCGAACGATGTGCGCACGGCGGACATCCTGGTGAGCGTCGGCGACCGGCACGCGCCGCCGCTCAGCACCGTGGACGGCAGCCTCGCGGATCACTTGGATCGGCAACCCCGCATTTCTCAACACCAACCTCCGGAGGACTGGCAGCCGTCAGGTCGAGACGCTGTGCGGCTCCCGCGGCCCGATGTGTACAACATCTCCGGCCTACCCTTCCACTACCAGAGCACGAGCTGGTACTGTGGCTGTGCCGCGGTTGCGATGATGCTCGACTACTACGGCGCGGAGATCGGGCAGCACGACATCGGAGATGTCGAGAACGAGAGCGAATACTATGGAACCTATGCCATCGACAATCGCCGGGCATGTCACTTCAGCGCAATGAGCACGGCGCTGCAGAACCCGGATCTCCACGGCTACAACGAGAGATCGCTCGGGTATGCGGGCAACGACACGTGGCTCTACGACGATCCGTACAACCACCTGAAGGACCAGATTACCAGCAACACACCGATGGAGATCCTCACCTGCTACGACGGCTACTGCAATACAGGGCACTACCGCGTGGTCAAGGGCTACGACGACGGACTGAACGAGTTCATCGTCCACGATCCCTGGTACGGCCCGCCGTTCTTTGGACCCGAGCTGCACTTCGACCAGCAGTTCCTCGTCGAGGACATGTGGAGGCCATGGTTCAACTGCTGGGGCATGACGACCGGTCCGTGGACGGTGAATCTCACCCTGCCCGAGCAGGTCGACCCGTCCGAGGCCTTCCAGGTGATCGCCGACGTTCACTACCCCGGCGCGGGGCCCTTCGCCGGGCAGCACCGGGCAAGTCCCTCGACCGCACGCATTTCCCTCCCGGAAGGTTTTGCACTGGCGGGCGGATCGGAGGTCGTGACGTTGCCGGACCTCTACTCAGGGGAAAGTGGGCAGGCGGTGTGGGACGTCATCGCCGGGGAGTCCAGCGGCGAGGCCACCATCGCGGTCCGCGCGATGGGAATCATCACCGCGAGTTCCAGTTCCTACCCAAGCTACACGGACAGCATCGGCGGCCACGGGTGCGCGGAGATCCTCGTCGGCGCCGGGCGGATCGGCGATTGGGGTCCCGACGAGCGCCTAACTGACAACCTCGCTGGCTCGAGCACGGCGTGGAGCAACGGGCGCTCCGTGTATGCAGAGCCACACGGCGTCGTCCATGTCGTCTGGGCGGACAGTCGCGACGGCAACAGCGAGATCTACTACCGGCGCTGGGAGGATGCCTGGGGAGCGGAGACGCGGCTGACCGATGATCCCGGGTTCTCCGACAACCCCGTGATTGCGGGCGGTCCGGGCGGCGAGTTGCACGTCGCCTGGGTCGACACGCGCGACGGCAACCAGGAGATCTACTACAAGAAGTGGGATGGGTCGTCCTGGTCATCAGACACGCGCCTGACGGACTACGGAACGGGAGATGTCTATCCCGCGATCGCGGCCGACGGTCTGGGAAACGTGCACGTCGTTTGGCATCGGTTGTACAACTTCTGGGCGCGCGTCGTCCACCTGCGGTGGGACGGCGTGAGCTGGAGTGAACCACTGTTGCTCGGAGGAGTCCCGAACTATGCGGCCCGCATGCCGTCGATTGCCGCCTGCCCCGACGGCACGACCTATCTTGCGTATGAGCAAGACGCGGCTTCACGTGAGCCGGGAGACATCTACGTGCGGATCTTTGACGGCGGCAGCTGGACCGATCCGGTGGCTCTGACGAGCGATCCCTCCTACTCGCGCTGCCCGTCGGTGACCGTTGATCCGAGCGGCCACGCCCACATCGTCTGGCATGACGGGCGCGATCTGAGCGGCGACATCTACTACAGCTCCTATGAAGGGAGCACGTGGAGCTCGCCGGAGGGCATCGTCACCGATCTCCACGACCAGCAGTGCGCCACGATCGCGTGCGACCCCTACGGATGGCTCCACGTCGCCTGGCAGGATGCCCGGGACGGCAACGCGGAGATCTACTACAAGAGCCGGATGGGAAGCTGGTCCGCGGACGAGCGCTTGACGGCGGCCGCACACGCCTCCGTCCAGCCCAGCATCGCGACCGATGCCGGTGGCCAGGCATGCCTCGTCTGGACCGACTGCCGCGACGGCAACGACGAGGTCTACTGCAAGCGGCGCTTCATCGACCCGGCCGCCGTGCCGGACGATTCACCTGGGTTGTCCTCATCCCCTGGAATCGTGTGGTCCGTGTGGCCCACGCCGGTCGCGGCACGCGCCACCGTCGAGTTCACCCTTCAGCGCGCGGCGCCGGTGCGGCTGGAGATCTTCGATACGGGCGGTCGGCATGTGCGCACACTCATCGAGGGCAATCTGCCAGCGGGTCAGCATCGTGCGACGTGGGATCGGCAGGATGCCGCCGGCCGGTGCGTGGACAGCGGGATCTTCTACCTGCGTTTGCGCGCGGCGGGGCAGAGTGCGAACAGGCCGCTGGTCATCTTCGGAGACTAGAGGCCCGTGGCAGAAATCATCCGGGCTGCGGGCCACTCACCTCAACGAGCTGCTCAGAAAGGCGCGCATGGCCTGGGTCATGTACCACGGGTCGTAGGCCCCGGCCATCTCGCGCACGCTGTGCATCGCGTACTGTGCGCTGCCGACGTCGGCGGTGGGCACGCCCAGCTGCGCGGCGGTCATGCTGCCGATGGTGTGACCCGAGCGGACGTCTGAGCGATTGACGAAACGCTTGTGCGGCACACCCGCCTCGCGACAGGCCAGCTCGAAGAAGGCCGCCGCATACGCGTCGGTGGCGTACGCGCGGCTGGCGTGAACCTTGATCACCGGCCCGCCGTTCAGCACCGGGGCGTGCTGCGGCTCGCTCTTGTCAGCGTATCCCGGGTGGGCTGCGTGGGCGTTGTCGGCGGAGACGAGCAGCGAGGCGGCGAGCGCGGCCAGGAATC
>JAUVTV010000158.1 GCA_030601305.1 Candidatus Eiseniibacteriota bacterium | reverse complement strand
GGTGCAGGCAGCTCTGTGTGTTGCAGCATCAGAAAGGGGTGGAATCATGTGGAGAGTTCTCGCGGGATTGTTGGTCTTGGCCTTGGCGGGCCCGGCCCTGGCTGCTGACCTCGACAACAACGGCATTGAGAACGACGAGTTCTGGGTTCCGGGGACCTTTGAGGGTGAGACCGATCGGGACGAGATGGTCTACTTCCCAACGTCCCAGGATACCTGGCAGGTGTCGTCCTATCCGTACTGGTGGCACGTTGGTGATACGGTCTTCGGCGTTCACGACGTCGGTCTCGACTGTGTGGACCACGCTGTGGCGACGATAAAGATCAGCTACAACGTTCTCCACAGCGGTGGTCACGTCGATCTCGACTTCAGGATCGACGGCGTCACCGTCGGATCCATGGTCCTCCTGGAGGAGCACGGAACGGGATACGTGGACGCTGTCTTTGACTTCGAGGCGATGGTACCGCCGTTCGAACTCCGTTGGTACGAGACGAACCAGGTCGCGGGGGGCGCGGGGAGCGTTTCGATTGACGAGACGGGCCTCTGCTCGGTGGTCTTCTCCTGCGGCGGCACTTCGTCGGATGACACGACCTGGGGCACGATCAAGGACCTCTACCGCTAGGTCGAAATCACGCATGCAAAACGGCACCCTCCGTCCCTGGGGCGGAAGGTGCCGTCTATATTCCGGTCTAGTTCTCTTCCCCGGCCACCGGACCGCGCCGCCGCTTCGCCTCCCCCCGCTTGCGCTTTGTCTCCAGGCGACGCTCGACAGATGCCCCCGTCGGCTTGGTCGCCTTCCGGGGGCGCGGTTTCTGGATGGCGGCCCGCAGGAGCCTGAGCAGACGCTCGAGCGCATCCTGGCGATTGCGCTCCTGTGTGCGAAAGCGGCGGGCCTCGATCACCAGGACGCCCTCGGCCGTCATGCGGCGACCCGCCAAGCGCCCGAGGCGCTCCTTCACATCCGCGGGAAGCGATCGCGAGGCTTCGGCGTCGAAGCGAAGTTGAACCGCGGTCGCGACCTTGTTGACGTTCTGCCCCCCGGGACCGGACGATCGCACGAAGGAGAACTCGATCTCGCTCTCGTGGATCTCGATGTTGCCTGCGACGCGTATCACGGTCTTCCTCGGGTGTCGATCATCCGGGCGCAGGGCCGTTCGCAGCCGCAACCGCCTTGCGCAAGGCGCAGATGTGGTCGGGCGTCGTCCCGCAGCAGCCGCCGATGATGGCCACACCCGCGACGAGCAGTTCGCGGGCCTTCTCCGCCATGAACTCGGGACCCTCGGGATAGACGGTCTCCCCGTCCTCGTGCACGGGGATCCCCGCGTTCGACTGGATGATGACGGGCAGCGTGCTGTGCTCCTTGAACTCAAGCGCGATCCGGATCATCTGCTCGATACCGTTGCCGCAGTTCGATCCCAGGATGTCGGCGCCCGCGGCCGCCAGCTCGCGCGCCGCGGTGGGAATGTCGGTTCCCATGACGGTGAAGAAGCCGCGCGGCGTGGGATCGAAAGTCATCGTGGCGACGACCGGGATCTCCTTCGAGAGGCTGCGCGCGGCCTCCACGGCCATGCGCGCCTCGGCAAGGTCGGTCATCGTCTCGACGCACAGCAGGTCCACGCCGGCCTCGAGCAGCGCCTTCATCTGCCGCTCGAAGGCGGCGCGCACGTCCTCGGGTTCCGTGTCGCCGTAGGGTTTGAGAATCCGGCCCGTGGGTCCGCAAGAACCGGAGACGTAGGCCTTCTCGCCCACCGCGCGGCGAACGGCTTGCGCCGCCCGAGCGTTGATCTCCTCGGTTTGCCCGTCCAGGTTGTACATGGCGAGCTTCAGCGGACTGCCGCCGAACGTGTTGGTCTGGACGATCTGAGCGCCGGCATCGAAGTAGAGGCGCGCGACCTCTTCGAGGACCTCCGGCCGCGTGAGATTCAGCCCCTCAGGACTGTCGCCCCGCTCGAGACCTCGCTCGAAGAGGAGCGTCCCCATAGCGCCGTCGGCGACCAGGACCTCGCCCGATCGCAGTCGCGTGAGCAACGATTCCATCGCCGTCCTCTCCTCCAAGCGGATGCCGATCTCCTCGTCGGCTAGCCCAGCAGGGCCTGGACCTGCTCGACCGCGTTGGCGCCGTCGTACGCGTAGGCATCGGCACCGATCTCGCGCGCGTACTCGGCCGACACCGGCGCGCCACCCACGACGGTGCGAATCCGATTCGCGAGACCCTCCCGCTTGAGCATCGCCACGACCTCCTTCATCACCGGCATGGTCGTGGTGAGCAGCGCCGACATGCCGATCACCGTCGCGCCCGACTCCTGGGCAGCTTCCACGAAACGTTCGGGTGAGACGTCCTTGCCCAGGTCGATGATCTCGAAACCGGCGCCGCGCAGCATGATGCCCACCAGGTTCTTACCGATGTCGTGCAAGTCACCCTGAACGGTGCCGATCACCACCTTCCCCCGCGGCGGAACCTTTTCCTTCAACAGCAACGGTTTCAGCTCATCGAGCCCGGCGTACATGGCCTTGGCGGCCAGGAGCACTTCGGGAAGGAAGATCTCGTGCGCGCGAAACTTCGCGCCCACGACGTTCATGCCGGCAATCAACCCATCGTCGAGGATCTCCCGCGCCGGCAGGCCCTCCTGGATGGCCGCGCGCGTCAACTCGGCGACCTTCTCCTCTTCGCCCAGCTCGAGTTCGCTTGCGATTCTCTTCACAATCTCCATGCCCAACCTCGCTGCTCGGCGGCACGTAGGCGGCCGCGTCCAAACCCCAGAGAGACGATTCTACTTGCCGAACGCCGGATACGACAACCGCCAACGGTGCGCTACCGCGGGGATCGTGGCCGCACCGGGCTGCGCTTCCAGTCGGTGCGGCCCAAGAGCCCTTCCGGGTTCGGGTCGTAGGTCTCGTTGTCCGTGTAGATCACATCGCCCTGCGCGGTCTCCCAGCGGTAGTATCCCAGCTCGCTCGGGCCGGCCTCGATCTCCTGGGTGTGGGGGTTGATGTACTCCTCCCGCCCGGTGAGCGTGAGGAACATGTCGTTGTGGATCTCGCGGTGCACGCGGTCCATGACGCCTGCGCGGGTGAGCGCCCCCCGCATCTCCCGGGCCAGCCACTCCGGATTGAGCTTCACCGATCCGTGCATGAGGCTGAACACCGGCTCCCACCGATCGAACTCCTTCTCCGGCGCGCGGACATAGACGGTTTCGCGATTGACCCACTGCCCAGCGACGGCCGGGCCACGATTCTCGATCAGCGTGAACACGCGTTCCTTGTAGTGCGTGCCGTTCTCGCTGTAGGTGATCGTGAGGAGTGCGGCATCGAACGTGAAGCCCAGCGCCCCGAACATGGCGCCCATGCGCTCGGCATAGCTGCGCGCAACCTTCGGTAGGGCGCGCTCCTCGCGAACGCGCACGTTGCGAGCCTGCGGATGATACTGGGGCACGACGACCTCGCGGATGAACTGCCCGGGCGACATCACGGGGTGGACCGTCATGCCGCCGTAGTTGCTGCCCGGAGGGTAGAGTCCCATCTGGCCGGCCGGGCTGTGGCGCATGTCGCAGAAATACCAATCGGGCAGACGCTGCAGCATCACGGTGCCCTGCGCGTCGCTCTTCGCCGCGAAGTCCACCTTGGCCTCGATCGACTGTGCGGCGCCGCCGCCCGCGGTGGGATCGATGCGCAGGACGCCGCCTTCCGTCTGCCAGCCCTCGGGCACGAGCATGGAGAAGGCCTGCTCCCGCTCCTCGGTCACGCGGCGAAAGACGGTCGGTCCGAGTGCCGCGCTGGCCGGGCGCGCTCTTGCGGTCGCCGCCGGCGGGTTGTCTCGCCCGTCGCTCTCGCCGGTGGTGAAGAAAAGCTGCGTCACCTCCAGCGGGACCTCCTCCTCGGCGGCGATGAACCCGCTCCTCCGGCTCCCGTTGAGCTGGACGGCGTACTTCGTGTTTGGCCTGAGATCGTCCAGCATCAACATGAACGTCGTCGGGTCGATCCAGATGGCGCTCTCCGCATCGAACTGCGGCGGGAGCGGGTACCCTGCGACCGCGGTGATGAACCACGTCGACATGTGCATCGGCTGATCGAAGACGATGACCAGTTCGCCGATGTCGGTCGGCACGCCGGTCGCCCCGCTGGGTGGCGTGACGTCGGCGACGCGAGGTGCGCTTGCCCAGACCGCGGGCACGCAGATCACCGCGGCCACCGCAAACCTCCACCCACGAGTGCATCTCATCGTGACGCGCTCCCGCCGGTGACACTGCGGATCCGCTGGCGGCAGCCGTGCGTGGTGCACTCCGCACAGAACGGATACGTGTCATCGAATACGTGGATGTCGGCCTTGCCGGCGACCATCACCCCGGAGATGGACTTCAGGGGCTCCATCAAGAAGCTTTCCCTCAAGCAGATGCCGATCTCCTCGGGCTGCAGGTACTCGAAGAGCGCCTTCTGCCCGCTCATGTGCCAGCCGCAGTAGCCGGGGCTGTAGCGCAGAATGGCCGGTTCGGACGGCGTCGCAGCCGAGTCGCGAAGCTGTTCGCGATATCGGTTCTCGACGCGCTCTGCGGCCCGCTCGGTGCCGTCGGATGCGGCCGCATCGAGCATCGCGGCCAGCGCGAAGTCGTTGCACGCGAAGAGATCCGCGATCCGGCTGCTGATGGTGGGCCCCAACGTGACCGCGAAGAGCGCGACGTGATCGGCGTGCGGGTAGATCTCATCCAAGGGCGTGTGCAGCTCGTTGCGGCCGTCGCCACGGTAGATGGCGCTGAATTCCTCGAGCGAGACCGAGGCGAAGAGGCCCAGGGGGGTGGCGCGCTCCCGAAAGCTGCCGAGCGCCGTCTCGAGAACCTCCGCCGTGCGCGTGTTCGGCGGCGCCGGTTCCGCGCGCCCGAGCAGCTGAGTGACG
>JAUVTV010000172.1 GCA_030601305.1 Candidatus Eiseniibacteriota bacterium | reverse complement strand
CCGCCCGCAGCCGGGTCGCTCCGCCGCATGGCGCGGAGCGCCTCCACGACGTCGACGCCCACGGAGCGTGAGCCGACGTACGTCGATGCGCTGTCGTCGCCGTGCCAATCGGAACCGGCCGTCGCCAACAGCCCGCGGGACTTGGCCCAGGCCGCGAGGCGCGGCACCAGCGGGGGCGGATGCGAGGGGTGATCGATCTCGATGCCCCCCAGATCCCAGTCCGCGAAGAAGCTTTCGGCATCCGCCAATCCGTAGAGCCCGGGGTGCGCGAGGACCGGGACGCCGCCCGCCAGCCAGACCAACTGCAGCACGTCCGCGGCGTCGCGGGTGCCTTTGCCCACGTATGCGATGCCGCCATTGCCGATGAAGGCACTGAAGGCCTTCTGGATGGTGCCCACCAGTCCCTTGCGGACGAGGGCCTGCGCGACGTGTGCGCGCCCGATGGCGTCCGAGGAGATCGCCTCCGCACGGACGTCTTCGAACGCGATCGGCAGGCCGGCCGCGGTGAGCTTCTCGACCATGCGCCGCGCCCGTTCCTCACGGATGATGCGCATCTCACCCAGCAGTTTTCTGAGCCCGGCATCGGAATCGTCGATGTAGTACGCCAGCAGGTGCACGTCCACCCCGCGGTCATCGATGCTGATCTCGCAACCGGGCACGAGCTGGATGCCGAGTCGCCCGGCCTCGCGGCGCGCCTCGTCCAGACCGGCCACGGTGTCGTGATCCGTCAGGGCCACGGCGGCGAGCCCCGCCCCGTGTGCCCGGCGGATGACTTCCCGCGGCGCGTACCGCCCGTCGGATGCGCTCGAGTGTAGATGGAGATCAGCCTGCTGCACTGCCCACGGCCTCCTTGAGCCGTTCTGCCGGCGGCGCCTCCTCACGCACCTGCGAGCCTTCGCCGCCGCGACTTCGTCCCCGACCAAACAGCTCAAGAGAGCGCACCTTCTCGGGGTTCCCCCACACGAGGCGCACGCCAGGTGCCCCCAGGCGCTCGGATAGCGCGCCCAGCAGCGCCGCCTGGGGCTCGATGCGCGGCCCCCGCAGCGCCACGACCGCCCCGCGGGGCGTGCCGACATCGACGTGCAGGTACACCGGCGCCTGCCCCCCCCCATAGCGCGCGAGCAGGGCGTGGATATCCCCGAGCTGTTGGTCGGAGAGATCGCCCCGCACGGCGAGGTGCAGGCTGAGCGCATCTCCGCGCTGCAGCTCTTCCAGCGAAAGAACACGATCGACGAAGACGGTCGCCGCCTGACCCTCGCGGGCGCGCACGCGCCCCTGCACGAGGACCGCCGCGTCGACCTCGATCCGCTCGCGACACTGGCTGACCGTATCCCCGAAGAGGAGCACGTCGATTCGGCCGCCGAAGTCCTCCAGGGAGAGCGAAGCCATCGCGTTGCCGCGCCCCGTCGTCCCCAGGCGCGAACGGACGATGACGCCGGCCACCATCGCCGGCGTGCGATCGTCCAGGTCGGCGATCTCGAGAGTGCGCTGCGCGACGAGATGGGTCAGCAGCGTGCGATAGGGGTCGAGAGGGTGGTGGCTCAGGTAGAAGCCGAGCGCTTCCTTCTCGCGACGGAGCAGTTCGCGCAAGTCCCAGGCCGCGACCTCCGGCAGGGTCGGCTCGCGGGCGCCGGTCGTCTCGCCGCCGAAGAGCGACGATTGACCGCGCTCGCGGTCACGCCGGATGGAGGCGGCCCGCTCGAGCGCCGTGGCGAGCACGGCACACTTCTGCTCGCGCGTGCCGGGCAACGAATCCAGCGCGCCGGCCTGCACGAGTCCCTCGAGCGACTTGCGGTTCAGCGATTGACACTCCACACACTCACACAGGTGGAACAGACTGCGGAAGGGCCCCTCCTTCTCGCGCGCGCGGACGATGCCGCCGGCCGCGGCGTGGCCGAGCCCCTTGATGGCGCCGAGCCCGAAGCGGACGCCGTCCTCCTCGACGCTGAATCCCACCTGACTGACGTTCACATCCGGAGGGCGCACCTCGATGCCCATGCGCCGGCACTCGCCCCGCAGCACCAGGATGCGATCGCTGTCGCTCAGCTCCGAGGAAAGCGTGGCCGCCATGAATTCGACCGGATGGTGCGCTTTCAGGTAGGCCGTCTGATAGGCGAGCACGGCGTAGCCGGCGCTGTGCGAACGGTTGAATCCGTAGCCCGCGAAGTGGCTCATCTGCGCGAAGACGTGTTCGGCGATCTTGCGCGGCACCCCGCGCTCGAGGGCGCCACCCACGAAGAGCCGCCGCTGCTCCTCCATCACCTTCTTCTTCTTCTTGCTCATCGCGCGCCGGAGCAGATCGGCGCCACCCAGACTGTAGCCGCCCATCGCCGACGCGATCTGCATGACCTGCTCCTGGTAGACCATGACGCCGTAGGTGCTCGTCAGGATCGGCTCGAGGAACTCGTGCTCGTAACGGATCTCCTCCTCGCCGTGCTTGCGCGCGATGTAGGATTCCACCATGCCCGATCCCAGCGGCCCGGGACGATAGAGGGCGTTCATGGCGATGAGGTCTTCCAGCGTGTTCGGTGCCAGCTTTTTCAGATACTCCACCATGCCGGAACTCTCGAACTGGAAGACACCCACCGTTTGGCCGCGCGACATGAGGTCGAAGACCGCGGGGTCATCGTCCGGAATCGCTTCGATGTCGATCTCGATCCCGCGGTGCTGCAGGAACTCGAGGGTGTCCTGCACGACGGTGAGCGTGCGGAGTCCGAGGAAGTCCATCTTGAGCAGTCCGATGGCTTCGCAGGAGTTCATGTCGAACTGCGTGGTGACCTCGGCGTCCTTGCCCTTGAAGAGGGGCACGTGCTCGGTCAGCGGCGTGGGCGTGATGACCACGCCGGCGGCGTGTGTCGAGGCGTGCCGCGTGAGACCCTCGAGGACCTGCCCGATCTCCACCAGCTCGTGGATGCGCGGGTCCTGATCGACCTGCTCGCGCAGCTCGGGCACCTGCTCGAGCGCCTTCTTCAGGGTCATCTTCAGCTCCGCCGGGATCAGCTTGGCGATGCGATCGACTTCCGGATAGGCCACGCCCAGCACGCGGCCCACGTCGCGCACCACGGCCCGCGCGGCCATCGTCCCGAAGGTGATGATCTGGCAGACGTTCTCGGCACCGTAGCGATCGACCACATAGCGAATGACCTCGGCGCGGCCGCGGTCGGAGAAGTCGACGTCGATGTCCGGCATGCTGATCCGCTCGGGATTGAGAAAGCGCTCGAAGAGGAGGTTGTACTTGACCGGATCGATGTTCGTGATGCCGACGACGTAGGAAACCAGACTGCCGGCGGCCGAGCCGCGTCCCGGTCCGACGGGAACCTTGCGCTCGCGGGCGAACTGGATGAAGTCGCGGACGATGAGGAAGTAGCCTGCGTACCCCATGCTGGCGATGATCTCGAGCTCGTAGCGCAACCGCTCTTGCAGTTCCGCGGTCGGCTCGCCATAGCGTTGGCACACGCCTTCGGTCGCCAGATGCTGGAGATAGGCATCCGGACTCTCGAATCCCTCGGGGAGCGGATAGCTGGGCAGACGCAGCTTGCCGAACTCCAGCTCGACATCGCACTGCTCGGCGATGCGCAGCGTGTTTTCCAGGGCTTCCGGCACGTGTGAGAAGAGCGCCTGCATCTCCTCCGGCGTGCGCATGTAGAGCTGGTCGCTCTCGAAACGCAGGCGCTTCGCGTCCTCGCGCAGGTGGTTGGTCTGGATACAGACGAGCACATCGTGCGCCGCGGCGTGGGCTTTCTCGAGGTAGTGGACGTCGTTGGTGGCGACCAGCGGAAGAGCGGTCTTGCGGGAAAGCGTGATCAGACGTTCGTTGGCGAGCTCCTCGTCCTTGAGACCGTGATTCTGCAGCTCGAGGTAGAACTGCCCGTCGAAGAGCTCGGCGTATTGCCGTGCGACGCGCTCGGCATCCTCCATGCGCCCGCTGCGGGCGAGGACGCTCACCTCACCGTTCAGGCAGCCGGACAGGCCGATCAGACCGGCGGCGTGCCGACGCAGGACCTCGAGATCGATGCGCGGTTTGTAGTAGAAGCCCTCCAGGAACCCCGTCGAAGAGAGTTGGATGAGATTGCGATAGCCGGTGAGGTTCTTGGCGAGCAGCACCAGATGATGGGCGGCCCGCCCCCGCACCTTGACGCGATCATGGCGCGAGCCCGGTGCGACGTAGGCCTCGATGCCGAGAATCGGCTTGATTCCTGCCGTGT
>JAUVTV010000095.1 GCA_030601305.1 Candidatus Eiseniibacteriota bacterium | reverse complement strand
CAGCAACCGCAGCACGCAGGACCTCAACCGGCAGAGCAGCGCGCGGCAGCGCGGCACGCAGAGAACGCAGAACTACCAGCGGTCCCAGAGTGCGAGCCGCAGTCAGAGCGGCGCCTCGCGCAGTGGATCCCGTAGCGGATCCCGCAGCGGGGGGGGCGGACGCCGGCGCTAGCTCGGGCGACACGCGCCGCGAACTGACCCCGGCCTCTGCGAATCGGGCTTGTTCAGCCCGCTCGCCCCACCTATGCTCACCTCCAATTCGTGCAACGGTCGAGGCCAAGCGGGAGGCAAAGATGCCGGGCAAGAGTAAGATGACCACGGCGCACGAGGGCGACTTGCAACCGATCGCGACGCTCGATCCGATTCTCAAGCCGCGCACGATCGCCATTGTCGGCGCCTCTCCTCGCCCGGGCTCCATTGGCCGGGTCGTGCTGCACAACATCGTCGAGTCCGATTTCAACGGGATCGTCTATCCCGTGAATCTCAAGGTGCCGTACATCCACAGCATGAAGACCTACCCATCCGTTCTGGACATTCCCGACGAGATCGACCTCGCCTTCGTCATCGTTCCGTACGCCCACGTGCTGGATGTGGCGGACGAATGCGGTCGTAAGGGCGTCCGCGGCTTGTGCGTCATCAGTGCCGGCTTCAGGGAAATCGGCGGCGAGGGCGTCGTGCGCGAGCAGAAGCTCCTCGATCTCATCGAGAAGTACAACATGCGCATGGTGGGTCCCAACTGCCTGGGCCTGCTCAACATGACACCTGACATCCGCCTGAACGGAACGTTCGCGCCGGCGGCACCCCGTAGCGGCGGGCTCGCGTTCCTGTCACAGAGCGGTGCGCTGGGCGTCTCGATTCTCCAGAACATGGAGCGGCTGAACATCGGCTTCAGCTACTTCGTCTCCATCGGCAACAGCGCGGACGTCAAGGGGCGCGACCTCCTGGCTTACTGGGAGAACGACCCCCACACGGACGTGATCGCGATCTACATGGAGTCGATCGGCAAGCCGCAAGTCATGGGGCCCCTGCTCCGCCGCATCACGCGCCGCAAGCCGGTGGTCGTGGTCAAATCGGGGCGCACTGCGGCGGGGGCGCGGGCGGCGTCCTCCCACACCGGGGCGCTGGCGGGATCGGATGCCACCGTCGATGCCTTCCTGCGCCAGTGCGGCGCCATCCGCGCGCACTCGATCGAGGAGCTGCTCGGCCTGCTGACCGCCTTCTGTCGCGCGCCGTTGCCCAAGGGCAAGCGCGTGGCCATTCTGACCAACTCGGGCGGCCCCGGCATCATGGCCACGGATGCGTTGGTCACGGGCGGTATGGAGATCGCGCAGTTCAGCGAGAAAACCACGGCAGCGCTGCGCAAGATGCTGCCCGTCGAGGCGAGCTCCGGCAACCCCGTCGACCTGACCGCCTGGGGGAAAGCCGACACCTATCGCGAGGTCCTGCCGATTCTTTTCGACGATCCAAACATCGATATCATCCTGGCGCTCTTCGTGCCGCCGATGATGGTCGATCCGGCGGAGGCCGCGCGCGCGATCGCCGAGTCGCGCCAGGGACGCGAGAAACCCATCCTGGGCGTCATCATGGCGGAGGAGTCGTCCTACCACATGCTGTCCAAGGAGATTCCCGACTGCCCGCCGATCTACCCCTTCCCCGAGATGGCGGTCAAGGCGTGCGTGGAGATGTACAACTACACTGAGCGTCAGATGCGCCCGCGCGGAGAGGTGCAGTCGTTCCGCGTCAAGACCGCGGAAGCCAAGGCGATCATCGGCAAGTATGTGCAGGCCGGGGGCGGCTATCTGCCCACTGCAGAGTGCATGCACATCCTGGACTGCTACGGCTTCCCCACGGCGCCGATGATCGAGACGCAGGGCGCCGAGCCGGCCTTGGAGGCCGCCCACCAGCTCGGCTATCCACTCACGTTCAAGGTGGGCGGACACAAGTTCGTCCACAAGTCGGACATGGGAGGCGTGGTGCTGAACATCAAGAACGACCTGGAGCTCCAGGGGGCCCACGCCCAGATCAAGCGCCTCATCGAGAAGATGGGCTATGACCCCGACGAAGAGAGCGGGTTCGTGCAGAAGATGGTCAAGCCGGGTCACGAGGTGATCTTGGGCATGAATCATGATCCCAAACTGGGTCCGACCCTCCTCTTCGGAATGGGTGGGAAGTACGTGGAGATTCTCAAGGACGTGACGATCCGCATCCCGCCGCTCACCGATTCGGACGCCGACGAGATGCTGCGTTCGATCGCGGGCTATGCGCTGCTCAAGGGCGCCCGCGGGGAGGAACCCGTAGCCCTCGACCTGCTGCGCGAGTGCCTGCAACGCCTCTCCCAGATGGTGATGGAGCTGGACGAGGTCGAGGAACTCGACCTGAACCCGTTCATCATGAATCCAAGGCGTTCCGACTGCGCGGTGGTCGATGCGCGCATTCGCGTGAAAGCCAAAATCTAGACATCATGGCCAAGATCCTGATGGTCAAGCCGCTCTTCCCCTACCCTCCTCACCAGGGTACGCGGCGCGTCTCCTTGGCCTTGCTCGGCGATCTGGCCAGCGAACACGACGTGACCTATCTCTGCCAGCGCGAGGCGCGTGCCGAGGCTTCTCTGGTGCCTGAAGTCGAGCGGCTCGGCGTTCGGGTGGTGGCACCGCTCATGCCCAACCACGTGACCCCGTTGCACAAGGTCTGCTACAAGCTCAAGAACCGTCTGGGCAGCGCATGGTCCGGCGTGCCCGAGATCTGTCTCTACTGGTCCAATCGCGTGCTGCGCTCGAATCTGGAGAGGTTGGGCCGCGAGTTGCGGCCCGATCTGACCATCCTGGAGAACTGGGAGACGTTTCCTCTGCGTCGCTCGATCCAGAGCGGCCTCGCGGTGCTCCTCGCGCACGACGCCGCGTTTCAAATCCGCGAGCGGGCTGCGCAGGCGGCGGAGGATGGGCCCGCGCGGGCACGCCTCGCGCGCGTCGCGCAGCGCTACAAGAAGTGGGAGACGGCCGCTTGGTCGATGTACGACGCCATCCTGTGTCTGACCGACGAAGACCGCCAGGTCATCGAGCGCGAGCTGGCCGGCCGCGGGCCGCGCTTCGTGCGTCATCTGCCGGTTCCGGTGTCGGGCGACCTGTTCGCCTGCCGGCGGCCCACGGAAGCGGGACTGAAGATTGGCTTCATGGGCAGCTTCCGCGCGGACTTCAACCTCGATGCCCTCGCGTACCTGACCGGGCAGATCTGGCCGGCGGTCATGCGACGGCTGCCGCAAGCCCAACTGCTCCTCGCCGGCAACGGCTACGATGGACCTTTGAAACGCAAGGCCGAGACGGCGGGCGCGCGATGGCTGGGGTTCGTCGAAAGGCTGGAGACGTTCTTCGAAGAGATCGACGTGCTCGTCGTCCCGCTCCGTTTCGGCGGCGGCGTGCGCATCCGCATCCTGGAAGCGATGGCTGCGGGCGTGCCGGTCGTGGCCAGCGAGGTGGCCGTGGCCGGACTGGGGGTCGCCGGCGGTGAGCAGTGTGCCATTGCATCCGGAGCCGACGCGATCGCCGCGAGTGTGACGAACCTCCTCACCCATCCGGAAGATGCGCGTGAACTGGGAGCGCGCGGCCGGCAGTGGTGTCATGCACGGCACAGCCCGGAGATCGTCAGGCCTGCACGGCTGGGGATCATCCGCGAGATCCTGGAGACGGTACGGCCATGAAACACGTGCGCGTGGCATTCCTCGTGTCGACCCTGGTCACCGGCGGGGCCGAGCGACAGCTCCAGCATCTCATCCTGAATCTCGAGCGGGAGCGCTTCGGGTCGCGCCTCTACACGCTGCGCGGGCCGGGGCCGATCGGCGAGCTGCTGGCCGAACGCGGCGTTCCGGTAACGTCGCAGCTCGGTCCGGGCAAGCCGCCGGCCCCCTGGGTGCCACTGCGGCTCGCACACCAACTGAAGCGTGACGGCTGTGACCTGCTCTACTGCCTCGATCACACCAACGCGGTCGTCGTCGGTGTCCTCGCCTCCAAGCTCGCGGGCAACCTGCCTGTGCTGATGCCGGTGCACACCACCGGCCAGTGGGGGCGCGACTCGATCCCGAAGCCGATGCGCATGGTGCTGGGCGGCGTGCACAAGCTGCTCGCCATCGCCGAGGCGCAGAGGCGCTACCTCATCGAGTCCGAGGGCATTCGACCCGAGAAGATCACGGTGATCCGCAACGGTATCCCCCCTCTGGATCCGAAGGCATTACCCACAAAGGACGAGGCGCGCGCGGCCCTGGGACTCGGTCCCGCCGAGCGGCCTGTGATCGGTATCCTCGCCATGCTGCGTCCCGAGAAGGCGCACGAGAACTTCCTGGAAGCAGGTCGCCAGCTTCTGGATCAACTCCCCGGCGCCGCCTTCCTCATCGTCGGCGACGGACCGCGGCGGGCGGCGTTGGAGGAACTGGCCGCGCGTCTGGGCATCGCGGCCCGCGTTCACTTCCTGGGCGTGCGCACGGATGTGCCGCAGATCCTCCCGGCCTTCGACCTCTCGGTTCTGGCTTCACATCCGCGCGTCGAGACGCTGCCGCTTTCACAGATGGAGGCGATGTCGCTGGGGATCCCGGTCGTCGCGACGCGCGTGGGTGCGCTGCACGAGCTGGTGACCGACGGCGTCGAGGGAAGGTTGGTGCCGCACGGAGATCCGTCCGCGCTGGCCGGCGCCATGATCGCGATTCTCTCGGATGCCGAAACGGCGCGCGCGGCCGGCGAGGCCGCCCGCCTGCGCATCCACTCTGATTTCACCGCGCAACGCGTGGCACGGGAGACGGAGGCGGAGATCCTGGCTGCGCTGCAATCGTCCTAGTTCCCCTGCGGAACGACGCGCTGCTCGTCTTCCAGGTCGGTCGAGTTGTACGTGTACGATATCACCACCCCACGGTCGTCGAAGCGCAGGACGAGATCGCGCGTCTTCGCTTGCCCGAAAAGCTTGTAGCGATAGTGACCGTACGTCCACGTGCGCATGCCGTCTTCGATCCCCACACGCCATGGCGGACCGAACTGCTCCTCGATCTCGGCGCGGGTCGTCTCGCCGATCGTGATCTGTGAGACGGGATCCACGGGGAACTCGCGCCCCACGGTCGCGCACCCGATCGTCGCGAGCAGGAAGCACACGCCCGCAAGGACCGGGAACCGAGCGGATTTTCGCAGTGCAGACATCCGTATCCTCCCGGCGGGAGCTTAGGCCCTAGGAGGAGTAAGATCCACTCTCAATTGAGATTGCAGCGGGTTCTCGCGCCCGTCGTGCGACCGCCCGCGCAAGGCCCGAGCCCAGGAAATCGTGGAGCAAGGCGGCCGACCGTCCGATTTCGTAATCGTAAGGGAGGTTGCGAAATAGGTGGACACTCGTCCCCCGAGCGACGCCCATCCACCGTCCGCTCGCGCGACGGGGGTCGGAGAGAAGTACGCATGGACGACCCGAACACGTGTCCGAATGCAGGTGAGGACGATCGCCCTGCACTTGGGCCAAAAGAGGACAGCCTCTCGCGGGAAGGCGCACTGCGTCTGACCGATGAGACGCTTCGGGTGATCCTCGAGAGCACGGGCACCGCGATGTGCATCGTGGAAGAGGACGCCACGATTGCGCTGTCCAACCGGGAATTCCACGAGCTTTCCGGCTACAGCAGCGAGGAGGTCGACGGCAAGGTCAAGTGGACCGAGCTGATTCCCGACTCCGAACGGGAGCGACTCCTCAAGTACCATCGCGGGCGACGCCAACGGGACCAGGCACCCCCTTCACGCTATGAATTCCATCTCCTCTCCCGTGACGGCACGACGCACAACATCCTGATCAACGTCCACCTCATTCCGGGCGCCCAGCGCAGCATCTGTTCACTGATCGACGTCACCGACCACAAGCTGGCCGCGCATGTCATCCGCATTCAGCGCGACCTGGGTCTCGCCCTCGCCGGCATCACGGATCTGGACGAGGCGCTGTCGCGCTGTCTCGACGCTGCCAAGCACGCTTCCGGCATGGACGCCGGGCAGGTCTACCTCATTGATCCCGAGACCGGCGATCTCGACCTCGCCATCTCTCATGGCTTCTCGCCGGAGTTCGTCAAGGCGACCCGGCACTACAGATCGGATTCGGTACACGCGCGTCTGGCACGCAAGAAACACTCGTACTTTCTCAAGTCCGAAGACTTCGAAACCTATTCGTTGCACGAGTCGCAGAAGGAGAAGCTGAAGGCGGTCGCGCTGTTGCCGGTGTCCAGTGAAGGTGAGGTGGTGGCCGGGTTGGTGGTGGCGTCCCATGCCACCGAGCAGATCAACACGCACGCTCGGACCGGCCTGGAGGCGATCGCGGCACAGATCGGCAGCGTGATCGGGCGCATTCTGGCCGACCGCGCGCTGCGCGAATCAATGCAGACCTCCGCCGATATCGTGCGGGCCATCCCGTCGGGGGTCTTCATGTTCCAGCTGGAACCCTCGGGGCGCGTGCGACTGGTGGATGGCAACCGCGGGGCGGAGCGCCTGATGGGTATCAGTTTGCAGGAGTGGCGCGGCAAGGACGTCACGGAGATCTGGCCGGGTGCCGCGGACATCAACCCGGCCGAGCTGGCACGCCGCATTCTGCACACCAAGCAGATCCCCGAGATCGAGCAGCTCTTCTACGAAGATGCGCGTGTCTCGGGCCTGTTCCGCGTGCGCGCCTTCCCCATGCCGCGACATCGCGTCGGTGTCGTCTTCGAGAACGTCACCGAACGCACCCGTACGAAGAAGGCCTTGCGGGAGAGTCAGGAACGCTATCGCTACATCACCGAGACCGTCACCGACTACGTCTTCACCGTGCGTCTGGAAGACGGCCGCTCGGTCGAGACCGTCCACGGCCCGGCCAGCGAGGCGGTCACCGGATATACCCCGGAGGAATTACGGAACGATTCGGAGCTGTGGCTTCGCATGGTTCACGAGGACGATCGAGAGCTGGTCGTCGACCACGCCGATCGCATCCTCTCCGGTCAGGACGTCCGCCCCCTCGAACACCGCATCATTCACAAGGACGGCCGGGTGCGATGGGTGCGTAACACGCCCATCCGGCACTTCGATCCCCACGGCCGTCTCAAGTCCTATGAGGGACTGATCCAGGACGTCACCGAGATGAAGCACGCCGAAGTGGCGCTGCGCGTCTCGGAGGAGAAACATCGCGCCGTGGTGGAGAACTCGAGCGAGGGCATCTGCGTTGCGCAGGACGGCATGCTCAAGTTCGTCAATCCCGCGATGGCGAATATCACGGGTTTTGGCGCGGAAGAACTGACCTCGATGCCGTTCATCAACCTCGTCTATCCCGCCGATCGGCAGATGGTTGCCGAGCGGCATGTGACGCACGTGCAGGGCAAGGTCGCGGAATCAGTCTACCACTTCCGGTTCCTGTGCAAGAACGCCGACATCCGCTGGGCGCAGATCAACGCTGTCAGGATGGACTGGGAGGGCCGCCCCGCGACGCTCAACTTCATCACCGACATCAGCGAACGCAAGCAGACCGAGGAGGCTCTCGAGGAGAGCCGCCGTGCCCTGGCCACACTGATGAGCAACCTCCCCGGCATGGCCTATCGGCGTTGCTGCGTCGACGAGTGGCATACCGAGTTCGTCAGCGAGGGCTGCTACGAGCTCACCGGCTACCGCCCCGGCGAGCTGATCGCGGCGGAAGGCGTCGACTACTCCACCCTCATCCATCCCGAGGACCGTGACGAGGTCGGGGCGGAGATCCGCCGGGCGGTGAGGGCGAAGCGGCAGTTCCAGATCGGCTACCGAATCGGCACCGCGAGCGGCACGGAGAAATGGGCGTGGGAGGTGGGCAGCGGCGTCTTCTCTCTGGGTGGTGAGCTGCGCGCAATCGAAGGATTCATCAGCGACATCACCGCGCGCAAACAGGCCGAGAGGGATCTGCTGAAGGCGAAGGAGGTCGCCGAGGCGGCCGATCGGGCGAAATCCGAGTTCCTCGCTAACATGAGCCACGAGATCCGCACACCGCTGAATGGCATCATCGGCATGACCGATCTGCTCCTCGAAATGGGGCTCGAGCCCAAGCAGCAGGAGTACGTCACCGTGGTGCGCAATTCCGGCAACGCGCTCCTCAGCATTGTCAACGACATCCTCGACTTCTCCAAGATTCAGGCCGGCAAGCTGGATCTCGAGACGATCGATTTCGAGTTGCGCAAGTGCCTGGACGAAATCCGCAGCCTGGAGATCACCCGCGCACGCAAGAAGTCGCTGGCCTTCGGGCTCGATATCGACCTGCAGATTCCCAGGCGTCTGCGCGGCGATCCGATCCGCCTGCGTCAAGTCTTGCTCAACCTGGTCAACAACGCAATCAAGTTCACTGAAGAGGGGTCCGTCACCCTGCGGGCCACGCTCGACTCCCGATCATCGAGACGTGCCGTGGTGCGTTTCGCCGTGAGCGACACCGGCATCGGCATCCCTCCCGAACGTCGCGACCGTCTGTTCAAGTCGTTCTCCCAGGTGGACACCTCGACCACCCGGCGATTCGGCGGCACCGGCTTAGGGCTCGCCATCTCCAAGGAACTCGTGAAGCTGATGGGTGGGGAAATCGACGCGGAGAGTGAGCTGGGCGAGGGGTCGACCTTCTGGTTCACCGTCGACTTCCGTATACCCCGTGGGAAGGCAGATTCCGCCGCCGATGGCGATATTCCACAGAGGCGCTCTGCGTAGGTCT
>JAUVTV010000098.1 GCA_030601305.1 Candidatus Eiseniibacteriota bacterium | reverse complement strand
CGTCCCGACGTGAGCATCGTCAACCTCTCGCTCCTCAACACGCACTGGTACGTTCGCTACTGGCGGGGCCGCGGGGTTCCGATCACGCTGAGTGACGGCGAGATCGCGTCTCTCAAGGACCGGCCTGGCGATCGACCGTCGGCGCGCATGCAGCAGCACATCTTCGAGAATCTCAAAGAAGCCGGTTGGCCCCGGCCACTCTTCTACGCGGTCACCGTCTCGCAGCCGGGGCGGGTCCTGGACTGCAAGCTGGTTCTGGAGGGGCTCATCGAGCGCATCGTCCCGGCGCATGGCGCCGCGGTCGGGAGTCAGGAGACCCACTGGATTCGTCTGCAGGAGAGCATCGACACCGCGTACCGCCTCGACAGTGCCACGGACCCGTTCGTCGACTGGGAGCGCGAGCAGGCGATGGCGATGATGACGATCAACTACGGTGTGCTGCTCGGTCGCCTGGGGGAATGGCTCATGGAAGTGGACCGCCGGCGCGAAGCGGAACCCTACCTGTACCGCGCGATCGAGATCTTCGCCTTCCACGGGCACGAGAAGCATGCCCGCAAGACGCTCGATGCGTGGGCGGCCGCGGCGCCGCAGGCGGAGCTGCTCCCTCTGGCGCGCGAGCTTGTGCGAAGCAAGTAGACCGGAGAGCTCAGGCGCGCCGCAGGTTCCCTTTGAACGTCAGCTACCTCAAGGGGTGCGGTCGCATCGTAGGGCCCGGGCGAGTTTCGCAGCGAGCCGGCAGGCGAGCGAGGACTGCTGAGCCCCGGGCCCTACGATGGACCGCACCCCCAAGAAGCGTAAAGTTCAAAGGGACTTCAGCGCGCGGATGATCTCGCCCGGCCCGCTCGCCCCCATGAAGATATGGGCGGCATCCCGGAAACCGAACGCCTCGGCCATCTGTCTGTAGATGCGCAGGTAGAGGATGTCGTCGTAGGGCGGCGCGATCAGGACGAAGAAGAGGTGCGCCCGGCCGCCGTCGAGGCAGCCGAACTCGAGCCCCGGTGTCGAGCGTCCAAAGGCCATGAGGAACTCGCGCGCCTCGCGAGTGCGCACGTGGGGCATGGCCACACCGTGGCTGAGACCGGTGGTGGCCTTCTTCTCGCGATTGAGAAGATCGGTGCGCAGGCGCTTGAGGCTGCCGACTCGGCCCGTGTCAGCGACCATCTCGGCCAGCTCCGAAATCGCGGCTTCCTTGATCGACCAGACGAACCGCTCGCGGTCGTACGGTTCCTCGGGCTCGGGTGGCTGAACCGTCCGCAGTTCCATGCGGATCAGCTCGGGTCTGATCAGCTTGGCGAGGTTCATGCTGGTTCTAGCTGAATCGGGTGATGAGCGACTCGGTGTCGATCTTCGGATCCGACGCGTCCAGCTCACGGCCGCGCGCGCCGCCCCTGGCCTGCAACCGGGCGACGTACTCCGGGCGATCCTGCCGGTAGAAGATGCCGGCAAGGAGCGTGTCCGTGTCGCTGACCAGGTGCAGGGCCGCGTGGCGGTCGCCGGCGTCGTGGTCCTCGGGCATCGGCTTGATCCGCGGCCCGAAGTAGTCGAATCCGCTTCCCTTGCCGAAGGTGACACAGGGGCTGATCACTTGTACGAACGAGAAGCCCTTGTGCCGGATGGCCTCCATGATCAGGTTCTGGAGGTCCTTCACCTTGGCGCTGTATCCCCGGGCGACGAAGGTCGCCCCGTAGACGATCGCCAGCTCGACCGGGTTGAGCGGCGGCTCGATCACGCCTGTTGGGGAAGTCTTGGTCTCGTACCCCTCGACCGTGGTGGGTGAGGTCTGACCTTTGGTCAGCCCGTAGATGCGGTTGTCGATCAGGATGTAGGTCAAGTCGAGATTGCGGCGCGCGGCGTGCGGGAAGTGTCCGATGCCGATCGACAGCCCATCGCCGTCGCCACCGGCGGCGATGACCGTCAGGCGCGGATTGCCCAGCTTGACCCCGATGGCGGTCGGCAGCGCGCGCCCGTGCGCGCCGTGGTAGCCGTAGCACTTAACGAACCCCGGCAAGCGGCTGGAACACCCGATGCCCGAGACGACGGCCAGGTTCTCCGGATCGATATCGAGTTCGCACAGCGATCGCATGAGCGCGTTGAGCACCCCGAAGATACCGCAGCCGGTACACCAGATCGGCTTGAGACGGCCCTTGTACTGATTGAGATCGCGCCCCCGGCCGCACGGCTGCGACGGCGCGGCCGCGGCGGCGTCGTCCTTCGTGGGGGCCGCTTCCGGCGCGTTAGACATGGCTGGCCACCTCCTCGATCTTGCGCAGCACTTCCTCGGGCTTGAACGGCAAGCCGTCGTACTTGTTGAGGCGTTCAGGTTCGAAATCGTAGTAGTGCATCAGGACGCGGGCGTACTGCCCGGTGAAATTCTCCTCGACGACGATGATCTTCTGATGACCCTGGATGAACGGCCGAATGGTCAGATCGTTGTGCGGGAAGATCATCCTCGGGAAGATCGCGGCGGTGTCGATGCCGCGCTTCTCGGCGCGGGCCACCGCCTCGCGCACGACCCCCGCGGTGGCGCCCCAGCCGATCACGCCGATCTGCCCGCGGAAGGATTCCGCCGCGGCCGAGAGCCGTCCGGCCTCCTCGTCGGTCGTGGCGTGCAAATGCTGGGTGGCGTCCTCACCCTTGAAGGCGAAGACGCCGCCGTACCTGCGATCCAGGTTGCGCAGCTTGCGGAAGCGCTTCTGAACCATCTCGGTGCGATTCTCCAGGTTGTGCGCCGGGCCGCCGAAATCCCAGTGCTCGAGACCCGTGATCAGGTGCGTGCCCCCCGGATCGCCGGGCATCGCGCGCGGCGAGATGCCGCTCTCGGTGATCTCGAAGCGGTTGTACGTCGGTCCCCAGGACCTCTGCGGCCGGGTGACCTTCTCGATCGGGGTCTGCTTGAGGAGTGCCTTGGGCAGCGTCGCGCGCCGGTGTCCCAGTCCCTGCTCGGAGAGCACGATCACCGGTACCTGGTAGATCTCGGCCACCTCGAAGGCACTGCGCATGACCTGAAAGCAGTCGCGGATTGAAATCGGCGCCATCACCACGCGCGGAAACTCGCCGTGCCCGCCGTACATCGCGGAGAGCAGATCCGACTGCTCGGTCTTGGTGGGCAAACCCGTGCTCGGGCCCCCGCGCTGAACGTCCACGACGACCATCGGGATCTCCGCGATGCCGGAGAGGCCCAACAGTTCACTCATCAGTGAAAGGCCGGGACCTGACGTGGCCGTCATCGCGCGCACGCCAGCATAGGAGGCACCCTGAGCAGCGGCGATCGAAGCGATCTCGTCCTCGGCCTGGTACATCGTGCCACCCACGCGGGGCAGCTCCTCGGCGAGCAGCTGCATGATCTCCGACGCCGGGGTGATCGGGTAGCCGGAGAAGAACCGGCAGCCGGCGTACAAGGCGCCGAGGGCAATGGCATCGTTCCCGCTCAGCACCAAGTATCCCTCACCCGAGACCTTGGGAATCGTGAGGTGGTCTCTCTTGGTGACCTTCTTGGCGACGTACTCGCGGCCCGCGCGGTAGCCGGCGACGTTGGGTTCCACGAGGGCTTCGCCCCTCTTGGCGAAGAACCGGTGCACCAGTTCTTCGCCGTGTTCGGGCGCGAAACCGAGCAGGGCGGTGACGGCCCCCAAGCCGACCATGTTCTTCGCCCGCTTCACGCCGACGTCTTTGGCCGCGATCTCGCCCATGGGAATGACGTAGATCGGCCCCCCGCGCCAGTCGCCGAAGGTGCTGGCCATGTCGATCGTCTCGGGATCGCCGTCGATGATCAGGATGCCGTCGCTCGCAATGGTCGGCTTGTAGCGGTGATAGGCAAGGCGATTGAAGGCCACCAGCACGTCCAGTCGATCGCCTGGGTTGAAGATGCTGTCAATGCCCAGGCGGATCTGCACGTACGACTGCCCGCCGCGGATCTCCGCGGGAAAGGTCTGCGTGCTGCTGATGTGCAGGTTCGAACGGGCGGCGACCTGCGTGATGAGATCCCCGGTGAGGATCACCCCCTCACCAGCATCTCCGCTGATCCCCATGACGAAATCCGTCACGTCCACCGGTCCATCTCCTCGTATCACAGGCGGTGCGGCCCCCGTGGAAACCCACGATGCACACCCCCCGTTGGGGTTCGAACTGAAGAGTATACCGCTCGGGTTCCGAATGTGGGTACCAAAAATCGAGGGGGGGGCGCGCCTACGAGCGCTCCACGAGTTCTACGGGGGGTCTTTCGTCGCGGTCTTTCGCGGAAGTCTCCACCGCCGCGACGAGCTGGGCGAACGTGAGCGGGCGGCCCAGATCGGCGAGACAGCGGTCCATCTTGCCGAGGATGCGCTCGATCTCCTGATCCACGCCCGCGCCGGTTGCCGGGGGCGGGGAGGTGCCGGTGTTCTGGAGACAGGTGACCACGTCGAAGACGGTGAGGTTCTGGAGGTCCTTCGCCGGCACGAGTCCACCCTCACCCTTGGTGAGCCGGCGCACGACCTCGTGGAGCAACCCGCCGCCAAGCAGCTCGCCGACGGCCGTTCGCGCCAGACGCACCGGAATGTGCAACCCGGCGGCCAACTCGGCCACGGTGGGAGCCGTGCACCCGCGCGCGTGCTTGCGGCAGATGGCGAGCATGCAGCGCAGGGCGGCCCCGAGACGCGCACGAAAGCTGGCGTCCACGGCGCCGACCTCAAGGCGGAAGTCGTCGGCTGCCTCCCGGGCGAAGGTCAGCAGCGCTCCGAAGAGCACGATCACCCAGCTGAACTGGATCCACAAGAAGAGCAGCGGTATAGCGGTCAGCGAACCGTACAGGCTGCGGTACATCGTCGCCGAGGAGAGGTAGAGCCCATAGCCCCACTTGCTGATCTCCCAGATCAGCCCCGCGGTCACCGCGCTCGCGAAGGCCGAGATGAAGCGCACCCGTGTGTTGGGCATGACCATGTAGATAACGGTCAGTCCCAGGATGGTGACCAGGAGGGGTCCCAGGCTAAACAGGAAGCGCAGCATGGCGCCTGCCGGCGCCCACGCCGAGAGCTGCGCCAGCGCCTCGGCGTTTTGCAGCGAGGCGGTCATGGTCAGACTCAGCCCGACGAAGAACGGTCCCAGGATCGCGATCGTCGTGTACGTGGTCAGCCGGTGTGCCAGGCCGCGCCCGCGCTTGATGCCCCAGATCTGGTTGAACGCCTGCTCGATGGCTCCGAGGAGGAAGAGCACGGTTCCCAGCAGGAAGATGAAGCTTACGCCGCGGAAGGTGCCCGATCGGACTCCCTCGAGGAAGTCGCGCAGGACCTCCGACGCCTGCTCCTGGACGGTCGTCACCAGGTTCTTGAGAATGAACTCCTGGAGCTGAGCCTCGATGCCTTCGAACCCGCCGAACGACCCCACCAGCGTGAACACCAGGACGATGCCGGGGATGATGGCGAAGAGAGTGGCCAGGGTCATGGCCGCGGCGCGCAGGGGAATCTGGCCCCGGGGGACGTTGCGGGCCACCACCACCATGATGCGCAGCTCGCGCAGGAAGAACCCGCGGAAGCCGCCATAGTGAAGGAGGTCTTCGTCCCAGAGTCGTTCGTTGAGAAAGTGGCCCAGCCAGTTGAAGGCCGCTATGATTTTTTCTTTGCGTTCCGTCAAGCTGTGTCGCCCCCGGGGATGAGCCTAGCACCGGGTCCGGGTGCCTTCAACCGAGCCGGCCTAGGTGGAGTTCTTCGGCTTGTCCTCCTCGGGTGGCTGCAGCCACCCCAGAAGGTGCGCCGCGGCCTGCGGTTTCGTGTCGAGGAGGACGCCGAACTGCTCGAGCGAAACACGCCGCTTGAGGAGCAGCGCCAGGGCGAGGTCGACGAATCGCCTGGGGAGCCGTTCGAGGATCTTCAGCGGATCAGGCTCGTGATCCGTATCGCCCACGCACGCTGCGTCTTCGCGCTCCCGCTGCTGGGATCGGGAGACGGCGTCACCGGACGGCCCCCCCGCCACCGCGCGCTGCGGGATGGCTGCCACCATTTCCCGCGAGCGTCCCGGCTCCAGGAGCTCGAGATCCACGAGGCGATGGATGAGCGTGGGGAGGTTGACGCCGTAGTAGTAGGCCACGTGCCCCAGCCGTTCGAGGGGAAAGCCGGCGGAGCGTCGCAAGCCGAACTCCCGCAGCGATTGGACCAGGTGGTCTCGCGGCAGGAGGAAGCACCGGGCGAAGACATCTGCCCGAACCTCGGGGAGGACGATCTCGTCCGCCGGATCGTCGCTCGAGAGCTCCTCGATCAGACGACCGCCGCCCCCGCCCGCGTCCGATCCGCCCCCGTTGCCCAGGGGACAGAAGCGGTTTTCGTACGGGTCGATGTCGGCGAGCAGATGGCAGTACCCGTGGGCCAGGATCAGCCGTCCGGCAGGTGACCCGGCCGGCGCCAGGGAAAGGAGCGCCGGACCGGTGTCCTCGACGAACAGAAAGGCCCCGGAGAGAATCCCCGTCGGCGGGGGCCACTCGATCACCTTGATGCCCCGGTCGTCCAGCAGCTCGGTGAGGTCCTCGATGGGACCGTCTGCGGCTTGGAGGGACTCGCGCTCGGCTGCTGCCAGCGCCTCGGCTTCTTCCAGCAGGTCGCGATCGGTCTGCCACGACAGGACCGAGAAGTGGGTGGGGATCTGGACAAGCAGCTCGCCCTGGACCGCACGCTCCATGAACGCGTAGCGCAGGCAGAGGTGGGAGAAATGCTTCAGGCAGGTCGCTTCCTGGGGGGCGAGGCTGCGGGGCGAGACGAAGCTGTCCACCAGCTCGGCGGCCCGCTCGGCCCATCCGCTAGGCAGAGGGGCGAACTCCCGCTCCTGATCGGCATGTTCCGGCATGGCCGTCTGCGTCCCCTCAGTGTCCGGAGCCATCGCGGCGATGCGGCCGCCGGCCGGAGAGCGCATCCCGCGCGGCCACGAGGCGCCGCACGCGGCCCTCGTCGACGGCCGCGGTCGTGCGCGCACCCTTCTTGAGCGAGGGCCCCACAATGAAGGCGTCCGCGAGTTCCCAGTAGCGCTCCAGGTTTGACGCCGAAACGCCGCTCCCCACGACGAGCGGCGTGCGCGGCAGCGCCTTGCGCGCGGCGTGGAGTTCGCCTGGCGCTGCGGCTGCGCCCGTCTGTTCCCCGGTCAGGATCACGGCATCCGCCAGCGCCCGCTCGGCGAGATCGCGTGCTGCTTCGCCCGCGTCCATCGGCGCGAGCGGCACAGCGTGCTTGACGAGCAGGTCACCCCAGACCTGGACGCGGGCGCGCGCGACCGCCCGCAAGCGCATGACCTCGGCGGCACAGCCTTGGATGATCCCCTGGTCGGTGAGCATGGCGCCGGCGAGGACGTTGACGCGGACGAATCTCGCGCCCACCGCCACGGCGATGGCCATCGCTGCGGGCCCGTCCGAGCGGAGCACGCCCACCCCCAGATCGAGATCGCCCAGCTGCCGCAGCTCCACGGCCACCGCGGTGAGCGCGGCGATCGTCTCGGGCCCCGCGGCGCCGGCGTGGAACGGTAGGTCGCCGTAGTTCTCCACGACAAACGCGCCCACCCCGCCCTTCAGGTACGCGCGCGCGTCGGCCAGGGCACGCTCCACGACGCGGTCCATCTTCCCCGCGTAGCCCGGTGAGCCGGGAAGGGGCAGCAGGTGGACGACCCCGATCAGGGGCTTGTGGACTCCGAGAACCTTCATCGCTCTCTCTGCCGGATGCGTTGCCGCAGTGACCAGAGCTTCGCGCAGACCTCCTCCAGATGCGCACCCAAGAGTTCGGGCTTGTCCGTCTTCTCGGGCATGTTGTCGAAGACCGCGTACGGGACGCGGTGGCTGCCGACGCTCAGGAAACCGGGATCCGGCGCGGAGAACGCCTCCCAGTCCGACTCCTTGTAGAGGTACTCGAGCTTCTTGTCCTCCAGCGAATGCTCCAGGATGCTGTCGGGCCGGTCGGGATTGCAGCGCCGCCGGTTCTTGCGCAGGGATTCCTCCCAATCCACCTGGATGTAGATCGTCGCGGCCTTCGCGAGAATCTGATCGGAGAGGTAGCTGTAGGCCTTCGCGAATCCGCCGTGCTGTTGGCCGCGCGAGAACTCGAAGATGGCCGTGGTCGTGTCGGGGTAGTCCGGAACGTCACGCAACCGCTTCGCGTAGGCGAGACTCAGTTTCTCGATCAGGAAATTCCAGAAGAAGAGATCCTTGAAGACGTAGCCCGCGAGCGTCTCTCCACGGTACTCGAAGGTGGTATCCGAGATGAGGCGCGGCTTGCCGTGACGCTCGTAGAGGTCGTCATCCTCGAAGCGCTCCCACAGGATGGGGAAATCGTCGAATTCCTCGAACTCGCCGATGTGAAAGCGGCGGATGCGCTCCTCGAGAGGCGTCTGCTTGAGGTAGTCGATGACCTCCGACTTGCCGGCCGCCGGGCGGCCGTTGAGGATGATGATGTCGAACCGGTCCTGGGCCACGATGCCCCTTCCTTTCTGCGCCTGGCGATCTATGTGGTGCCCGAGGATTCTATGTTGCGCTCGCGCACATCGCAAGGTGCCGCCGGCCGGGCTGCCCCGG
>JAUVTV010000036.1 GCA_030601305.1 Candidatus Eiseniibacteriota bacterium | reverse complement strand
CCGGGGCAGGCCCCGCCTAGCGAGCGACGACATAGCGCTTCAGATCGGCTAGGCGCTTCTCGCCGATACCGTTGACCTCACGCAGCTCGTCGACCGCGTCCACCCTCCCCCGTTCGCGCCGGAAGACCAGAATGCGCCCGGCGAGCGCCGGCCCGATCCCTGGCAGCGCGACCAGGTCCAGGCTGTCCGCGCGATTGACGTCCAGGTAGCCGTCGACGAACGGCGTGTGCGCGGCGACGCGGACAACGGGGCCCGATGCGAGCTCGGCGATCACGGGGCGGACTCTCGCATCACGTTGGCCGCGGTCGTACGCCGCCCCTTCCGGCGGCCCGGGAAGGCAGCCGACCTGCCGCAAGGCGGTGAGCGCGAAACCCGAACTCAGCAAGAGCGCGAGCAGTGTCAGCAGACGACGTTCGGCGGGCGTAAACAGCATCTTCCCTCCTCCCGGCGGCAGACGGGTCGGCGGCTCTCGTCTCCCGACCTCAGCAGATCAGGGTGAAGCGCGAGCCGTGCCGAGAGGTGGGGGGTCAATCGTGGAAGCGCCACTCCAGACCTGCACGGTAGGAGCGCGGCGGGAGCGCCATCCAGCCGTTCTCGTAGGTGGACGACGCGTTCAGCTTGTCCTCGAGGTTTTGGACGGCGAAGAAGAGATGGGCGTTCTCGAGAAAGGTTCCGTGGATCTCGCCGTCGATGCGGCTGCTCAGCGGAAGCTCGTCGTACGGCGTGACCCACGAGCCCCGGAAGACCTGCACAGCGCGCAGTTCCAGGTGGAGGTCGTCCTTGAAGAAACTGTGCCCCACCGAGAGCATCCAGCGCCCGTGAAACGGGGCGGTGAAGACCGGCAGCTCCTTGGCTTGCGGGTAGGGCAAACCCGTGATGTCACCCTGGATGCCGAAGCCGTAGGGGAGGCGCAAACGCGCGTCCAGCCGCACGCCGGCGAGCGTCGCGTCTCCCTGCAGCCTCTCGATCGGGACGGTGTCGCGGATGCCGGGCTGCAGGAGCGCCGCATCTTGGGGATCGAGGCCCAACCCGTTCTCCATGCGCCGCCCGAACAGACCGCATCCGAGGCGCAACCATGGATAGTGGAGGGTGGCCCGCACCTCCGCGTGCCACAGGCGCCTGGCCGGGGCGTTTTCGGCCGGCGCGCCCGCGGGGGTCAGGAGTCCGGTCTCGAGGAGCGCAGCGGCGTCCGGCTCGGCGCGCGGGACGAAGAACGGTGTCGCCGTCGTCCACACATCCACGGCTGCACGGACGCGGGGCCCGAGACGCGCAGCCAGGTTCAGATGCCCGCGGAGCTGGGGATCCTGCCACCATGGATCGACGAATCCCGCCGTGAGGAGCGCGGAGCGGCGCTCATCTCCAGTGCGCGCCCCCACCGCCAGGCCGCCGGAGATGCGCTTCCAGTCCCACTCGTCCTGTCTCAGATCGGACGTGAAGCGGAGCGCGGTCCAGTCGAGGCCGCCGCTCGCGAGGAAGGTCACGCCGCGCAAATCGGCGGCCACGTGGGCGGTGGCTTCGGTGGAGTTCGTCTCTCTCAGCGCCGAGTCGCCGTGCCCCCACCACTGGGCCTTCTCGCCGCGGTGTGCCACGTAGACCTGTCCGCTCACCGATGCCCCGACGCGGAACTGCGAGGCGCCCGACACCACGAAGGTCTCCCAGATCATCGCCCGATCGAAGAGCATGTCGTAGCGGCCATGCCGGCCGGCGGCCACGAGGTGCAGGCCGCCGAAGGAGGCGGCGCGGTCGAGGTGCACGAAGACGTTCTGATAGCGGCTGGTGCCGTAGAGAATACGTCCGCCGGAGCGCGAGTGCGCATAGGAGCCCATGACACGCCAGGATCCCGCCTGCCGGGAGAGCATGGCGTCTTGCGTGTTCGTGCCGAAGGCAGCTTGCGTCAGACGCACGGCGCTGGGGCTCTCCTCCCAGCGGGGCCGGTGTCCGGTTCCCCAGAGGATGCCGTCTCCCGCCGCGGCCAACGGATCGAGGAAGGGATCGGGGGGCAGCGCGCGGAGATCCTCGAGCACGAGTGGGGTCACCGTGTGCGTCAGCGCTTCGAGCAAGACCGGTCCCGTGGTGGGCGTGCCGTCGAACCACAGCGCGAGGCGATCGGTTCCCGGGCTGAGCCCGTAGGGAAGCTCCCAGCCGCCGTGGGTACCCGAGGGGTGAATTCCAACCGCGGTGTCGCGCGCCATGGTCTCGGACAGGAGGAGCGCGGATGATGTGTAGAGGTCATCGCGGCGCGTGAGCGTGTCACCGGACTCCGGTGCAAGACAGCTCAGCAACCAGGTGGAATCCCACCAGTATTCCGGGGGAACAGGGGGCGCCACGCGGCTGGTGTCGGTCAACGCCAGGGCGCGCTCCGGTGCGCTGCTGTCGGCTTCGGCGGGCGCCGGAGCTTGCTCCGCACCGCTCTGAGCGTGCGCCGGTGACAGAAAGAGGAGGCTGCCGAGACAGACGAGCAGAAGGTGGTTCCGGTAGCCAGAGTGACGCGCGCTACGCGGCGTCCTTTTCGAGGGAGAGAAGTAGGCGGCCCGCCTCTTCGTGATCGGGCTTGAACTGCAGCACTTCACGGAGGCAGTCGATCGCTTCATCTGCCTCTCCCACTGCCTGGTGCTCACCGGCGAGTTGGACCTGCAACCCGGCCTTCTCCTCGGGATTACAGTCCTCCGTCTCCAACGCGGAGCGGAACGCGTGAATGGCTTCACGATGGCGCTGCACACGGGAGAAGCACCTGCCGCGAAGCTCGTTGAGCTGCAGCTTCTGGCGCGGAGTCGCATCACTGCATGCCAGAGCGGCGTCGAACTCCTCCAGAGCTTCATCGACGAGGCCCATCTCCATGTGGGAGACCCCGAGATCGTAGTGGGTCTGGAGGTCGTTCTCTCGGACCTGCTGCTTGATTCCCTCGCGGAACTCATCGAGCAGGGCGCTGATCTCGAGCCAGTCCTGTTGCTCAAGGTCTTCCCCGGCGCCGTCTCCCGGGTCCTGCACGGAGACAACCGCAGCCTTCGCGCCGAGCACCTGCTTGACGGTGCTGACGTCCTCAGGGGTCTCTGACGCGGCGTCCTCAGGCGTTTCGGTCTCTTCCCGTCCATCGGTGAGGCCGAGTTCCGCGAACCGCGCCATGCGCCGCTCGGCGGTGCTGTTGCCCGGCTCGATCTCCAATACGCGGCGGAACACCGGGACAGCCGCCTTGATCTCGCCCTCGCGGATGTGGAGATCCCCTTGAAGGATCAACCCGCGCACTATTTGCGCATTGTCCTGAAGGGCTTCGGAGATCTCAATCAGTTTCTCGACAGCTTCCATCGAAAGCGGATCGAGCTGGATCCACTCGTCGGCGCGTTTGAGCGCGCTCGTCCACTGCTCGGCTTTCATGGCCGCGAGTGCGGCGCCGCGCGGATCGGCGAGGCCGCCGGCGGGTGCCCCATCAGCGGGCTCGTCGGTGCGCTCCGCGCCCGGCGCTTCCTCGGCTTCCGGCTCGCACTCGTCGCTGGCGCCGTCGATCACGAACACTTCTTTCTCCGCGGGGGGCATCGTTTCGCGGAGCTCGATCTCGGCCCCCTCGACGGAATCCTCTTCCTCCGGCGGTTCCAGGTAGAGGTCCTGGTGGGCACCCTCTCGGGGGGCCGACGACTCCGCGACCGTCTCGTCCGCGGTCTGAGCCGGCAGGGTCCCCAGCTCGATATCCAATCCGTCACCGAAGTCGTCTGCTTCCGCAGCCTCCGCCTGCTCGGTATCGGGCACAGCGCGGGCCATGGACGTCGTCTCGAGGTCCTCGACGGTCAGCTCCGACAGTCCCGGGGGGTCGCCGCCGCCGGCCGCCGCCCCCTGGCTGTCACCGGGCGGCGGGCTCACCTCAAGACGGCCAGTGGCGGCGGCCGCGGTGATCTCGATCACCGGCTCCGCACTCTGCGGGTCGGTCGGCCCGCGGGCGGGTGACGCCTCCGGAGCCGAGTTCTTGGCATCGTCCATGATCCGCGCCGCCACGGCGGGGTCGGTCTGCTCGGCACGCGCCTGGAGATCGGCCGCCAGGTCGCCGTCTCCGGACTGGTGGGCCAGCAGCGTTGCCCGGCCGAACAACTCGGCGGCCTCTTCCGATCTCCCCAAGCGGTTCAGCACGTCGCCCAACCGCAGGCAGAAGTCGACGCTGCGCGGCGCGACCGCAACGGCGCGTTTGACCGTGTCGCGAAACTCCTCGCTGTTGCGGCTGTCCTCGGGAGAGCGTTCCAGGAAGATGGTGTAGGCTTCCAGCGCGTCGCCGATGAGTTCCTCGGCTGCGTAGAGATTGCCCAGGTGGTAGTAGACTTGAATGTGATCGGATCTCAGTCTGAGGATCTTGCGGCACAGGGCGATGGCGTTGCGGTGAAACCCGAGGTTGCTGTACTGGTGGATGGCCGACTCGTACTGGACGATGGCCTCGTCGGGCTGGCCGTTCTTGACGAGCAGATCGCCGACGTAGAGGTGATCGTACGGGTCCGCACCGTTTGAGGAAAGCAACGGCTTGTAGACCGCGATCGCCTTCGCGAGTTGGCCCTGCTTGGCCAGCTTTTGTGCATCCCGCCGGATCGAGATGTTCTTCTGCACGCAGTGACCCCCGCGCCGTAACTGGGACCCCATCGGCGGACTAGTGCTTGTCTGGTATCGTTATCGTCCACCTCCCAGGCGATCTCCACAGACGGTTCGGTGGGAGCCACCGGAATCGGAGATTCGGCGTAAACCCGGGAATCACCTACCTGGCGAGGCGGGGGCCTCGGCCGAGGGTCGGGGGCTCCAGGCCGAGGGTCGGGGGCTCCGGGCCGAGGGTCGGGGGCTCCGGGCCGGGGATCAGGAGGTTCCCGCCGATCACGAGCTGTCTCAGGTCGGAGGAGCCAACGTGGTAGGGAAGCCTGGCGTAGGAAGGGGCATCCAGGATCTGGATATCCGCGCGATAGCCTGGCGACAGAGCGCCAAGCTGATCCGCTAACCCCAGTGCCGCAGAAGCGTTATACGTGGTGGCCGTCACCGCCTCGGCAGGGGTCATCGCCATCTGGAGGCAGGCGAGGGCAATGATCCAAGGTTGCGACTCGGTCATCGAGCTCCCCGGATTGCAGTCGGTGGCCAGCGCGACGGGCGTGCCGAGCTCGATCATGCGCCGGGCCGGTGCGTAGTTGCGGGAGCCGAGCGAGAACACCGTGCCCGGCAGCAGGACAGCCACCACCCCGGCGGCCGCCATCGCCAGCATCCCCTCCTCCGAGATTCGCCCCAGGTGGTCGGCGGAGATCGCGCCCAGCTCGGCGGCCAGCTCGGCCCCACCCATCGGCTCGATCTCGTCGGCGTGCAGCTTGGGCCTCATCCCCAGCGCCGCGGCCGCCGCGAGGATGCGGCGTGACTGCGCGACGCTGAAGACGCCCTTCTCGCAGAAGACGTCGCAGAAGCGCGCGATGCCGAGAGATGCCGCTTCGGGGAGCATCCTCTCGGTGAGCAGGTCGACGTACGCATCCGGAGAATCGCGAAACTCCTGGGGAACCTCGTGCGCGCCGAGATAGGTGGGGACGATCTGCAACGGATGCCGCCGGTCGAGTTCCGCGATGAGGCGCAGTGCGCGCAGCTCCTGCTCGGGATCCAGGCCGTAGCCGGTCTTCACCTCGACGGTGCCGGTGCCGAGCGCCGCCATCCGGTCGAGTCGCGCGAGCGATTCGACCAGCAGCTCCTCATCGCTCGCTTCGCGAAACATGCGCACGCTGGAGTGGATCCCGCCGCCGGCCGCCGCGATCGCCATGTAGCTCGTCCCCCGCAATCGCTCCTCGAACTCCCACTCGCGCGTGCCGCGAAAGAGGACGTGCGTGTGGGGATCGATGAACGCGGGCATGACCACGGCCTTGCGCGCATCGATCTCCGTGGCGTCCGGGGCCAGCGTGAAGCGTTCGCGAATCTCAGGCGTGGTGCCCACCGCGAGAATGCGGGCCCCGTCGACCGCGACCGCGCCGTCGCCGATGACGCCCAGCTCCCCCATCTCACTCCCCCGCTTGGGCCGTCCGTCCGCGTGCGGGGCGAGCGTCAGCAGTTGTCCGGCGCTGTGAATGAGCAGCGAAACCGCCTTCATCGCGAGTCCCCTTTCTCGGCGGCCGCCTCTCCGAACCAGTCACGCACCCGCGTGACCAACTCCTGCTGCGTGGCGGCAATCTGGGGCCGGGTCGGGAAGGCCGCCGACAAGCTCTGGCCGTATTTCGCGCGGATGAGACGCGGGTCGAGCACCACGCAGACCCCCCGGTCGCTGCTGCGCCGGATGAGGCGCCCGATTCCCTGACGCAGCTTCAGGAGGACCTCGGGCAGGGCATGCTCCTGGAAACTCGAGCGCCCCTCGCGCGCGAGTTCCTCGGCGATCGCCTCCACGCGTGGGTCGGTGGGCACCGGGAACGGCAGCCGCGTGACGACCAGGATCTCGAGTTCGCGACCGGGAAAGTCGACGCCCTGCCAGAAGGTGGCCGTACCGAGGAGAACGGCACGCTGCGCTTCGCGGAACCGGTCGATGAGCTGGGTCCACGATACCTCGCGACTCTGCGCCAGGATCTGCATATCGCCCAGTCCCGACCGCTGCCGCAGACTGGCCTCGACACGCTGCAACGTTTCGTACGCGGTGAAGAGGACGAGCGTCTTCCGACGTACCGTCGTCACCAGCTCCCCAATGGTATCGCCCAAGTAGCGCTCGTAGCCGTGATCGCGCGGGTCGACGCCATAGCCGGCGACCAGGGTGGCCAACCGGTTCTCGAGATCGAAGGGGCTCTCCAGCTGCAGGGTCTCGGCCTCGCCGCGCTCCAGGCCGACCTGACTGCTGAAGTAGCTGAAGTCGTCGTCGGCCGCGAGCGTCGCAGAGGTGAAGGTCACTGCCGACCGCAGAGTGAGCAGGTGCTCGCGCAGCGCGGGTCCCGTATCGAGGGGCGATGCGGAGAAGACCACCCCGCGCGTTTCGTGGTGCGCCAGCGTGTAGACCCAGCCCCGAGGCTCGGGGGCAAAGAGCGAGCGCAGGGCGGCGAGGTCTTCCTCGAGCTCGCCGACCGTGGCGTCGGCCGCCGCGAGGGCGTCGTGGCTCTCCTGGAAGGCGCTGCTCGTGGGCAGTTCGCCCACGACCTTGGCAAGCAGTTCGCGCGCCTCTTCGATCAACACCTGGGAGGTGCTCAAGAAGTGCTCGGTCTCCGCCGGCAGGAGTCCGTCGGCGATATCGCGTTCCCCGTAGCGGCGGCGCTGCCCTACCGCCGGAACGGCCGGATTCTCCCGCAAGGACGTGTAGAACGCCCGGGCCTCGCGTACGGTCTCCCGCGCCCGTTCTTCGAAGGTGCGCAGCTCGCGCGTCAGGTTGCGCGATGCGACCTTGGACGGGAGCTGGCGCAGCCTGCGCCGGATGCGGTCGCTGACGCCGGGTTCGCCCGAGCCTCCCATGAGACGCAGTCGGTCTTCGAAGGCGCGCTGCGCGATCGTCGTGCTCAAGGGTCCCAGGGCAGCGACCGGCAGGAGGTGGGCCTCGTCGACGATGAGCGCGTCGTGTTCCGGCAAGATGTTCCCGGTGAGCGCATCGGAGAGGAGCAGAGAGTGGTTGACCACCACGATGTCCGCGTGGCGCGCCTCACGACGGGCGCGCTTGTGGAAGCAGCCGCTGTCGGCGTGGCACAGGTTGCTGCGGCAGAAACGCGGGTCGCCGCCGATCCGCGCAAGCGTCCTGGCGCCGCGGCGTCCCAGATCCGGCGCGGCGGCGAAGTCGCCGGTCTCCGTGACGCGGACCCATCCCTCGAGTCGGTCCACGACCCAGCTACCGTCCGCGGTCGAACCCTCCTCGGCGACGAAGAGATCCCAGCGCCGCGTGCAAAGGTAGTTGGCGCGCCCCTTCAGGACGGCGACCTGGAGATCCGGGTGGATGAGCCGGCGCAGCCGGGGTGCCTCCAACTTGAGGATCTGGTCCTGGAGCGCGCGCGTGTAGGAGCTGACGACCACGGGCCTGTGCTTTCGGCGCGCGTAGAGGGCCGCGGGCACGAGATACGCCATGGTCTTCCCCACGCCCGTCGGGGCCTCGACGATCAGGAACCGCCCGCGCAGGAGCGATTCCAGGACCTCGCGCCCCATCGTGAGCTGCTGGGGCCGCGGCTCGTAGGCATCGAGAACCTTGGCGAGCAGGCCCTCGCCGGAGAGGATCTCTTCGAGCCGTTTCTGCAGACGTCGCTGGTCCATGATTGTGAGAGGCTACTGGAGTGTGGCAGACCGATCAACCCGCACCCGCGCAGAGATGGAACCCCGCCGCGCAGAGATGGAACCCCGCCGCGCGGAGATCTGGTCCCGCCACGCAGAGAACGGAATGCCGGCCACAGAATTGAATTGCACGGCCTGCCCGCCACTCCCTAACGTGGCGCCACGAGGGCCCCGGCGACTCCCGGGCCCGCCAGAGGAGGGCACACCATGGATCGGGCGAGCGCCGGCGCGCGCATCCGCGCGCTTCGCGAGCGGATTCGCGAGCACAATCGGCGCTACTATGTCGAAAATGACCCGGTGGTAAGCGACCGCGAATTCGATGCCCTGATGCACGAGCTGGAGACCCTCGAGCGCGAGTTCCCCAAGTTTGACGATCCCCACAGCCCGACGCGTCGCGTGGGCGGCACTCCCCTGGACGAGTTCACGACGGTAGCCCATCGCGTGCCGATGCTCAGCCTACAGAACACCTACGCGGAGGAGGAGGTGCGCGAATTCGATGCGCGGGTGCGCCGTAGCCTGGGCTCAGGCGATCCGGTGGCCTACGTCGTCGAGCTGAAGATCGACGGTGTCGCGGTGGCGTTGCACTACGCCGACGGGACCTTCTCACGCGGGATCACGCGCGGCGACGGATCGGCTGGCGACGACATCACGGCCAACCTCCGCACCGTGCGCAGTCTGCCTCTGGTGCTGGAGGGGGCGTCGTCCTCGGGTACGGACTGGCTTGAGATCCGCGGCGAGGTTTTTTTCCCGCGCAAAGCCTTCGCCGACTTGAATGCCGAGCGCGCCGCCAGCGGGGAGAAGCTCTTCGCCAACCCGCGCAACGCGGCCGCCGGCACGCTGAAGCTCCTCGATCCGCGCAAGGTGGCCGAGCGTCCGCTGGCCCTCTTCGCATATCAGCTGGTCGGCGGGGCGTCGCGGGGGCTCGCCACCCATTGGGAGTGCCTGCAGTTCATGCGGGGTCGCGGCCTGCCGGTCAATCCCCACGCGAGCCGGGTGGCGGACATCGAAGAGGCTCTCGCGCTGTTCGCCGAATGGGAGAGCGCACGCGAGGCGCTGGACTACGAGACCGACGGCATGGTGCTCAAGGTCGACGAGATCGCGTTGCAGGAGCAACTCGGAGCGACCAGCAAGGCCCCCCGCTGGGGCATCGCCTACAAGTTTGAAACCGAGCGCGCCACGACGCGGGTCGTCGCGATCGGCGTGCAGGTGGGGCGCACGGGTGCGCTCACACCGGTCGCCGATCTGGAGCCCGTCGACCTGCTCGGCACGGTCGTGAAACGCGCCACGCTGCACAATGCCGACGAGATCGCGCGCCTGGACGTGCGCGTCGGCGATTGGGTGACGATCGAGAAGGGTGGCGAGATCATCCCCAAGGTGACCGCGGTGCTCACCGAGCGTCGCACCGGAACGGAGGTGCCCTACCGCTTCCCCGATCGATGTCCGGCCTGTGCGCAGCCGCTCGAGCGCGAGGAGGACGAGGTCGCCATCCGCTGCGTCAATGAGCACTGCCCCGCCCAGCTGAAGCGCCGCATCCGGCATTATGGCGCCCGCGGCGCGATGGATATCGACGGCCTGGGTGAAGTGCTGGCCGACAAGCTGGTCGACAAGGAACTCGTTCGCGATCTGGCGGACCTGTACGACCTGGATGCCGAGCGCGTGGCGGCGCTCGAAGGCATGGCGGCGAAGTCGGCGAGCAACCTGGTGAAGGCGATCGAGGCCTCACGCCGGCGTCCCCTCGATGCACTGATTTTTGGGTTGGGCATTCGCCACGTTGGAGTTCATGCAGCCCGGATCCTCGCCCGCGCCTATCCGTCACTGGAGGGTCTATTCGAGGCAAGCGAGGAGGAACTCGCCGAACTCCCCGAGATCGGCCCGATTCTGGCCTCGTCGGTGCGTCGCTACGGACAGCGGGAGATGAGCCGCGCGCTGCTGCGCAGGTTGGGCAAGGCGGGCGTGAGTCTCTCGCGGGGCGCAGCGTCTCTGGAAGCCGACGAAGGGGCGTCGGGGCTCGGTGGCCAGAGCCTCGTCCTCGGCGGCAAGAGCTTCGTCCTCACCGGGTCGCTGCCGGGCATGAGTCGCAGGGAGGCCCTGGACCTGATCGAGGCTCACGGGGGACGCGTCACCAGCGCCGTCAGCGGCAAGACGAGCTACGTGGTCGCGGGCGCCGATCCGGGATCCAAGCTGGCCAAGGCGCAGGAACTCGGGATCGCGATTCTCGACGAGGACGGTCTCAGGAAGCTGATCGTCGAGCCCGGGGCACGCGAGGTGGAGGATTGAGGCCACAAGAGGGAGGTCCGAAGTAGGGCTTCGGCGCTGGGAACTCCTCGGTCGCGCCGCGGGTGCTCGCGGCGGGACGCACGCGAGACCCCTACCTAGGCCCTCCCTCTCTGTCGAGAGTCCTACTGCAACGCCTCCTCGTTGATCTGCAGGGAATAGTGCTGCTCCAGCGATTCCAGGAGAACCACGAGGCTGTCTTCGAGCGCCAGGGCCTCGAGATCACGCCGCACGAGGTTCTTGGCGGTGTCGAAGCCGACGACCTCTTCCACGCTCCGATAGTAGACGCGCAGAATGTACCAATCGGCGCCCGACTGCAGCGGCTCGGAGTACACGGGACCGCTCTCGCGGGGATCGTACGCCTTGGCCAGCTCAGTCAGCTTGGGATGGAGTCCGGCGTCGGTCGGATCCAGCATGGGGACGAACTCGACGCGCGGATCGGTCCGCCGGGCATTCTGTGCCGCATTGACCCACGGAGTGCCGCTGCTCAGCTCCTCGCTGGTGCGATGCGCGAGCTCCTCCGCATCCTCCGGGAAACGGATGAAGCCGTAGCCCACCGTCCCCAGGGTGTGGTAGTCGCTCTTGTGCTCCTCCCAGTGGGAGTGGACCTCTTCGTCGCTGAGCTGTCGCCCGTAGAGATGCGACTGCTCGTAGTAGAGCTGGTCCAGCATGAGCTGCTCTCGCTTGCGCTGGATCATCCCGGCGAGCTCGGGCTCTTCGAGAAGTCCGTCGGCGATAGCCTCCTGGCGCACCATCCACTCGTACATGCGCCTCATGATCTGCCCCTTGAGTCGTTCACCAGCCGACGTCGGCCAGAAATCCAGATCCACCGCGAGAAGGGAGTTGAGGTACTCGCGCAAGGTCCACGATCCACCGTTCCAGCGCACCAGCGTGCGCGACAGCTCCTCCTCCGCGAAGCGGTGGATCGGAGGCGGGATCGTGTGGTAGGAGATCTGATGACCTTCACTGCGTGCGACATTGACCGAATCGAAGAGAGCCGAGAATCGGCGCCCGATGACGTCGATGTCGCCGGCCACCACCTCGAATGCGTAGCGCTCGGTCAGACCCTTGAAGTGCTGCTGGACCTTTTCCGTGCGGTAGGTCTTCTCGGCATACACCTGAGCGGCCCCCACCTTGGTAGCGACGTCCACGGTGCGCACGCTGTCGAGGCGCACGACGCTCCAGCCGAAGCGCTGCGTCTCGCACGGGGGGGCGACCTGACCGGGGGCCTCGAGGGCGAAGAGCGCCTCCGCGAGCTCCACTGGCATCAATGTGTGATCCATGTATCCCGTGGGGGTGACCTTGATCGTCTCCGGACTCCGCGAAGCGTGCTCCTCGACAACCGTCTCGAAATCCCCACCGGCTTGATAGTGACTGTAGATTCCCTGCGCGTCTTCGGCAGCCTGGCAGGTGACGTGCAGGAACGCCCGCTCGTCGGTCATCGTGGCGGCCAAGGAGTCGACGAACTGCGGCGACAGGGCGATCGACTCGCGGATTCCCATGCCGTAGCGCCGGCCGATCTCCTTACCCTGCCACCGATCGAACGTGCTCTGAGCGCGCCTGTTGAGCGTGTCGCCGTAGTGCTCCGCGGTGTAAGCGAGGAGCAGCTCCTTCTTGGCGTTCACGTCGGCGAACGCCTTGCGAGTGGCGACGTCGGCGCCGGCCCAGGCGCCTGGACCCCTGATGCGATCGTACTCGCCGATGAGCTTCGAGAGATGGACCGTGCGGCCCTGGAGCGAGATCACCACGGGGTCGTCCTCGCCGGCGCACCCGAATCCCAAGATCAGCGCCACCAGCGCGGCGATTCCGAGGCAATGGTTCACGAACGATACGGTCTTTGGCATCACATGGCTCCTTCTGCCCTGGGCCGAACTATCTGGCCGCTCCTCCAGCGGCCCTTGGATACCCGTACCCGGCCGCCGGCGGATCATTCCAACAAGCATCAAGTCTACGCATCCGGGCGCCGGTACGCAACACGCCGCTGGGGAGAGGGATCGGCTATGGGGCCAGGATCTCCTGCGCGATGGCGCGGGCCACGATCTCGTTGCCGGGGCGCCCGAAGTGGCGGCAATCATCCGTGTAGACGGGCTCATCGGCGCGAGAAAGTCGCCGAATCCGTTGATTCGCCTGCGTTCTCGGTCCTCGATCCCGGTCGAAATACCCCGCTCTCGCGCGACGGAGCACTTCTGCGACGGGCTAGAACCGGCTGACGATTCCGAAGTGGATGCGCCCCTGCCAAACCGGTTCGCCACCCGGTACCGCGTAGTCGAGGAGCACGTCTCCCAGTCGCGAGGGGGTGCGAACCCCAACGCCCGCCGACCAGAGGAAGAGGTGTGCGCCGCTCGTGCCGTAGAGGCCCGTGCCCGTCGGCTCCCACTCCCGCAGCCAGGCGAGGTCGAGCAACGCATAGACGCGCGAGGCCGCGGGGGACCGCGGGCGGGGACCGATCTCGGTGCGCTGCACGACGTACCGCGTGGCGCGGTAGGCTCCGTCGAAGGTCCCCCGCAGCGACGTTGCCCCGCCCAGACGGAGAGCATCGCTCAGCAGGAGGCTGTCGGGACCGGCGACCAGCGCGGCCTGTTGCTCCATCCAGAGGCCGAACCCCCTCCAGCCGGTCCACTCCTGGGACCGCCACCACCCCTCCAGCAGATCGGGTCCAGCGCGCTCGGTGACGCCGGTGAGGTTCGCCTCGATGCGCCAGCCGTGCCCGAGCATCGGCGCCCCCGGCATGCTCCGACGCACCCCCACGCTCAGGGACTGGCGGTTGCGCCGGCTGTTCTCGTCTCCGCTGAGCACCAGGCGGCTCCACCCCCATCCGAGCCTCACCTTCCAGGCCGGAGCCGGTCCCCACCGCAGGTCGAAGCCCCAGTTGCTCTCTGCGTAGAGCGTGTCCTCGATCGCGTGGTTGAGGAAGAGGTCGAGTTCGATGGGAACCCCCAAGACGTAGGGTTCGTGCCACCCGAGTTCGAAGCGGGTCTGGCCTTGGCTCTGGCCCTGCCACAGCAATCTCGCGCGGCGCCCCGTCCCAAAGAGATTGCCGAGCTCCAGGTCGAGGAACCCGAACAGCTTCCCCTCGTTGCCGCTGTAGCCCAGCACGCCGCCCACGCGGTTCACGGACCGCTCGCGCACCCGGTAGAGGAACTCCAGGTCGAGCGAGTCTGCGGCGGAGGCCAGGGAGTCTGCGGCGGAGGCCAGGGAGTCCTCGGCGGAGGCCAGGGAGTCCGCGGTTGCGGCTAGCGAGTCGGCAGCCTGCACGGCCGGCTCCGGCATGCGAACGAAGAGCGGACCCTCCACCGCATCGAAGAGCCCCGTATCGAGAAGCCGCAGCCTGGCGACGCGCCAGTCGTCGCTGCGATAGGGCCGCACGCCCTTCCACCCCACGACGCGCTCCATGTATGACTGCCGTGTGACCCGGTTGCCTTCGAAGCCGAGCCGCGCGGCGCGGACCGGCGGACCCGGATCGACCTCGAGATGGGCGGTGAGCAGGCTGTCCACGGCAAATCCGACGAGCGTCACGCTGGCCAGGGGGTGTCCCTCCCGATCGAGCGCCTCCAGCACCGCGGCGACCTCACGCTCGATCACGCCTTCGGGAGACGCGATCCGATTCCACGGTGTCACGACGCCCGAGGGGCGGATGGCTGCGGAGTCCGGCTCGGCCACACGCCACGCGATGCGCAGGCCGCGGACCGGCGTGCCCGGATCAAGTACCCAGGTGCTGTCGGGTTGACGGCACAGCGAGGCACCCAACAGGCCGCGCGCCGCGAGGCGCGCAAGCTCGCCCTCGACGCGCAGGTCGAGACGGAGGCCGAGGCTGCTGTCGGCAGCGACGCCGGTCGGGCGAAGGGGACCCGCACCGGTTGCGGGCGCCGGCTGCGGTTTCCGGCTGCACGCCGTCAGCACCACGGCCATCAGCACGGCACACGGGAAGGCACCATGGCGCACCGCCCGCGCTCGCCAGCCCGTTTTTCGCATCGCTGTACCCATCACGTCTCCGGCTAGAAGAAGGCCCGCAGTTCCATGCGTCCCGATATCAGCTGACGACGGCCCTCCGGCTGCTCCACACGGACCCACAGACTGGTGGTGATCCCCGGCCTCGGCCGCAGCGACCCGCTTACCGTGAGCCGCCACCCTGGCTCGAGCAGCACGAAGCCGCCGCTGGGGCTTCCCTGCTGCGTCACCCAGCGGTGTTCGTAGGTGATCTCAGCGCGCCCCAGGCGTTTCAGATCGGCGACCGTGCCGACCGTGGCTTCGTACGTGCGGCGTGTTGCATCGGACGGGTCAAAGGTGGTACGACCCGCCTCCCCCATGAAGCGCGCGGAGAACGGCTCCCGAAAGCGCCAGCGGACTTCGCCCACGGCGCTGAGCGTGGTCCGCTCGTCGTAGGAGATGTCCCCGCTGGTGGGTTCCCGCACGCCGGAGCCGTCCTTCTGGCGCATCAGCTGGAGGCGCCCATGCAGCGGAGGCCGCATGCGCCAGTTCGTCTCCAAGTCCTGCAGACTGGTGCGCCCCGTACGCGTGAAGCCGGTTGCGCTGCGCTGCGTCGTGCGCCGCTCCTCGAACTGCAGCTTGGGCGCCGGCCAGCCCACAGGGGCCCTCCAGCTGAGCTCGGGGCGCACCACCGAGGACTGATCCTGCGTCGGTTCTGCCCCGCGGAAGATCCCCGCGGGGTTCGAGACCAGGTGCCCCAGCGAGAGCGGACTGCTCGCACCCACCTTGCCGTAGAACGAGGCTTCGATACCCGCCCAAGTTCCCGCGGTCGCGGCGGAGTTCGCGAACGGCCGCGTGGAGAGCCGCAGCGCTGTCTCCACGCGCGTCGCCAGCTGCAGCGTGTCGCCGGCGGTGAAGAAGAGTGCGTAATCCCCGATCCCGACGTAGTGCCCCAAGCTGTCGTACTGCCCGCCTTCCGGGCCGGCGTAGACGAGACGCTCAGTCCGCAGGGCGGTCTCCTCCTGCGAGACCTTGCCGCGCCACTCCACCTTGAGCCGCCGGTCGCCCTCGAGGCGGAAGGTCCAGTCGGCCAGGTCGGAGCGGGCCGACAGGGCGCTTCCCTCCGCGTGGGACGCGGTGCGCACGTAGAGCAGATGCGCGAGCCCGCGCCGGCCGGCGGCCTCCCCTTCGATCTGATAGACGTCCAGGCGCCGCGCCTGGCGCTCGCTTCCCTCTTCGACAACGTGATCCCAGCGCACGCTGGCGCGCCCCGTCGCCGCCAGCCAGGGGAACAGCTCCCCGGTTCCGATCTTCACCAGACCTGTCCGGTGACCGGTACCATTCGCCGCCGCGCTCGGGCCGCGGCGCAGATCCTCACCGTCGTAGCCCGCCTCGAGCAGCGTGCGGCCGTGCCAGCCGAGCCGCGTGATGTAGCGCGTCTGGCTACCTGGAACGCCGTTCAGCTCCGAGCGGCCCGACCAGAACTCGGCGAGGGCGCGCAGGCGGCCCTGTCGCTCGGCCCGCGCGTGCCAGCGTTCACCGGAGAAGTCGTTCACCGCGTCCAGGCGTTCCCACTCCGTGTCGAGCCGCAAGCCTCGTCCGGGCCGCACGCGCAGACCCACCGCCCCGCGCTGATCGCGGCCGTCGAGCACCTCTGGCGTGGTGTTCCATCGCCGGGCGTAGAATGCGGGGTCCAGCGGCTCGACCTGGGAGAACCTCTCGTGGACGTTCCGGTAGCGGAATCGCAATTCGACCGCGTTGCCGGGGTGACCGAGGAGCTCCGCCAACCGCCAGCTGCCCTCGAGGCGTGCCGCGCTGCCGTCGTTGTCACCGTCGTCCAAGGTGGAGAGGATGTTGCGATCGTGCCAGGAGACGGCCCCCTCGGCCAGCAGGGATAGCCCGCCGCCGACCCCGCCCGCCGCCCGCAAGGTCAGCACGTCGTGCGATTCGGGCAACGGCAGCCGCCGCCCGGGCAGGAAGCGCGCGAGCTTCTCTCCCTCGTAGATGTAGACGACCTCGCTCGAGGTGAGTGTCGAGTCGCGGTAATCGCCCTGACCGTCGCCGACATCCGAGAAGATGACCTCATAGGAACCGCGGTATTCACCCTCCTCGTCCCGCCCGACGTAGAGGAAGATGGACGTGCTGAGCGTATCGGAATCGACGAGGGCATAGGGGCCGTGGCCTTCCCCGACCCACGTCACGCCCCCTTCGAGCGCCTCCGTTACCGAGTCGCCGGCGGCCGCGAGCGCCTCCCGCTCCTCCTCCGTGAGCGCAAGGGTCGGCGAATTCCAAGGGTCGTCGCGCTCCCGCAGCCAGGCAAGCCCCACGCTGCGGGCGGTGTCGCCCGCGGCGGTCGAGAGCCAGTAGTATCCGCGTTCGTAGGCGCCGTGGCGGACCTGGAACTGCGCGCGCACTTCACTCCGGGACGTCATCGGATGTCGCGAGGTAAACCAGATCTCGCCCGCCGAGTAGTCCACCGTGTAGTCGGCGTCTTCGCCGCGTTGCAGGCGCACGTTGTCCAGCCAGACGCGCTCGCTGCCGGCCACCATGAGAACGTCCTCGCCGGGCTGCGGCGTCACCACGCGATACGGCCCCTGCTTGCCGTGCTCGCCGAAGAACTCGATGGTGACGTTGCGCCCCACACCCGTACCCAGGGCGCCGGAACCGTGCGCGCTGGTTCGGCGGCCCGCGCGGAGGTTGAGACCCGTCAGCTCCCGGCGGTGGGCGACAAACGAGTACGTGCGATGTTCAACGGCGAGGTCGCCTAGGCGCAAGTCGGCCCAGGGCGATTCGACCTCGATGAGGACCTTGTCGAGATCGCTCAGCTTGGCCGTCGTGCCCTCGGGCTGCAGCGGGAGGTTGCGGTCGGTCAACACTGCGTTCACCTTCACCTGCTCGGCGAGCTGCCCGCGGATGGTGAGATCCAGCGACTGGCTCAGCTTCAGATCGCGGCGGTTGCCGAAATCGATGGTGAAGGTCTTGCTGCCGCCCAGGGTGAGACGGGCGCCCGGAGGCAGCTCCTGGTCGGCGGACGACACGGCGTGCGGTGCGATCAGTGTCTCCCCCGGCGCCGGTTCGTGC
>JAUVTV010000007.1 GCA_030601305.1 Candidatus Eiseniibacteriota bacterium | reverse complement strand
CGTCTTCGGCTTCGCCCAGGACTTCACCGTCTTCGGTGGCACGCTCTCGGAGTCGAACGCGCGCAAGATCTGCCAGGTCATGGACCAGGCCCTCAAGACCGGCTGCCCGGTGATCGGGCTGAACGACTCCGGCGGGGCGCGCATCCAGGAGGGGGTCACCAGCCTCGGCGGCTACGCAGACATCTTCTTGCGCAACACGCTCGTCTCGGGGGTCATTCCGCAGATCTCGGCCATCATGGGTCCCTGCGCGGGCGGCGCGGTCTACTCCCCGGCCATCACCGACTTCACGATCATGGTCCGCGAGACGAGCCACATGTTCGTCACCGGTCCCGACGTGGTGAAGACCGTCACCCAGGAAGAGGTCTCGTTCGAGGAACTCGGCGGCGCATGGACGCACAATACGAAGAGCGGCGTCGCGCATTTCGCCGCGACCGATGATGCGCAGTGCATCGAGCTGATCCGCGCACTGCTCGCCTACATGCCGCAGAACAACATGGAGGATCCGCCCTTCGTGGACAGCGGCGACGATCCGGATCGCGAGGACGCCGAGCTGGACGGAATCGTTCCCGCGGAGACGGACAAGCCGTACGACATGCGCGACGTGATTGGCCACGTGATGGACCGCGGCTCCTTCCTGGAGGTCCACGAGCACTGGGCCAGGAACATCGTCGTCGGCTTCTCGCGCCTCGGAGGCCACGCGGTGGGGATCGTCGCCAATCAGCCGCAATCCCTCGCCGGCGTGCTCGACATCCAGAGCTCGCGCAAGGGCGCGCGTTTCGTGCGCTTTTGCGACGCCTTCAACATCCCCATCGTCACGTTCGAGGACGTGCCGGGATTCCTTCCCGGAACCGCCCAGGAGTGGGGCGGGATCATCCTGAACGGCGCCAAGCTGCTCTACGCGTTCTGCGAGGCGACCGTGCCGAAGCTGACCGTGATCACGCGCAAGGCCTATGGGGGCGCCTACGACGTCATGAGCTCGAAGCACATTCGCGGGGACGTCAACATCGCCTGGCCAGGGGCCGAAATCGCCGTGATGGGCGCCGACGGTGCGGTCAACATCATCTTCCGCAACGCGCTGAAGGCAGCCAAGGACGCCAAGGCCGAGCACAAGAGAATCGCCGACGACTATCGCAAGACGTTCGCCAACCCGTACGTCGCCGCGAGCTACGGTTACATCGACGACGTCGTGCGGCCCCGCGAGACGCGCCCCTATCTCATTCGCGCGCTCTCCTACCTGGAGAACAAGCGGCTGCAGAATCCGCCCAAGAAGCACGGCAACATCCCGCTCTAGACCCGTTTGCCAACGGGGGGGGCACGCAGAGTGAAGAGCCATTCCGAGGATTCCGGAAAGACGCGCGCCGCATGGGAGCAAGCCGCGGCGCGCCAGAAGCAGCGCAAGAAGCGGTTTGCCGCCTCGTCGCTCGAGCTGCAGGCGCTCTACGGACCCGAGGACGTCCAGCCGCTGTCGCACGCGGAGACCATCGGCTACCCCGGGCTACATCCCTTCACGCGCGGCGTCCAGCCGACCATGTACCGCGGGCGGCTGTGGACGATGCGGCAGTATGCCGGGTTCGGCAGTGCGGAGGAGACCAACCGGCGCTTCCGCTATCTCCTCGAGCAGGGCCAGACGGGGCTCTCGGTGGCGTTCGACCTGCCCACACAAATGGGCTACGACTCCGATACGCCGGAGGCCGTCGGTGAGGTCGGCAAGGTGGGTGTCGCGATCGACAGCCTCGCGGACATGGAGACGCTGCTCCGCGAGATCCCGCTGGACAAGGTCTCGACCTCCATGACGATCAACGCCCCGGCAGCGATCCTGCTGCTCATGTACCGCGCGGTCGCCGAGGGCCAGGGCGTCGCGGCGCGCAAGCTCACCGGCACGATCCAGAACGACGTGCTGAAGGAATACGAAGCGCGCGGCACGTTCATCTTCCCCCCGGAGCCAAGCCTCAAGATCTTCGCCGACATCCTCGAGTACTGCCACGCGCACATGCCGCGCTGGAACACGATCTCGATCAGCGGCTATCACATTCGCGAGGCCGGCTCGACCGCCGTACAGGAGATTGCCTTCACGTTGGCCAACGGGGTGACCTATGTCGCCGCCGCCATCGAGCGCGGCTTGGACGTCGACGAGTTCGCCCCGCGCCTTTCCTTCTTCTTCAACGCCCACAACCACCTGCTCGAAGAGGTCGCCAAGTTCCGCGCGGCCCGGCGCCTGTGGGCCGAGATCATGCGCGAGCGCTTCGGCGCGCAGAATCCGAAGAGCCGAGTGCTGCGTTTCCACACCCAGACCGCGGGCTGCACACTGACCGCGCAACAGCCGGAGAACAACGCGATCCGCGTGGCCTACCAGGCGCTCGCCGCGGTTCTCGGCGGTACGCAGTCGCTGCACACGAACAGCCGCGACGAGGCCCTCGGCCTGCCTTCCGAGAGCGCGGCGCTTCTCGCGCTGCGCACCCAGCAGGTCCTGGCCGAAGAGAGCGGCGTGACCGACACGATCGATCCGTTGGGCGGCTCCTATGCGATCGAGACGCTGACCGACCGGATCGTGCAGGACGCGCGCCGCCTCATGGCGGATGTCGAGGCGCAGGGCGGCGTGCTCAAGGCGATCGAGACGGGCTACATCCAGCGCGCCATCCACCAGAGCGCCCGCGAGTACCAGAAGGCGATCGAGACGGGCGAGCTCATCGTGGTCGGCGTGAACCGCTATGCGATGGAGGGCGCGGCCAGCCGCCCCGAGTTCAGCCTGGACCCGGAGATCGAACGGCGGCAGGTCGCCCGCCTCGCGGAGATTCGCGCGAAGCGCGACGCGCAGCCGGCCGCGAACACGCTGGACGAGCTGGAGCGCGTCGCCCGCGCCGGCGGCAACATCATGGCGCCGCTCTACGGGTGCGTCCTCGCATACGCGACGATCGGCGAGATGTGCAACCGGTTGCGGAAGGTCTACGGCGCCTATCGCGATCCCGGATTCCTGTAGCCGCCCGGGGCAGAAGTCATCCGGGCGGCCAGGATAGGAGGGCCCCGCACATGATCCGCAAGATCGATCACATCGGCATCGCCGTACCGGACGCGGAGGCCGCGCTGGCCGTTTTCCGGGATGCCTTGGGACTCGAGCTCACCCACACGGAAGATGTGGCCAGCCAGAAGGTCACCGCCTACCAGCTGCGCGTCGGCGAATCGAGTCTCGAGCTCCTCGTGCCCAACGATCCGGAGAGCGTGATCGCGAAGTTCCTCGCGAAGCGCGGGCAGGGCGTGCACCACATCGCGCTGGCCGTCGACGACATCGATGCGGAGATCGCGCGGATGAAGGCGGCCGGACTGGAACCGCTGAGCGAGACACCGACGCCGGGCGCCGGCGGCAAGCGCGTGATCTTCTTTCATCCGCGCACGACCGGCGGCGTGCTGCTCGAATTGTGTGGGGCGTAAGATGGATCTTTTTCGCAGGCTCTTCTCCGGCCAACCGGCAGACCCGCCCGCGGATCCGGGCGGCTCCGAGACCCACGACGTCCGCGTGGCGACCTGCGCGCTATTCCTCGAGATGGCCTCCGTCGACGGGGAATTCAGCGCTGCGGAACGGGAACGGATTCTCGAGATCCTCGCGCGCGAGCACGATCTCCCGCGCGAGGACGCGGATCAGCTGACGCGTCTCGCCAAGCGGGAACGCGAACGCAGCATCGACCTGTGGCGTTTCACGCACCTCATCAACGAGCGCTACACGGAAGAGGAGAAGATCCAGGTCATGGAGCTGCTCTGGCGGGTCGTCTACACCGACGGCAAGCTGGAGAAGCACGAAGACTATCTCGTGCACAAGGTGGCGAATCTGCTGCGTCTCACGCACGCGCAGCTGATCGCGGCCAAGCGCAAGGTGCTCGCCGAGGTCCGCGGCGAAGGTTGACCTACTCTCCCCGCAGCAGCGCCCGCGCGATGACGATGCGCTGCATCTCGCTGGTGCCCTCGTAGATCTCCGTCACGCGCGCGTCGCGGTAGTAGCGCTCCACGGGGTACTCCTTCATGTAGCCGTAGCCCCCGTGGATTTGAACCGCCTGGTGCGCCACCCAGGTCGCGGTCTCCGTTGCGAAGAGCTTGGCGTAGGCGGCCTGCCGCGTGAACTTGCGCCCCTGGTCCTTGAGCCACGCCGCCTGTCTGACCAGCAGGCGCGCCGCCTGGATGCGCGTGTCCATGATGGCGATCTTGTCCTGGATGGCCCCGAAGTGAACCAGTGGCTGGCCGAACTGCTTGCGCTCCTTGGCATAGCGAATCGCCTCGTCGAACGCCGCCTGGGCGATCCCGAGAGCTTGAGCCGCCACCCCGACGCGACCGTTGTCGAGGCTGTTCATGGCGATGTGGAACCCGCGGCCTTCGTCGCCGATCCGGTTGGCCGCCGGCACCTGGCAATCCTCCAGGAACAATTCCATCGTGTCCGAGGCGCGCAGCCCCATCTTGTCTTCCTTCCGGCCGAGCGAGAGTCCCGGGCTCTCGCGCTCGACCAGGAACGCGGTGATGCCGTGGTGCGCGGGTTGCGCGTCCGGATCGGTCTTGGCCATCAGGAAGTAGAACTGCGCGAGCGCCCCGTTGGTGACGAAGATCTTCTGACCGTTGAGGATGTACTGGTCGCCGTCGCGGCGGGCGGTGCTCTTCAGCGCGGCCGCGTCGCTGCCGCTACTCGGCTCGGAGAGACAGAATGCGCCGATCTCCCCTTGCGCCATGCGGGGCAGGAACCGCTCGCGCTGCTCGTCGTTGCCGAACCTCAGCAGCGGATAGGCGGCCACCGAGGTGTGCACGCTGAGCACGATGCCCACGCCGGCGCACGCGCGGGACAATTCCTCGACGATGCCCGTGTAGGTCACCATGTCCAGGCCGAGACCGCCGTGCTCCTCGGGAATCCCCGCGCCGAAGATCCCCAGCGCGCGCATCTGATCGAGGATCTCCGCCGGAATGGTCGCCTCCGCGTCCATCTCCCGCGCACGCGGCGCGATCTCACCCTGCGCGAAATCGTGCACGCCCTGCACCACCAGGCGTTGGTCTTCGCTCAGTTCCAGGTTCACGGTCCCGCCCTTCCGTTTCCCGGCCCCGTTACCCGCGAATCAGGCGGCGGGCGATGATGAGACGCTGGATCTCGGAGGTGCCTTCATACAGCTCGGTGATCTTGGCGTCCCGGAGGTGCCGCTCGACATGGTACCCCTGCGTGTATCCATCGCCGCCGTGCACCTGAATGGCCTCGTCGCACACCTCCATCGCGCTGCGGCCGGCATAGAGTTTGGCCTGCGCCGAGGCGAGCACGTAGTCACCGCCGCTCACGCGCAGCCACGCGGCGCGCATGGTGAGCAGGTGGGCGGCCTCGATCTTGGTGGCCATGTCGGCCAGCTTCCACTGGATCGCCTGAAAGTCGCAGATCAGCTTGCCGAACTGCTTGCGGTTCTTGGAGTACTCCAGAGCGCGACCAAAGGCCGCTCGCGCGATGCCGACGGCCTGCGCGGCAATGCCGATGCGCCCCGAGTCGAGCGCCTCCATGGCGATCTTGAAACCGCGTCCCACCTCGCCCAGCACGTTTTCCTTCGGGACGCGCGCATCCTCGAAGATGATCTCGTACGTCGTGGAACCGCGAATGCCGAGGGTCTTCTCACGGGTGCCGCGCCTCACGCCGGGACGATCGTCCTCGACGATGAAGGCGGTGATACCCCTCGCCTTCTTCTCCGGATCGGTGCTCGCGAAGACGATGAACGTCTGGGCGAAACCGCCGTTGGTGACGAAGATCTTGGTGCCGTTGAGAATGTAGTCATCCCCGTCCGCCACGGCCCGCATCTTCGCATTGGCCGCGTCCGAGCCCGCCTCGGATTCGGTGAGGCAGTAGGCGCCCAGGCGCTCACCCCGCGCCAGGGGCGTGAGCACGCGCTCTTTCTGCTCGTCGTTGGCGTACATCCGGAGCGGCTCGCACACCAGCGAATTGTTGACGTCCATGATCACGCCGGTGGATGCGCACCCGCGCGAGATCTCCTCCATCGCGAGCACGTAGCTGATATCGTCGAGCCCCGCGCCGCCGTGTTCCTCGGGAACCATCATGCCCATGAAGCCGAGCTCCGCCAGCTTCTTCACGGCCGCGAGCGGCGGCTCGCGCGTCTCGTCCACCTGCTCGGCGATGGGGACGAGTTCCTTCTCCGCGAAGTCGCGGGCCGTATCTCGGATCATGCGGTGTTCTTCGGTCAGTGCGAAGTCCATCTCGGTCCTCCTGATCGTCGCGGTTTCTAAGCCGGCTTCCGCTTGGCGTACCACTCACGGATGTAGGCAATCGGCTCGGTCGTCGGCGTGCCGGGACCGAAGATGGCCCCGACACCCATCTGCACCAGCTTCTCGGCGTCCTCGTTGGGGATGATCCCGCCCCCGATGACGTGCATGTCGGTGACGCCCTGCTCCTTGAGAAGATCGAGGATGCGCGGGAAGACCGTCATGTGTGCACCGGAGAGAACTGAGACCGACAGCACGTCGACATCCTCCTGGATCGCCGCGTCGACGATCATCTCCGGCGTCTGGTGAAGGCCGGTGTAAATCACCTCGAAGCCGGCGTCGCGAAACGCGCTGGCGATGACCTTGGCGCCCCGGTCGTGCCCGTCGAGGCCGGGTTTGGCCACCAGAACGCGGATCTTCTCTTCCATCTCACTCCTCCCCACTCGGCATCCAATCCGCGAGCACCGTCTCGACCCACCGATAGGGCGAGATCTCGCGCGCGGCAATCCGGTCCAGCGCTTCCTCGAGCCGTTCGTCGATGCGGGCCCCTCGCGTTGCGCGGTCGAGGAGCGCGCGGCGCAGCAGTGCACGCAGGCGGCGCTCGATCTTGTCCTTGCGCGCGCGTCCCAGCGAATCGTCGTCTCTCGTCAGATGTGCGAAGTGACCGTCGATCTGTTCGAGCAGCTCGACGATGCCCTCCCCGCGCGAGGCCACCGCCGGCAACACCGGCGGCCGCCAAGCGCCCCCGCGATTCCAGCCGCTGATCTCGAGACTCGTCTCGATGTCCTGGCTCCGCCGGTCGCCGCCTTCGCGATCGTATTTGTTGACCACGAAGATGTCCGCCGCCTCCATGATCCCGGCCTTCATCACCTGGACCGCGTCGCCCGATTCGGGCACGAGCAGCAGCACGGTCGTGTCCGCGAGCTCGACCACCTCGAGCTCCGACTGGCCGACACCCACCGTCTCGATCAGGATCCAATCGAAGCCAGCCGCCTCGAGCACCTCGCTGGCCTCATAGGTCGCGGCGGCCACGCCTCCCAAACTGCCTCGCGAGGCCATGCTCCGCACGAAGAGCCCTTCGTCCTGGGTCGCCGCGCGCATCCGAATGCGATCTCCCAGGAGCGCACCGCCGCTGAAGGGACTGGTCGGGTCGATGGCCAGCACGCCGACGCGCAGCCCCCGTTCGCGCAGCCGGCGTGACAGATGATCCACCAACGTGCTCTTGCCGGACCCCGGCGGCCCGGTGATGCCGACGCGATGCCCGCGGCCGGTGAGCGTGTAGATCCGATCGAGGAGCGCCCGCCCCACGGGCGTGCCGTCTTCGACGTGCGAGATGCCGCGCGCGATCGCGCGCCGATCACCCTGTGCCAGGCGTTCGGCCAGGCGGGCCGCCTCCGCGGTTCGCCCTCTGCTCTCCTCCTGCGATCTGGTCATCCTGCTACCTGTGGTGAGGGGGCGGCACGACGGTGCCCGTCACGCGCAAGGAGAGGACTTTATCAGGCGCGAGGAAGACCTGTCAATTGCGTGGCGGATACGGGCGTGCGCAGTCCGGCGCACCGTCGGGGCCGGGGCGCAGCCAACCCGGCAGATGGCGCACGAGGAGGGTGAGCCCGCGGAAATCGACGGTGATGACGTCGAGGCGCATCCGGAACGTCGGGGGGCACCCGAGGTCCACGAAGAGGCGCGCCGCCGCGCGGCGCAGGTTGCGCTTCTTGGACGCGCGCAGGCTCTCTTCGGGCGCGCCGTGGTTCTTCGAGGAGCGCAGGCGCACCTCGACGAACGCGATCGTGCGCCCCCGGACGGCCACCAAGTCCACCTCCAGATGCCTCCAGCGCGCGTTGCGGGCGACGATGCGATAGCCCGCCAGCTGAAGATAGAGCGCGGCCATCGCCTCCCCCAGGCGGCCCCGCACGTGTGAGACCGGCGGTTTGCGCGATTCCTCATGCGGGGTTTCGGCATCACCGAGCATCGGCGTCTCCCGGGTGGGTGTGCGTGAGCAAAACGTCGGCGTGTGACTCTACCGTCCGTAGCTCGGCACGTGCCGCCGCGTGACCGCGCGTCTCACGGGCGCGAAGCTGGCGCGATGGATCGCGGCAGGCCCCAGCTCACCGAGAGCGCTCAGATGCTCCGGGGTGGGGTATCCCTTGTGGCGGGCGAGGCCGTAGCCGGGGAACTCGCCCTCGAGAGCCACCATGATCCGGTCCCGCACCACCTTCGCGACGATGCTCGCGGCTGCGATCGAGAGGGAGGTCGCATCGCCCCGCACGAGGGCCCGCTGCGGAAGATCGCAGTCGGGAAGGGGCGCGCCATCCACGAGCAGCGCATCCGGGGGGCGCGTGAGATTGGCGATGGCGCGGCGCATGGCGAGGAAGGTGGCCTGGAGGATGTTCAGCCGGTCGATCTCGCCGACCTGCGCAAGCCCCCAGGCGAACACGCTCCGCGATGCGCAGAGCTGTTCGAAGAGCTCCTCGCGGCGCGCGGGAGAGAGCTTCTTGGAGTCGTCGATCCCCGGCGGAACGCCATGCTCAGGAAGGATGAGCGCGGCCGCGACGACCGGGCCGGCGAGGCAGCCGCGGCCGGCTTCATCGATGCCGGCCACCTGATCGAACCCCTTGCGCCGCCACTGGCCCTCGGACCTACGTGTCGGGCCGCGCCTTCGCGTGCGTGTGGGACCCCGCTTCGGAGGACGCGACGGCTTGCCCGAACGGCTCCGGCCCGTCGCGCCGTTCACCGGCTAGGCCTTGGGCGGGGCCGTGGCCCGTTTGGCCGTCTTCTTGGCCCCCGCGCGCCAATCGGTCCGCTCGCGAATCCGTGCGCGCTTGCCCTTGCGCCCGCGAAGGTAGTGAAGCTTCGCACGCCGAACACGACCGAGGCGGATGACCTCGATCGCCAGGAGGTTGGGCGAATGTAGCGGGAAGACGCGCTCGATCCCGACACCCTCACTGATCTTCCGCACCGTGAAGGTCTCGCCGGTCCCCGAGTGACCGCGCGCGATCACGACCCCCTGGAACGGCTGCTGGCGGACCTTGTCGCCCTCGACAACGCGCACCTGGATGCGCACCGTGTCACCCGGCCTGAACTCGGGAATATCCTTCTTGAGATACGGTGCCTGGATGTTGCGAATCACGTCCATTCCCCACCCCCATTGTCACCCGTGCCCCCGCGATGGTCGCGGGGCGCGGGGCACGCCTATTGCCCTTGATCCGAGCCCCCGCCCGCGCCGGGTCGCCACCCGTGCTCGGCGAGAAACCGCAGGTCTTCGCGGCTCAAGCTCTCCATCTCGAGCAGGTCGGGACGCCGCTGCAGAGTTCGCAGCAGCGCGTCCTGCCTGCGCCATCGGGCGATTTCCTCGTGATGCCCCGAGCGGAGCACCTCGGGAACCGCCTCGCCGGAGAAGTTCTCCGGGCGCGTATAGTATGCGCAGTCGAGGATCCCTCGCGAGAAACTGTCTCCCTTGGCCGAATCGAGGTCACCCAGCACGCCCGGAATGAGCCGCAGAATGCCGTCGATCACGACCATGGCGGCGAGTTCGCCACCCGAGATGATGTAGTCGCCGAGCGAGATCTCCTCGTCCACATGCCTCCGAATGCGCTCATCGACCGCCTTGTAGCGGCCGCAGACGAGCACCAGATCACACCCCTCGGCCCGCGACTCCAGGAACTCCTGGGAGAGCGGCTTCCCCTGCGGACTGAGGAGCACGACCTCCCGGCGGCCGGCCGCCGGCGGCAACGCCGAGAGCGCGCGGACCACCGGCTCGACCTTCAGCACCATGCCCGGACCGCCCCCGTAGGGGTTGTCGTCGATCGTGCGATGCCGGTCGTCCGTGTGATCGCGCAGATTGACGATCCGCAAGCTGGCCCTCTTCCTGTCGAGGGCCACGCGAATCATCCCCTCCGTATCCAAACTCCCCAAGAGCGCCGGGAAGCCGGTGAGCACCGTGATGGTGATCGAGGGTCGTTCCGCGCTCACGACTCGACCAGGCCCTTCAAGTCCTTCAGCACCATCTCCCCCGTCCGGGGGTCGATGCGCTCGATGGCGTCGTCGATGGCGGGCACGAGAATCTCGCGCCCCTCACCGCGCACGCAGTAGACGTCGTTGCTCGGGGTCACGATGATCTCTTCGAGGACGCCCAGCAGCCGACCGTCGGCTGCGAAGACCCGCAGACCGATGAGCTCGTGGTGGTAGAACTCCCCCTCCGCCAGAGGCGGCAGGTCCACCGCCTGAACCTGGAGGAGACCGCCCACGTACGGCTCGGCGTCCTCCACGCGCTCGCAGCCCTCGAAACGGACGACCAGCTTCTTGGGCATCTGACGCCGCGCGGCAATGCGCACCATCCTGCGCTCGTCGCCCGCCAGGAGATGGATCCGGTTCCCGGGATCGAAGCGGGCGGGTGAATCGCCGAAAAAGTGGATAACCACCTCGCCCTTGAGACCGAACACCTTGGTTACGCGACCCACGTCAACCCAGGTGTCCCGATCCCGCTTCCCCGTACGATCCGCCTCCGCACACATCGTCATCCGACCGTCGCACCGGGCGCGCGCGGCCCCCCGCGCGACACCGCCGGCAAACGCGTCGTCTACTCCAGTATCTCGAGTACCGCCCGCTTGCCCTGCTTGGTGGCTGCCGCCGACAGCAGTGTACGGATGGCTCGGATCGTCCGCCCGTGCTTCCCGATGACCTTGCCCAGATCGCCTTCGCCCACCCTCAGCTCGTAGACGGTGGTCTTCTCCCCAACAACCTCATTCACCACGACATCGTCAGGCAGGTCCACAAGCGCCTTCGTCAAGTACTCGATGAGTTGCTTCATGATTCGCTCTCCTTCTCGCCCTCTCTGTCGCCGGACGGATTGTCCCGGCTTCTCTCGGGCTGCCGCACTATTCGCCTTCGCGTTTCGCCCACCGCCGCGGGCGATCGCCACCTCATCACCTCCGCGCTATGTTGTCCATTCGCAGATGTTGAACACCTAGCTCTTGGTTTCTGCTTCAGAATCTGGCACGGAATCGCCGCCGGCCGCCGGCTCGGGGGACGGCTCCACCGGCTTGGGCGGGGCCTCCTCCGGCTTGGGCGGGGCCTCCTCGGGCGTGGACGGCGTCTTCGGGGACTCGGCCGCCGGCTGCCGATCCTCGCCGGAGCCGCGCTGCTCCCAGCGGCGGATCAGCGCGCGGACCGCGTCGGTCGGCTTGGCGCCCTTGCCCATCCACTCCGTCACCCGGTCCTTCTCCAGGTGAATCACGTCCGGGTCGGACACAGGATCGTAGTAGCCCACCTTCTCCAGGAAGGCGCCATCGCGCGGCTTGCGCGAGTCCGTGACCACGATACGATAGAAAGCCCTGTTGCGAGCACCCGCCCGCTGAAGCCGGATCATAACCCCCACGGTATCCTCCTCATCACATCTGCGGGAAGAGACCCGCCAACTTGCGCCCCTTGCGGAGCCGGCCGAATAGCCGTTGCATTTGCTGGAAATCCTTCAGGAGTCGGTTGACCTCCTGAACCGAAGTGCCGCTGCCCCGGGCAAGTCGCCGCCGCCGCGAGCCGTTGATGATTCCCGGGCGCCTGCGCTCTTCCGGCGTCATCGAGAGCACGATGGCCTCGATTCTCGAAACCCCCTTGTCGTCGACGTCGATCTGTCCGGCAACTCTGGCCCCCAGACCCGGCATCAGCTTCACCAGGTCCTGGATCGGCCCCATCTTGCGCATCTGCCGCATCTGGCGGAGGAAGTGCTCCAGCGTGAACTGGTTCTTCTCCAGGCTCTCGCGGAGTTTTTCGGCCTCCTCCAGGTCGACGGTCTCCTGCGCCTTTTCCACCAGAGACAACACATCTCCCATCCCCAGGATCCGGGAGGCCATCCCGGTGGGGTGGAACGTCTCCAGCGCATCGAGCCGCTCACCGGTGCCCACGAACAGGATGGGCACGCCGGTCACCGCACGTATGCTGAGCGCCGCGCCGCCGCGGGCATCCCCCTCCATCTTGGTGAGGATGACACCCCCCAGGCCCAGGCGCTGGTGGAAGGTCTCGCTGACCGAGACCGCCTCCTGGCCCGTCAGGCCATCGACCACCAGGAGAACCTGATGCGGCTCCGTGGCGTCTCGGACGCGCTCGACCTCCTGCATCATCTCCTCATCGATCTGCAGGCGTCCCGCCGTGTCGATGAGGTAGTAGTCGGCACCGGCCTCCTGCGCCGCGCGCCAGCCGCGCTCGGCGATGGCGGCGGCATCGCTCTCGCCCGGTTCGGCAAAGACACGCACGCCAAGCTCTCCGCCCAGCTTAACCAGCTGATCGACCGCCGCGGGGCGGTGGACGTCGCAGGCTCCGAGCATCGGCACGCGCTTCTGCTTGCGCAGCCGGCGCGCGACCTTGGCGACACAGGTCGTCTTTCCCGACCCCTGCAGCCCGACGAACAGGATGCGCATCGGAACTTCTTCAGCAGCAACAAGTTGGGCGGCCTGCCCCCCCAGGAGTTCCACGAGGGAGTCGTAGACCACCTTGACCAACTGCTCCCCCGGGGTCAGGCTCTTCAGGCTCTCCTGCCCCAGCGCGCGCTCGTCGAGCTGCCGCACGAAGCCCCGCGCCACGCGGTAGTTCACGTCGGCCGCGAGCAGCACGCGACGCATGTCGCGGAGCCCCTTGCGAACGTCCTCGGCGCTCAGCTTGCCCCGACCGCGCAGACGTGAGAAAACCTGATCGGGGCGTCCTGCCAGTGCTTCGAACATCGCCGTGACCCACCTGCGGCCATCGTGGCCGAACTGCACAAAAGAGGAATACTACCACTCTGGCCGCGAGCCTTCAAGTCCTGCGAATCGCGGTGCGAATTGCGGATCGCCTGCTAGCGGCCGGGCCGCGGGGCGACCCCGGCCGCGGTCTCGAGTTCCCGCATGGCAGCGGTGCGGTCGGGCCGGTCGAAGACGGCCGTGCCGGCGACCAGCAGGTCGGCCCCTGCCCGGGCACAGCTCCCGGCGGTGTCGGCATTCACGCCGCCGTCCACCTCAACCCGGCAGGTCCACCCGCGCTCGTCGATGAGCCGGCGCACCTCGGCGATGCGCGGAAGCAGCTCGGCGCGAAACGCCTGCCCGCCGAAACCGGGTTCGACGGTCATGATGAGAGCCAGATCGCACGAGGCGCCCAGCTCGCGGAGCCAGGGCAGGGGATCGGTCACCGGGCGGAAGGAGAGCCCCAGCAGACAGCCCAATTCGTCGCTCGCCAGCTCGCGCGCGCGACGGAAAACCTCCAGTCCCTCGGCCGACGGACCGCTCGCTGCACCCCCGCCGAGGGCCTCGACGTGCAGGGTCAGGAGATCCGCGCCCGCCCGCGCGAACGGCTCCATGAGGGCCAGCGGGTCGCGAATCATGAGGTGCGTATCCAGGAAGAGCCGGGTGGCACCTCTCACCGACCGCACCAGCGGCGGCCCGAAGGTGATGTTGGGCACGAAGTGGCCGTCCATCACGTCGAGATGGAGGATCTCGGCGCCCGCGTCCTCCACGGCGCGGATCTCGCGGCCGAGGCGCACGAAGTCGGCGGCCAGCAGCGACGGCACGATCTGGGTGCCTGTAGGGATCCCTCTTGCAGGCATGCGCTCCATCTCCAGGGCGGATGACCAGCCCGGACTTCTCAGCACGCCCCCACTGCGGCGGCGGATCTGCCGGCGCTGGCTCGCGACGAGCCGTGGCGAGAAGGCCGGGCTCTAGCCGCCGGTCACGATCTCGACGGTGCCCCCCTCCTCGATCGGGTAGCCTCGGGGGGGCGTCTGCTCCACGACGCGGTTCATCCCGCTGCGGCTGCCGGGCCACAGCTTCCGCCGCACCCGGATTCCGCTCTGCTCGAACAGACGCTCCGCGGTCTCCGCGTCCCAGCCGCGCAGGTCGGGCATGAGGAAACGCTGCCGGGGCGGACCGGCACTCACCAGGAGATCCACCGTCGAGCGCCCGCTGAGGCGACTCCCCGGCGCCGGATTGGCGGCCACGACCTGATCGCGCGGCACCGTTTGACTGGACACGGTACGGATGTGTCCCACCGTCATGCCCTCGCGCGCCAGGAGGAAACGCGCGTGGACCAGGCTCTCCCGCTCGAGTTGGGGCACGCGCAGCGCGGCGGGCCCCAGGCTGATGACCAAGTTGACCTCCCGCCCCTTCTTGACACGGAACTCGGGCGGTGGGTTCTGTCGAAGCACCCGGCCGGCCGGGACATGCTCGTCCACGATCCGCGTGATGCTGCCCTTGGCCAGCACGGCACCGGTGAGCACGGGAGCGACCTCGGTGAGCGGTAGCCCCCGTACGTCCGGAACCACCGTCTCCTGCCCCCGGCGGACGAAGAGGGGCATGATCACAAGGTGAAAGAGCAGCACGGCGCAGAGGCCGCCCAGCGGGATCATGCAGAGCGATAGGAACCAGCGGAGCAGTCGCCGTTGCCTGCTGTTCACGCCTCGCGCCTCCCGCCGCCGGTGGAACTGCGCGCCTTGTGCAACAGACTCGCGAACATGCCTTCCATACCCAGTTGACCCGGGCGGATGGTCACCGTGCCTGCCGCAGGCCGGATCTCGTCCGGCAGCCAGGCGGGTAGCTCACCGGGCTCGAATTCCGGGTGGCGATCCAGGAATCGTTCCACCTGCAAGCTCGACTCCTCCGGCTCGAGGGAACAGACGCTATAGAGCAGATGGGCACCGGGCACTACCAGTTCGGCAGCCGCATCCAGCAGGCGATGCTGGAGGGTCGCAGCATCGGCAATCTCCCCTGGACTCCGCAACCAACGCGCATCCGGCCGGCGCCGAAGCACGCCGAGCCCCGAGCAGGGGGCGTCGAGGAGCACCCGGCGAAACACGCTGCGGAACGCGGGTCGGCGCCCGTCCGAGACCACCGGGAATAGGTTCTCGAGGCCCAGCCTGCGCCGGCTGTCGGCCACCCGGCGCGTTCGCCGGTGGGTGAGATCGGCAGCCAGGATCGTCGCCTGCGGACTGAGCTCGGCGAGGTGCGCGCCCTTGGTGCCCGGTCCGGCACACATGTCGAGGACCGGTCCGGCGGCCAGATCCGGCCACAGCCGCCCCACCAGCGCCTGGCTCTCGTCCTGCGGCGACAGCGCGCCGCTCTTGAGCAGCGGGTGCTCGCGCACCTGAAAGCTCCCCGCGACGCGCAGCACTTCGGCGAGCAGCGCGCCGGGCGTGACACTGCGATCCTCCTCCGCAAGCACCCGGCTGACGCGTGCGCGCGCCTCCTCTCCGCCGTGCACGCGCAGGTGGAAGTCGGGCTCCCCGTTGTTCCACTCACAGACGCGGCGCGTTTCCTCTTCGCCCCACCGTCTCAGCCACCGCTCGATGAGCCAGTGGGGATGGGAGAGCTCGCCCTCCAAGGCCTCGGCGCCGCGCCCCGCACCCCACTCGCCGGGCGTGGGTCCGTGGCGCAGCAGCCCGCGCAGCACCTGGTTCACCAGACGCGCCTTGCCGTCGCCACCTTGCCGGCGACAGAGATCGACCGACGTGTGCACGGCGGCATGCGGCGGGATCTGGTCGAGGTGGAAGAGCTGCACGTACCCGATGCGCAGGATGGTCAGCGTGGACAGATCCAGCGACCGCAGGCCGCGCGTGAGGCGCTTGTCCAGCACCCGATCGGCTCGGCCGCGCCAGCGGTGGGTGTGGCGCACGAGGGTCGTCACGAGACGACGGTCGCGCTCGTCCAGGCCACAGCTCGCCAGCCGCGGTCCGAGGACCGCATCGCACGGGATGCGACCCCGTTCGCATTGACTGAGCACCTGTAGCGCCAGGGCGCGGGCTTCATGCACGGTCGGTTCCCCCAGGCTGGACGGGGTGCCCGCGCAGGCGGTCTCCCCGTGTGACGCGGCGACCACAACAGAACTCGATGCCGTTCTGCGGGCGCGCGTTCTCGCACTGCACGCGCTGCAGGACCACCGCTCCGGGTAGGGCGGCGACGACGGGCGGCTGCTTGCCGCCGCCACTGAGAAGGGTTCCCGGGGGCACGCGCCGGAGCGTCTCGTCCACGACTGCCACCTCGAGGATCTTGACACGCAGGCCGCACCAATAGCTGAAGGTGCCCGGCCAAGGTTGCAGGGCTCGCACTTGCCGCGCGATCTGCGTGGCGGGCAAGCGCCAATCGAGGCGCCCGTCGTCGCGCCCCAGGCGCGGGGCGTAGCTCGCCAGCTCGGGATCCTGGGGCCACGCCTTCAGGCCGCCCGCCTGCAGCCCGCGCAGGACGGAACACACGAGCTCGACACCGTGTTCGGCGAGGCGCTGGCCCAAGCTGGCACCGGTGTCATCGGGGCCGATGGCGACCGCGCGCTGCCCGAGGATCGGCCCGGCATCCACCGCCTCGTCCATGCGATAGACGGTGACCCCGGTCACCGTGTCGCCCCGCAGGATCGCCCATGGAATGGGCGTCAGCCCACGGTAGTGCGGCAACAGCGAAGGGTGCAAGTTGATGCAACCGAAGCGCGGCAGGTCGAGAAGCCGGCGCCGGAAGATCTTGCCGTACGCGGCGGTCACGATCACATCGGGGGCGAGCTTCTCCAGCACCCCGTGCTCGGCGCGCCTCTGCAGGATCTTCGGCTGGCGCAGCGGCAGGCCCAGTTCTTCGGCGGCCTGGGCCGCCGGCGGCTGGACGAGACGCAATCCCCGCCCCTGCTTGCGGGCCGGCTGGGTGTAGACCGCCGCAATCCGGAACTTCTCCGCGTGCAAACGGCGCAGAACGGGTACGGCGAACTGCGGCGTCCCCATGAAGACGATCTTCACGCCAAGCCTCCCCCGTCCTACCTGGGCGCGCATCCCGAGCGGTCGGCGCTAGGAGCGATTCTTCACCAGCACCTGATGGATGTGTCCGCGCGAGACCTCGACCTTCGTGTTGTCAGCGATCTTGAGGACCAGGATGCTGACCCCATCGGCCTCCTTGGTCCCCATGACGTTGCCGATCAACCCGCCGGTAGTGAGCACGCGGTCTCCGGTCTGGACCTGTTCCAGCATGCTCTTGTGTTCGCGCTGCTTCTTCTGCTGCGGGCGGATGATCAGCATATAGAAGATCAGAAAGATGAGGACGAACGCCCCCAGCATGGGCAGCGGACTTCCCTGTTGTCCGCCTTCCGCCCCCCCGGGGGGGCCGGTCATCAGCAGGAACCAGATGGCCATCTCAACTCCTCCCATTGGCGCCCCGGCGTTGCCGCCGGCGCCGAGCGTGTTCTCACGGCCCCGCGGGGCCCGTTTCCACCTCTTTGGTGTTCACGCCGTAGCTTTCGCGCACGCGTGCGTCGAACTCGGCGAAGCGACCTGCGTCGATTGCGCCGCACATCTTCTCCATGAACTGCTGGTAGAATGCCAGCGAGTGGATCGTCGCCAAGCGCCCCGCCAGCAGCTCACCCACTTGGAACAGATGCCGCAGGTAGGCCCGGGAGTAGCGCCGGCACGTGGGGCAAGTGCACTGCGGGTCAATGGGGCGATCATCCTCCGCGTAGGTGCTGTTCTTCAGGACCAGCTTCCCGTTCCAGGTGAACACGGTGCCCTTGCGGGCGTTCCGTGTCGGCAGGACACAGTCGAACATGTCCACGCCGCGGCCGACGGCGTCCAGCAGATCCAGCGGCGTCCCGACGCCCATGAGATAGCGCGGAAGCTCCGCCGGAAGCGGCGCGAGCGAGGCCTCGAGGGCCGGCAGCCGTCGCTCGCGCGGCTCGCCCACGGACAGACCCCCAACAGCATAGCCATCGAACGGGAGCGAGGCAAGTTCACGCCCGCAGCGCTCTCTCAGCTCCGGGTGGACCCCGCCCTGGACGATCCCGAAGAGCGCCCCGCGCCCGCGCCCCGCGGCGCGCAAGGCGTCCCGGCAGCGGACTGATTCGGCGGCCCACCGCAAGGTGGTCTCCATTTCGGAGGCGGCCTGCGCCGCGTCGGCCGGATAGCTCGTGCAGACGTCGAGGACCATGCGGATGTCGCTGCCGAGCTGGTCCTGGATCTCCAGCACCCCCTCGGGCGTGAAAAAGTGCGCCGAGCCGTCCAGGTGGGAGCGGAAGGCGATCCCATCGGGGTGAATCCGTCGAAACTCGGCGAGGCTGTGCACCTGGAATCCGCCGCTGTCGGTGAGGATGCCGCCGCGCCAAGCCATGAAACGGTGGAGCCCGCCGCGCCGCGCGATCAGATCCGCCCCCGGCCGCAGGTGCAGGTGATAGGTGTTGCCCAGGATCAGCCGTACGCCGATCTCCTCGAGATCTTCCGAGCCGAGGGTCTTGACGGTCGCGCGGGTGCCGACGGGCATGAAGACCGGCGTGGGGATCGCAAGCTCCCCAATGCTCAGCCGGCCGCGGCGCGGTCCGCACCCCGCCCCCGCGAGCAGCTCGAAGGCCACGTCTCGTGCGTCGCCCGTCAAACCCGTCTCCCCCATGTCGGTACTCACGCGAGAAAGCCGAAACCGCATCCTAGCACAGTCGTCGCAGGCGTGGTCAGGGCCTCCGCGGGTAGGGTGGGGACCTCCGCAAGCATGGTCAGGGCCTCCGCGGGTGAGGTCAGAGAACGAGCATGGCGTCGCCGTAGCTGTAGAAGCGATAGCCCGCGTCCAGGGCCTCCCGATAGGCGCCCAACACCCGCTCGCGGCCGGCGAATGCCGCGACCAGCATCAGGAGACTGCTGCGCGGCAGGTGGAAGTTGGTGACCAGACCATCCACCACCCGCGGCGCATACGGCGGGCGGATGAAGAGGCGGGTCACACCCCCGCCGGCGCGCAGCGTCCCGTCAGGCGTGGCGCACGCCTCCAGGACCCGCGCCGTGGTCGTGCCCACGGCGATGATGCGTGCGCCGCGGGCGCGCGCACCGTCGATCGCGCCGACCGTGGCTTCCGGCAGCGCATAGACCTCCGCGTGCAATGCGCCGCGGGCGACATCTTCGACCTTCAGCGGCCGGAAGGTCCCCGGCCCGACGTGGAGCGTGACCCACGCGGTCTGCACGCCGGCGGCGGCAATGCGGCGGAGAAGGCGCTCCGTGAAGTGAAGGCCGGCGGTCGGTGCGGCCACCGCGCCGGGTTCGCGAGCGTAGACGGTCTGGTAGCGCTCGCGGTCGGCGGCATCGTCCGGCCGGCGGATATAGGGCGGCAGCGGCACGTGGCCGGCCAGCTCGAGAAGATCCGCCAGACGCCCGGGTCCCGCGATGCGCGCGACGTACGTCGGCGGCTCCCCCTGTTCGATGAGCTCCAGGCGGTAGCCGGCATCCAGCTCGAAAACGCGCCCCGGCCGCATGCGTCCCGACGCGCGCACCAGAACCTCGACGTGTTCGGCGTCCCGCTGGCGCACGATGAGCACTTCCGCCTTGCCGCCCCCGGGTATCTTGCGCCCGAAGAGACGGGCCAGGAGCACGCGCGTATCGTTCAGGACCAGCAGGTCGCCTGCCGCGAGGAATCTTGGAAGATCGAAGAAGTGCGCGTGCTCACACCTGTCGCGATCGGCCGTGCGGCTCAGCACGAGCAGGCGCGAGGCGTCTCGCGGCTGGGCGGGACGTTGCGCGATGGCCGCCGGCGGGAGCCTGTAGGTGTATTGATCGAGAAGTTCACCCGGCGTCTGTCGGCTCTCGTCGCAATTCACGCCACCCATTCTTTCGCTAGAGCAAACGCTCCTGCGGTCGGCGCGGTTCGACCCCGAGGAACTCGTAAGCCCGCCGCGTCGCCTCACGCCCACGACGCGTGCGCTCGATGAGTCCCTGCTGGATGAGGAACGGCTCGAGAAGATCCTCCAGCGTGTCCTCCTCTTCGCCGAGGACCGCCGCCAGGGTTCCCAGTCCCACCGGGCCGCCGGCGAATTTCTCGACGATCGCCGCGAGGAGACGCCGGTCCATTTCGTGGAGTCCGCGCGCATCGATGCGCAGGAGCGAGAACGCCGCGTCCACCACCTCCACCGAAATCGGCGAGATCTCCTTGACCTCCGCGTAGTCGCGCACGCGGCGCAGCAGGCGATTGGCGACCCGCGGCGTGCCGCGGGAGCAACGCGCGATGGCTTGCTCGGCTTCCGGGGTGAGCGCGACGCCGAAGATGGCCGCCGACCGGCGCAGGAGCTGGGCGAGATGCTCCGACGGGTAGAAGTCCAGGTGCGCCGAGAAACCGAACCGGCCCAGCAGCGGCGAGGTGAGGAGTCCGACCCGCGTCGTGGCCCCGATGAGCGTGAAGGGATGCAGATGGAGCTGCACCGAACGCGCCGCCGGTCCGCGGTCGAGGAGGATGTCCAGACGGAAATCCTCCATCGCACCGTAGAGGTACTCCTCGACACTCCGCGGCACGCGGTGGATCTCGTCGATGAAGAACACGCCCCGTGGCTTGAGGCTCGTCAACAGCCCGACCATTTCACTCGGGCGTTCCAGCGCCGGGCCGCTGGTTGTGATCATCTCCGCGCCCGTCTCGCGCGCCAGGAGGTGCGCCAAGGTGGTCTTGCCCAGACCGGGCGGACCGTAGAGGAGAACGTGCTCGAGCGCCTCGCCGCGCTTGCGCGCCGCGCGGATCATGATCGAGAGGTTTTCCTTGAGGGTATCCTGACCGACGAACTCGCTCAGGTGCGCCGGGCGCAGGGAACGCTCCCGCGGAGGCTCGCCGGCCATGCTGCGCGGGTCGAGGGTCTGAGATGTCGCGGGCGTCTTGGGCACGGCTGAAGCCTCCTTCGCTATCGGGGTGCAGCCTACCACAAGCCTCAAGAGCCAACAATGGCGGCCCTGGCAACCCGAGACAGAGACTGCAACTACACCACCGGCTGATTTCTGGCCAGCCCGCAGGGCCGGCTGTGGCGACCCGTTACCCGCGGAGCGAACTGCGTGCCGGGGGGTAGTAGGAAATGAAGGCACGCCGCTGCAGGGGTCGCGCCAGGCCCCGAAGAGACGTGCGCCAGCCACTTGGGACATCCCCTCCGCAAGCGCGCTTCTGCGCGGGCGTCAAGGCCCCACACCTGCACGCCGATACAGCAAATGGAGGCCTACCGAGACGTCCGGCCAGAGGAGAGGGAGGAAGCCATGGGCAATCGGATCGACGTTGCGGAGTTCATCAAGGACCGCCAGCACCTGGACGTGTTCGAGGAACTGAACTGGAAGGGGACCTTCCAGGATTACTTGGATACCGTCGTCTCCAATCCCAAGGTGACGCGCCCTGCCTTCGAGCGTCTGTATGACATGATCCTCTCCTACGGCACGGACAAGTACGTCGAGTTCAAGAAGGAGATCACGACCTACCGCTTCTTCCACGACCCGGAACTCACCGGCCGCGATGCCATCTTCGGTCTCGAGGTGCCGCTCATGAAGCTGGTGAACATCTTCAAGGCCGCTGCGCAGCGCTACGGCCCCGAGCGCCGGGTGCTTCTCTTGCACGGTCCGGTAGGCAGTTCCAAGAGCACGATCGTGCGCCTGCTGAAGCGCGGTCTGGAGGAATACTCCCGCCGTTCCGAGGGCCTGCTCTTCACCTACGCCTGGTGCCTGAATCGCGAAGCGGAGCCGCTCGTGTGGAGCCGCTGCCCGATGCACGAAGAGCCGCTCCACCTGGTGCCGCTGGAGATGCGCGAGGCGCTCATCGCACACATCAACTCGTCGACCGACACCGATTACGAAGTCTACGTCGAAGGCGAGCTGTGTCCCTTCTGCCGGCGCAACTACGAGGAGCTTTCCAGCCGCTACGGCGGCGAGTGGAACAAGATCGTCGAACACATCCAGGTCCGGCGCCTGCTGTTATCCGAGCAGGACCGCATCGGCATCGGCACGTTTCAGCCGAAGGACGAGAAGAACCAGGACTCCACCGAGCTGACCGGCGACATCAACTACCGCAAGATCGCCGAATTCGGTACCGAGTCGGACCCGCGCGCCTTCAACTTCGACGGCGAATTCAATATCGCCAACCGGGGTCTCATCGAGTTCATCGAGATCCTCAAGCTGGACGTCGCCTTCCTCTACGATCTGCTGGGTGCCACGCAGGAACACCGCATCAAGCCGAAGAAGTTCGCCCAAACCGACATCGACGAGGTCATCATCGGACACACCAACGAGCCCGAATACCGGAGGCTGCAAAAGAACGAGTTCATGGAGGCGCTGCGCGATCGCACGGTCAAGGTGGACATCCCGTATGTCACGAAGCTCGATGAGGAGCTGAAGATCTACCAGAAGGACTTCTGCGGCGATCGCATCCGCGCCAAGCACATCGCGCCCCACGCCCTCGAGATCGCCTCCATGTGGGCGGTGCTCACGCGGCTCGAGGAGCCCAAGGACGCCAAGATCACGCTGCTGCAGAAGCTGAAGTTGTACAACGGCAAGAAGGTCGAGGACTACACCAGCGACAAGGTGCGCGAGCTGCGCAAGGAGAGCGAGCGCGAGGGTATGGAGGGCATTTCTCCGCGCTATGTCCAGGACAAGATCTCCAACGCGCTCGTCTCGGATCGCGCCGGAGGCTGCGTCAACCCGTTCATGATCATGAGCGAGCTCGAATCGGGCCTGCGCCATCATTCGCTGATCACCAGCGAGGAGCAACGCAAGCGCTTCACCGAGCTGCTGCAGACCGTGCGCGAGGAGTATGAGAAACTCGCCAAGAACGATGTCATGCGCGCCGTGGCCGCCGACGCGGAGGCCATCACGCGCCTCTGCGCCAAGTACATCGACAACGTCAACGCCTTCACGCGCAAGGAGAAGGTGCGCAACGCCTACACGCAACAGGACGAGGAACCCGACGAGCGCCTCATGCGCAACATCGAGGAGAAGATCAACATCGAGGAGTCGCGCAAGGACATCTTCCGCCAGCAGATCATGAATTACATCGCGACGCTGGCTCTGGAGGGCAAGACGTTCAACTACCGCGACGACGCCCAACTGCATCGCGCCCTCGAGATGAAGCTCTTCGACGATCGCAAGGACTCGATTCGTCTGACCAATCTAGTGGAGCATGTGGTCGACAAGGACGCCCAGGAGAAGATCGACATCGTCAAGAACCACCTCATGAAGCATCACAACTACTGCGAGGTCTGCGCCGGCGACGTGCTCACCTATGTGGCCGGCATCCTGGCCCGCGAGGAGCCGGAGTCCTAGCAGCCCGCGGGCCCGGCAACACCGGCGTGCTCGCCGGGGGGAGTGGGACGATGCCGAGGATTTCGCGCGACCACAACCGCTTCCGTGAAATCGTCAAGGGGCGGGTGCGCAAGGAGTTCCGCAAGTTCATCACGCACAGCGAACTCCTGGGCCGCAAGGGCAAGCACCTGGTGGCGATCCCCGTGCCGCGCATCGACATCCCCACGTTTCGCTACGGCGACAACCAGGGCGGTGTGGGGCAGGGCGAGGGAGAGCCGGGCGATGAGGCCGGTGCGGGGACCGGCCAGGCCGGCGACAAGAGCGCGCCGCACGTCCTCGAGGCGGAGGTGACGCTCGACGAGCTGGCCGAAATGCTCGGCGAGGAGCTGCAACTGCCCCGCATCCAGCCGCGCGGGCGCGAGGAAATCGAGGAGCAGCACGCGCGCTACAACAGCATCCGCCCCGTGGGCCCCGAATCGTTGCGTCACTTCCGCCGAACCTATCGCCGTGCCCTGAAGCGCACGATCGCCTCGGGGCAGTACGACCCGGACAACCCCGTGATCATTCCGATCCGCGAGGATCGCGTCTACAAGTCGTGGAAGGTCACCTACTCACCGCGCACGAATGCGGTGGTTCTCTATCTGATGGATGTCTCCGGCAGCATGGGCCAGGAGCAGAAGGACACCGTGCGCACCGAGGCCTTTTGGATCGACACCTGGCTGCAGCACAACTACCGCGATGTGCGCACGCGCTACATCGTGCACGACGCGGACGCGCGCGAGGTGGATCGCGACGTCTTCTATCACCTCAAGGAGGCCGGCGGCACCAAGATCTCCTCAGCCTACGCTCTGACGGCCAAGATCCTCGAGAGCGAGTACCCGATCTTTGACTGGAACGTCTATATCTTCCATTTCTCGGACGGGGACAACTGGGGCAGCGGGGACACCGAGATCTGCCTCGACCTGCTCAAGCAAAAACTCCTCCCCCACGCCAACCTGTTCGGGTACGGGCAAGTCGAATCGCCCTACGGCAGTGGGCAGTTCATCCACGATCTCAGTTCGCACTTCGGATCCGCGGAGAATCTGATCACCTCACAGATCGCCGACCGCGACGCGATCTACGATTCGATCAAGGAATTCTTGGGGAAGGGACGATGAGTCTGCCGTGCAAACTGAAGACGGAAGCCGAGCGCATCGCCGAGTTCGCTCGCGAGTACGGACTCGACTTCTACGAGACCCTCTTCGAGATGACCGATGCCTCCGGGATGAACGAGCTGGCGGCCTACGGCGGCTTCCCCATACGCTATCCGCACTGGCGCTACGGGATGGAGTACGACCGGTTGCGCAAGGGCAAGACGTACGGCCTCTCCCACATCTACGAGATGGTGATCAACAACGACCCGTGCTATGCATATCTGCTGGAGACCAACCGCCTCGTCGATCACCAGATGGTCATGGCGCACGTCTACGGCCACAGCGATTTCTTCAAGAACAACGTCTGGTTCTCGCGCACCAACCGCCACATGATCGATCGCATGGCGCAGAACGCCGGCGAGGTGAGTCGCATCATCGAGAAGCAGGGATTCGAGCGCGTCGAACGGTTCATGGACGCGGCCCTGTCCCTGGGAGACCTGATCGACCCCTACTCGGTTTTCCGCGAGCCGCCGCCCGAGACCGACGAGGACGACGAGCGGAGAGTCGACATCGCCAGTCTCAAGTTCCACACCAAGGAATACCTCGACTCCTTCGTCAACCCCAAGGAGCGCCTCGAGGAGGAGCTCGCTCGCATTCAGAAGGAACTCGACCGGCACCGGGATCTGCCGCGGAAGCCCGAGCGCGACGTGCTCCACTTCCTGATCCAGCAGGCCCCACTGAAGCCATGGCAGCGCCGTCTGCTCGGGATTCTCCGCGAGGAGGCCTACTACTTCGTGCCGCAGGGCACGACCAAGGTGATGAACGAGGGATGGGCCTCCTATTGGCACATCAAGATCATGACCACCAAGGTTCTCGCCGACGAGAACCTTACCGCCTACGCCGACCACTGCTCGCGTACGCTGGCCATGCCCCCGGGTTCGTTCAACCCCTATCGCGTGGGGCTCGCGATCTGGCTGGACATCGAGGATCGCTGGAACAAGGGGCGCTTCGGTCGCGAGTGGGAAGCCTGCGACGACTACGCGCGGCGCCAGCAGTGGGACACCGGGGCCGACCTGGGTCGGCAGAAGATGTTCGAGGTCCGTCGCTTCTACAACGACGTGACCTTCATCGACACGTTCTTCACCCGTGAGCTGTGTGCCGAGCAGAAGCTGTTCACCACGCGGCGCGACGAGCAGCCTGAGAAGGAGGAAATCGAGGATCGTGACTTCGTGGCCGTCAAGAAACGGCTGCTGTTCATGCTCTCCAACATGGGCCGACCGGTGATCGAAGTGATCAGCAACAACTTCGAGAACCGGAGCGAGCTGCTCCTGCGCCACCAGCACTACGGTATCGACCTCGACCTGCGCTACGCCAAGGAGACGCTGAAGAACCTGGCGCTCATCTGGACCCGGCCGGTGCACCTGGAGACCAGCTTGGGGGGCAAGGCCAAGCTGATCTCGCACACCGGGAAGGGTTTCGAGGAACGGGAGATCGTCACAGACAAGGCCGTGCAGACCACCCTGGATGCGTAGGCGGGGGGCGGGCCACGCAGGGCCCTCCCCCCCCCTAATCAGCAGCTGTGCGTCGGCGGAGAGCGGAAGCCACGAGTGCCGCGGTCTCGAGCGGCACGTCCGAGGCCACGGCTTCCGCCCGTACCAGCGCCGCCGCCTCGGCCCGTCCCACCCCCAGGGCTACGAGGGCGTCGACGGCGTCGGCCTGGGGCGAGCCCGGCGGGGGCCCGCCGATCACCTCACGGCGCTCTATCTTGCCCGAGAGCTCGACCACGATGCGGGCCGCCGTGCGCTTGCCAATGCCCGGAACCGACTGGAAGCGCTGCGCATCATTCGCCGCGACGGCTTCACACATCTGGTCCCAGGTGAGGTGGGAGAGCAGGCTGAGAGCGAGGCGCGGTCCGATCCCGGGGATGCCCAGGAGCACGCGAAAGACGTCGCGCTCGCCAGCGTCCCGAAAGCCGAAGAGCTGCCAGCTGTCCGGACGAACGAGAAGGTGCGCAGACAGGCGCACCTCGGGGGAATCGGCCAGGTTCAGCTGGAGCCGCCCGAGCGCGGCGCACACGCCGGCGGGAGCCTGCAGGCTCAGCGACACGCCACCGGCCTCGACGACGACCCGACCGTCCTCCACGGAAATCAGCTTTCCGCGCACAGCTTCGATCACGTTCGCACTCCGCTTGCATCAGCGGCGCGCCAGGCCGCCCCCAGACGATGCGCGTGGCAGATCGCGACGGCAAGGGCATCGGCTTCGTCGGCCGAGAGGGCCTCGGAGACGCCCACGACGAGGCGTGCCACCATGGCTTGGATCTGCTCCTTGGAGGCTCGCCCGCTACCGGTGGCGGCGAGCTTGACCAGGCGGGGGGCGTACTCATGGAGCGGGATTCCCGCAGCGAGCACGGCCACGATCAGGCTGCCGCGGGCGTGGCCCAGGATGAGAGCCGCGCGTGCGTAGCGGCCGACAAAGCTCTCCTCCAGCGCCACCACGTCGGGTCGCAGGCGCTCAAGCCGCTCGGCAAGCCCGTCGTGAAGCACCAGCAACCGCTCCCCGAGGGGTGCATCCCGGCGCGGGGTGATCACACCGGTTTCCACGAGCTGCAGGTCGGATCCCCGGGCCGTGAGGACCCCGTAGCCGGTCTGTCGCGAACCGGGATCGAGTCCCATGATGACCATGACTGGCTCTCCCGCGTGTCACGCCCACAAAACAATCGGGCCAAGCCGTACCGCCTGACCCGATGGTAGCCGCATGTGAAGCGCAGGGCAATGCGCGCGCCGCGAGGCGCCTCACTCGCTTTTCAGCTTCTCCATCGTTTCCTCGGAGATGTCGAAATTGGAGTAGACCTTCTGGACGTCGTCGTGGTCCTCGAGCATCTCGAGCAAGCGCAGCAGCTTGACCGCGTCGCCCTCCTCGACCATCACGGTGTTCTGCGGGATCCTGGAGGCCTCCTGCGAGAGGATCGTGATGCCGGCCTTCTCGATCTTCCCGGCCACCAGATGCAAGGTGCTCAGGCCAGTGTAGATCTCGTAGACGTCCTCGCTCTCGGTGTCGACATCCTCGGCCCCGGCCTCGATGGCGGTTTCGAACACCTTCTCCTCGTCAGCCGAATCCTTGGCGACGGCGATCACGCCCTTGGGATCGAAGAGCCAGGCGACGCAACCGCTCTCACCCAGGTTGCCGCCGCACTTGCTGAAGATGTGCCGGATCTCCGCGGTCGTGCGGTTCTTGTTGTCGGTGAGCACTTCGACGAGGATCGCGACCCCTGCCTGGCCATACCCCTCGTAGCTGTTCTCCTCGTAGGTGACCCCCGGCAGCTCACCGGTGCCCTTCTTGATCGCCCGCTCGATGTTCTGCGCCGGCATGTTGGCCGACTTGGCGCCGGTGATCGCGCTGCGCAGACGCGGATTGCCGTCCGGATCGCCGCCGCCCTCCCGGGCGGCGATGCTGATCTCCTTGATCAGCTTGGTGAACAGCTTGCCGCGCTCGGCGTCGGCCTTGCCCTTCTTGCGCTTGATCGTGTTCCACTTGGAATGTCCACTCATGACACGCTCGCCTCCTGAAGCAGCCAGTCACGCCCCGCCGGAACGCACCCGGCCCCGCCTAGGACTTGGCCGCCTCCATCTCCTGCTTCAGCGTCTCAACCAGCTTGCCCAACACCTCGCGGGGCACTTCATCGTAGTGGGAGAGCTCCACCGCAAAGTGCCCCCGCCCCTGCGTCATCGAACGCAGGCTGGCCACGTAGCCGAAGAGCTCGCCCTCCGGGGCTTCGGCCCGGACGATCTGTCGTTTCCCGTGTTGCTCCATGCCCTGAATTCGGCCGCGGCGACTGCTCATGTCACCCATGATGTCGCCAGTATACTCCTCGGGGACGATGACCTGCAGCTTCATGATGGGCTCCAGCAGTATCGGCGTGCACTGCATGAAGCCCTCCTTGAACGCCATCGTGCCGGCCATTTTGAACGCATTCTCCGAGGAGTCGACATCGTGGTATGAACCGAAGTGCAGCGTGGTCTTGACATCCACCACCGGGTAGCCGACCAGCACCCCGCGACCCGTCGTCTCCCGGACGCCCTTCTCGACCGCCGGAATGAACTTCGTGGGAATCACACCCCCGACGATGGCGTTGACGAATTCCAACCCGCCGCCACGCGGCATCGGCTCCAGTTTCAGGTGCACGTCACCGTACTGGCCGCGGCCCCCGGTCTGCTTCTTGTACTTGCCCTGGACGTCTTCGACCCGGCCCTGGATCGTCTCGCGATAGGCGATTCGCGGGCGCTTGGTTTCGACCTCGACCTTGCTGCGGTTCTTGAGGCGCTCGATCTGTACGTCGATGTGCTGATCACCCATGCCGCTGATCAGCGTCTGCCGGAGGGCCGAATCCACCGTGACGCGGAAGGTGGGATCGAACTCCTGCAACCGAGAGAATCCGCCGGCGACCTTCTCTCCGTCGCCGCGACCGGTGGCCACCACCGCCACGGTGTGGACCGGCTCGGAGATGCGGTGCGGCTCGATGACCACGCGTTGCTCCTTCGAACTGATCGTATCCCCGGTGGACGTGTTCTTGATGCGCGGCGTCGCGGCGATGTCGCCGCAGACGAGTCCCTCGAGATCGATGCGCTCCTTGCCGCGCAGCGAGTACATCGCACCCAAGCGGGTGGCCGACTGCTTGCGCGGATTGTAGTAGTCGCCGGGAGTCAGCTTGCCGGAGTAGGCCCGCAGCACCGAGTACTCGCCGAGACGCTCATCGAAGTAGGTCTTGAACACGTACGCGACCGGCGGCCCATCGATGCGCCCCTCGAGCGGCGTCGCATCCTCCTGTCCCTCGCGCAGCGCTTTGGGCTGCGGCGCATCGAGCGGCGAGGGGCCCCACTCGACGATGAAGCTCAGCAGACGGTCGAGTCCCACCTGTGTCTCCGCCGAGCCGGCGAGAATCGGATACGCCGTGCCACTGCGCACGCCTTCGCGCAAGCCCCGACTGATCTCCTCGGCCGATAGCTCGCCCTCTTCGAGATACTTCTCGAGCAGCGCATCGTCGCTCTCGGCGGCCGCCTCCGCCAGCGCGCTGCGGATCTCGGTGAGTTGATCCTGCAGGTCGGCCGGCACGTCGGCCTCCTGCGTGTCGCCCTTGCCCGCGTCCACGAACGCCTTGCCCGCAACGACATCCACGAGTCCCTTGTGATCTCCCCCGGCCCCGATGGGCAGGAAGAACGGCACGGCGCGATTGCTGAGCCGGTCGCGAACGCTGCTTACCGCCGCCTGATAGTCGGCCTGATCCTTGTCCATCTGATTCACGAGGAAGAAGGCCGGCTTCTCGGCACGCACGACCATGTCATACAGGCGCTCGGTATCGGGTTCCACGCCCGCGCCCGCGTTGACCACGATGATCGCCATATCGGCGGCAAAGAGCGCTGCCTCCGCATCGCCCACGAAATCCGCGAATCCCGGCGCGTCCAGCACGTTGATCTTGTGCCCGTCCCACTCAATCGGCGCGAATCCCAGATTGAGGCTCATCTTGCGCTTGATCTCTTCCGGGCTCGCGTCGATCGTCGAGGTTCCCTCGCTCGGTTCCCCGCGCCGCGTGGTTGCGCCGGTCTTGAACAGCATCGACTCGGCAAGCAGCGTCTTGCCCGAGCCGCCCTGTCCCAGCAGAACGACATTGCGGATATCGGCCGAATCGTAGGTCTTCACTTCCTCTCTCCCTTCTCGCATCCGACATGGGCTGCGGCAGGCCCGCGTGGGTAGTCCTCAAGACGGCGTGGCCCGAAATCGCATCCCGAAAGGCTATCAAACAGCCACGCCCGTCACAACTTAAAAGGAAAAGGCGCTGGTACAACCAGCGCCCTTCCTCAATAAGGTTCCCGGCAGCGTCCTACTCTCCCACGCAGTCTCCCACGCAGTACCATCGGCGCTGGAGGGCTTAACTACCGTGTTCGGAATGGGAACGGGTGTTTCCCCTCCGCCATTGCCACCGGAAGAACCCGAGGTGCCCGAAGGCACCTGGAAACAGACAACTGAGAAAAGACGGGAGATGATCGCCGAGATATCGTGAATCAAACGTCCGACCAAGCCGCACGGCCGATTAGTACCGCTCGGCTGAACGCATTACTGCGCGTACACCTGCGGCCTATCAACCTCCTAGTCTCGGAGGGGCCTTTAGGGGTCTCGCGACCCGGGAGACCTAATCTTGGGAGGGGCTTCGCGCTTATATGCTTTCAGCGCTTATCCCGGCCCAACGTAGCTACCCGGCGATGCCGCTGGCGCGACAACCGGTACACTAGAGGTTGGTCCATCCCAGTCCTCTCGTACGAGGGACAGCTTCCCTCAAGTCTCCTGCGCCCACAACGGATAGGGACCGAACTGTCTCACGACGTTCTAAACCCAGCTCACGTACCGCTTTAAT
>JAUVTV010000205.1 GCA_030601305.1 Candidatus Eiseniibacteriota bacterium | reverse complement strand
CGGGGAGGCCCATGCTATGCATGACGCCCCCCACGATCTGCAGCCCCCCCATCGCCGCGGCGGCCTAGATACAGAAAAAAAGGCGGATCGAGCGCCCGCGCCTCATCCGCGCCCCCTCACGATTTCCTCCATGCGGGCGCGTGCGGCGTCAACGCGTGGCTGAAGCTCGGGATCCGCATCGGCCCACAACTCGACTAAGAGACCGTAGTAGCCGGCGGCCTGCTCCAGGTCGCCCTTATCGTCGTAGAGCTGGCCGAGGCGCTCGTAGGCGCGGGGCAGTTCGCGCGAATCGCTGCGAAGGCGGTTGTCCAGCTCGCGCCGCCCGAGCCAAGACTCGTAACGGGCGATGACCGAATCGGCTTGACCCAGGGCCTCGAAGGCCGGGATCGGTTGCGCCGCCCAGGTCGCCGGGTCCTGGCCGGAGCTGATCCTCAACCACGCGGCCTCGAGATCGCGGAAGTCACGGATCGCGGCCTCGTACTCGCCGAGCGCCATGTTCCGCCGGCTTCTGTGCCACAACTCGACGATGGGCATGAACCGATCCGGTATGTTCGCGATCCGCATAGAATCCACGACCTGCTCACGCTCGTGATAACGATCGCCCTGCCCCACATCGCCGATCGAGTAGAAAAAGTTGCTGAGTCCGCCGACACTCTCGTCCACCAGCGAGTCGGGCGCGGCCTCGACTGCTCGCTCAAGACGGGCAATCGCCCCGGCCGTGTCAAAGTGGACCGTGAGGTCCAGCCAGCTCTTCCAGATGGCCTCGCCGAGTGGCGTGAGGTCCTCGACCGCCTGACGCCATACCTGCTCACCCTCACGGAGCTTGCCTTCCCGGATTCGCAGATTCGAAACGGCATGGTTGGCCTGTCGACGCAGACTGGGGATCTCGCTGTGCAGCAGCGGTTCGAGGTCCGCCTCGGAGGACTCGACATCACCCTCGGTATAGGCGAAAGCGGACCGTTTCCACGCCACGTTCGGGTGGTCCGGGAAGTTCTCGGCGAAACCGTCCAGGACAACCCGCGCCGAGTCAATTCCGCCGATCCGGTAGAGCAGCTCGATCAGATTGTTGTAGTAGTGCGCCGTGTACGGATCGACCGCCACCGCGCGACCATACATCTCGGCGGCTAGCTCCGACTGTCCCTGGTTCGCGTAGTTGACGCCCAGGTTGTTGAGGGCCGTGCCATCGTCCGGATAGGCATCCAGAAGGGCCCGGAACGTGGTGATCGCCTCGTCGACGTCGTTAGTCACGTACGTGTGGTAGATCCCGACGGTGTGATAACGCTCGCGCTCGGTCAGACGATCCCGCAGTTCGTACGCCCGCGTAGCCGCCTCCTCCCGCCGCTCAAAGTCGGAGACCGCCAGCTTCCGCCAGGCCATGGCAAACGAGGAATCCAGGGCAATCGCCTCGTCCAATAGCGCAATCGCCTTTTCCAGGTCGCGCGCGTCGAATGCCTGCTCGGCGCGGGAGTACTTGCGCAATGCTTCCGTCGAAGAGGTCGTTGCGCGCTCGAGCGGGGCAGCCGCACGGATCGAGCCCAAGGATTCACCGAGGCGCTCCCGAAGCTTGCGTCCAAGCCGGTCCATGGCTGCGAGGAAGTCCGCCGCATCCGACGCGGTCTCGCCGACGGTCACGAGCTCATCTCCGGATACGGTCTCTATCACGCGCACTGTGAGAATGTAGCTGCCGCCAGCACCCGAAACGTCGCCTCCCACGACGGCCTTCAGCCCCTCGCGCTCGGCCACTTCACGCGCTCGCTCCACGTTGATCGGGCCACCCTCAATTTCCATGCGCGCCAGCACGTTCGCGACGAGCGCCGGCTCTACCACCGACACGATTCCGGACTCCGCGAGCTGTACGCGGAGCGCCATGGTCGCGGCGACGGCCAACGAGGAGTCTCCGCTGAAGTCGGCCAGCACGACCCGCTCGCCGTCCTCGATCAGGCCCTTGGCCACGAGTGTGCCGGCCGATCCGACGCCCGCACCGCGAAGTACCATCCACACGGCCGTCGCCGCCCCAAACAGGGCGAGAGCCGCGATCCCTCCGGCGATGGCGTTTTTCCACGTGAACACGTTGCTCTTGAACCAGCTGGAAGCCTCTGCCTTGGTAGGTGCGCTGGAGGCAGATCGTGGAGCCGGAGAAGACTTATCCGCAGCCGCCTGAGAATCGGTCTGTGCGGGCACTGACTCAGGCGCCTCATCCGACGCCACCTGTCTGCGCATGCCCACCTGGACGAAAGCCGTAGCCAAGACCATCGGGAAGCCGATGAGCAGTAGTACGAGCGCGAGCGACGGTACCCAGTCGGGCAATCCCGCGCTCTGCACGAGCTGGTCGACGACCTGCAGGACGATCCAGGAGCCGGCCGCGTACAGGCCCAGCACCTGCCATAGAGATCGTCGGTGGATCTCGTGAATCAGCCTCTTCATCCCCGCTCCCTTATGATTTCCTCAAGCCTTGCTCGGGCCGCTTCCACACGCGGCTGAAGCTCGTCATCCGCTTCGGCCCAGAGTTCGATGAACCGGGCGTAGTACACAGCGGCGTTCTCGAGATCCCCCTGGCTGTCATACAGTTGGCCCAGGCGCTCGAAGAGGAAGGACCGGTTGGGCGCCCGCAGCCGTGG
>JAUVTV010000003.1 GCA_030601305.1 Candidatus Eiseniibacteriota bacterium | reverse complement strand
CATCCGGGCCTCTAGCGGCCGGGTGGACTCAGCTTTTTCCACGTGTCGATGCTGATCTCGTACAGCCAGAGGTCGCCGGATTTCGTCCGGAAGAACCCCCAGGTCTCGAGTTCCACGATTTGGTCGACCGGAACGGGGAGCGGCAGGACCTTCGTCGCGCGACCCTCCTCCTTGAACGCCTCGTCGATCGTCATCCAACGCGCCAGGTCCGGGCGGTACTGCCACAGCGTGCCGTCGGCGGTCAGCACCCCACCAACACCGTAAGTTATGACGACGGTGTTAGCTGGAGGGTTCTGAGCCCACGCGGGTTCAGGCTCCAGCCGCCCCCCACGAGACGCGAAGAGAAGGACGCCACCGGCGACCAGGATCAGGAGCGCCAGCAGTGCCCAGGGGCGATCGGGTATCGGAAGTCTCACAACGTGCCTCCTTTTGTCTACCTGATGAGGACGAGCGAACGGCTCACGGTCTGGCCGCCGCCCCGCAGAATCGCGTAATAGACGCCCAGCGGAGCTCGCAAGCCGCGCTGCGTCGTTCCATTCCACTGGATCAGGTGCGTCCCGGACGACTCGGAAGCCCCCGAGGAGAAGCGGCGCACGAGACGGCCGGTCACGTCGACCACAGCCAGGTCCCACTCGACCCCGGGCGGCACGTGGAACCGCAGAGCGGTGCTCTCGCGGGCCGGATTGGGGCGCGGAGCTTCGAGCACGAGCCGCGAGGCGGCCGGGGGATCGTAGATCGGATGGGCAGCCGGGGAGAAGCGCAGTGTGTCGGCCTCCCCGACGACTGCAGCCAGTCGGTAGAAATACCGCTGTCCGCTCTCCACACCGCGATCCAGATAGCTGTAGACGCCTGCCGTCTCGTTCCCGATCGGCGCCCCTCCCGCCAGCGGCGTGCCGCTCGACTCGTCCTCCAAGGATCCCATCCAGCGGAAGAGCCGAAACCGATCGTACGCCTCCGGGTCCGCGGGCGACCACTCGATCAGGAGCCCGTCGGTGCGGGAGGTGGTGGCCCAATACGTCAGCCCCTGGGGCGCCAGGTCGTGCAGGTGGACGCCCACCGGAAACGAGACCAGCGGCCGGTCGGGATCGTTCGTGCTGAGGAAGAGCTGAGCCGCGTAGTCGTCCTCCATGTACCCCGTGAGGTCCAGGGACAGGGTGACCGGAAACGGGGCCCCGGCGAGGACGGTCGCGTAGGTGGGCGTCGTCTCGAGCCAGGAAGACCGCGGTGGATCCGGCAGGCGATCGGCAATCACCTGCTCGGACTCGAACGACGAATGCAGGGTGTCGGGCTCCAGCACGACTTGCACCGCCAGGGCGATCCGTTGCGGCGATCCAATCATCGTCAGCGGCACGGCCACCTCGATCGAGTCGAGACCTTGCTGCAGAATGACCCCGGACGGACGTCCCAGGTACTTCCCCTCGGCATCCACGATCTGCGCGAGCTCGTGGTTCTCGCGAAAGACCTCCGCGCCCAGTTTCACCAGGTAGTCCGCACCCAGGTTGGTCGTCGGCATCCCGGTGGACCGCGAGAGGTCGGTGTCCAAGTAGAGGTACAGCGTGAAGGCGCTGCGCGGGTCGGGAAGCGGATCGTGAAGGCCCAAGCGCACCTGGAGGTGTCCACTCACCTCACGCGTCTGGAGACGCCCCAAATCGGGAGTCAGGCCCTCCGCGGGGTCTTCGGCCAAGAGGGAGAACTCGATGTCGTAGACTCCATCCAGCACGGCCTGCGGGAGGATGTCCGCGAGGGTGTCGCCGGAATCGCCGTGGTAGATCTCGACCTTCAGGTCTCCGCTTCCCGCGTTCTCGAGGGTGAGGATCTCCTCGCCCCGTGAGGTGCCGTGAAAGGAGGTGTCCAGCGAGTCGTCAACGGCAAGCGCAGCCCGGTAGGGATAGCCGACCCGTTCCACCGACGGGCGACTCTCGGCGCTCTCGAAGAGCGAGGTCACCGCATAGTAGTAGCGTTGGCCGTTGGTGACGTCGCCGTCGATCCACCAGGTCTTGCGCAGCGGAGCCGGGTGGATCGGCTCGCTGCCGTAGTCGCCGGAGCTCGTTCCGCGATAGAGCTGATAGCCCAGGAAGGTCGGCACCGAGGTGTCGATCCCGGTGGGTGGTGACCAGGCGAGATCCACGCGCCGATCGGTGCCCTCGCTCGCGTACAACTTGGCGGGCGCACTGATGCGCTGGGACTCGACGATCCTGAGATCGTCGATGAACCAGCCGGTCTCACTTCGCAGCGGGCGGCTGAGGCAGAGGAAGCGCAGCCTGAGGGGACCGTCGCGGTAGTGGTCCAGGGCGACCAAGATCTCCTGCCATCCGTCGCTCTCGCCGGTGAAGGCCGATTTGGGCAGCGCATGCCCGTCGACCGTCCCCTCGCTTGCGTCGAACCAGTTCGGGTAGCCGCCCGAAGGCACCAAGCCGTTCCAACTCGCCCCGTGATTGCGACTCGCCTGGATCCAACCGCCGCTCTGATGCTCCTCCATCTGATACCAGGTCCGGAAGGACAGCTGGGCCGTCCCCCAGCCCGAGAGATCCAGCTCCGGGGTGACCAGGACGGAAACCTGGTCCGCGGTCGGCGGCCCGCCGAGCCCGGTGCCGATCACGTGACTTCCCGACGGCGCGGGATAGGGGGCACCGCTCGCCGCAGCGGCGGGCATCCCGCGCGCCCAGTCTCCATCCGGCTGGAGATCGCTCGGCGATTCGAAGTCCCAGTGGCGTCCGCGCAGGACGTGAAGCTCGATATCCCCCACGGCCGGGAAGCGCGTCTGATTCTCGCGGTGCGAATCGTCCGTGGCCGACAGGGAGTAGGTCATCACCGCGTCCTCGGACTGGACGTCCGCCCGAAGGAACGTCTGGTACAGATCGGGGAAGAGCACGGGGTCGCTCGGGACCATGGCGCGCTCATCACTCCACGTCGTATCGGGCCGCGTGATGGTCACGGTCGCGCGCGGCCACGCGCGCACGCCCAGGTTGTCGCGGATCTCGGCGGAAACCCAGAAGGTATCCTGATCTGCGGCCAGGTCGCGGATCGGGGTGTGCAGGATGACCGGGGGCTCCTCGTCGAGATCCACGTCGTAGGTGAAGGTCTCGGCCGGCGCCGCCGGCGGCAGAGAGGTCCCGTGTCCCCGCGTGTCGCTGGCGGTCAAGTAGTAGCGCACCGTGGTACCCATGCTGAGCGGCGGGATCGTGGCGCTGAATTCGCGCCCGGTGCCGCTCATCGGGACTTCCTCGTAGGCGCCGCCGTCCAGGCTGTAGAACAGCTTCACTCCTGCGGGGTCCGGCGGGTAGATGGAGAGGATCTCCGCGACGACATCCCTCCCGGCGATGTCGGACTCGGTGTCGGACAACGCTCGATGGACGATCGCGGGCGCGAAGTCGGCGATATTGCGATCGTCGAAGCCGTCGGCGATTGCCTCGAGGTGCGGTGTGCCGTTGCCCAGATTGCCGTCGTCGTCGTCCTGGAGCAGGAGCTGCGTGAGACAGCTCTGAAAATCCCGCGGCTTCCCCGCGCGCATGAAGTGGAAGAGACGGTCGGTCAGATCGATGGCCTCCTGGCGGTCGGGTGTCTCCTCGATCAGCCGCTTGCGCAGGTCCCAAAGGGCGCAGCTGAGGAGTGCGCCGAAGCAGTAGGGATTGGCCTCACAGTCTTCGCTCACCGGCCAGCTCAGCTCGCGATCCAGGGTACGGACCTCAGTGCCCGGCCCGTAGAAGTGCGCGCCCACCGAACTCGTATCGTCGAGCGAGCATGCGAAGAAGTCGGCGAACGCCTCGTGAAAGGCATCCGAGGGTCCCTCAGGATAGTAGGCCCACATGGTGATCAGGTGGCCGTACTCGTGGTAGACGACGCTGGGGATCTCGGCGGAGTTGGCGCACGTCTCGCCGCTGGGAGTCTCGCCTCCGATTAGAAATCGCATGGCGGGCAGCTCGGGATTGATGTAGGCCATCGCATTGCACGTGCGGCTGGAGTCATCAACCAGCACATAGACCTGCCGATCGAGGTGGGTGAAGCCCGGGTCGATCTGCTTCAGGCGGGCGTGTGCCGTGGCAGTGTGAAAGAACGCCGCCCGCGCGGCCGCCGTGGATGCGTCATCGAGCCCAACCCGCGCCGGAAGAGGCGGCTCGCGCACGGTCACCAGGGGAGGGGCGGTCGCCTCGGTGCCCGAGCGGATGTCGGCATACGGCCCGCTGATCTCGGCCTCGAGCACCAGCGTGTCCGCTTCCAGGACACCGAGGTCGAAGGCGCCGGCGCCGTCGGTGATTCCCGTGGCGAGGAGCGTTGCGCCGTCCAGTGCACGAACGGTGAGGTTCGGAAACCCGAGCACGTAGTCCGTGCCCCAGGGAGAGGGAAAGGCGACGCTGCCCTCCACCGTGCCGGCGACCGGCTCGCCCGCGCCCCGGCCGTCCCCGCCCGCGCCCCGGCCGTCCCCGCCCGCGCCCCGGCCGTCCCCGCCCGCGGCATCCAGGACGAGCGACTCTCGGGCGAGGACCTCGCCGCCGTGGGCATCGACCAGGATCCGCCATGCGCCGAGCGGATGGTGGGTACTGCAGCGCAAGCGCCAGACGAGGCGATCGGTTTCGAGACCGGACAGCCGAGCCGGGAAGACGGCGAGCTCCCCCGCGTGCCACACGACCGTTCCCGGCTCATCCAGGTCCGCTTCCGCGCGGCGGCGGCACGCTTCGACGTCCAGTGCGGGCACCGTGCTTGCCAGGTGAACCTCCGGCGCGGTTCGAGCGGTGAAGTGGAGCAGGTGGCCATCGCGCGAGAAGGCGAACGCGAGGTGCGTGCCGATGACGGGCAGCCCCTCGTAGTTCTGGTGGCCGAAGATGTGGTGCAGCGTGCCCGCGCTACGTGTCGCGGTGATGACGAGATCGCCCGGCGCGAGGCCCAGAACGTCGCTGTGTTGGGTGACGAACGCCGAGACAAATGCGCGCTCAGCCGGTCCCGCCGGCAGGCGACCGCTGCCGCTCAGCGTGGGCATCGCGCCGCCGGTGCGGAAGAGCTGCCAGCCCTCCAGGGCGGCGCTCGCGCCGACACGCTCCGCGCGCAGCGACTGCGGATCCCAATGCGGGTCCCGTGGGGCGCTGAACGCGGAAACGGCAGGAGGCACCAGGAACGCCACACAGGCCAGCGTGCCCATGACCGTGGCGTATCTGACTCGCATCGCAGCTCTCCAATCCGACTCCTCGGCGTTGCCGGAGCTGTCCCGAGTCTAGTGCCTTTTCCACTCTCTGGATACCCCGCGCGGGGTGGGGTTCTCCGCGGATGGGGCGCGGGGACGGGCGGCGCTTTACACGTGGCTGGTCGCAGGACTATGATACCCGGCTCTGCGGTTACGTGCGGCACAAGTCTTCAACGCATATGGGGAGGTTGTGCGTGGGGCTCTTTGATTGGCTCGTTGTAGGCGTGCTTCCGGTGGTTCCCAAGCCGGTCGTCGGCTTCTTCTCGCGACGCTACATCGCCGGCGAGTCCACGAAGGCGGCGATTGGCGCGAGTCGCGATCTCAACAGTGCCGGCTGCATGGTGACGCTGGACGTCCTCGGCGAGGCGGTGCGTGGCCGTGAGGAAGCCCTCGAAGCGCGCGACGCCTATCTGGAGCTGCTCCCCGCCATCGCGGAGGGTGGCGTGGATGGGAACGTCTCTCTCAAGCCCACCCAGCTGGGGCTCACCTTGGACCCCGAACTCGCGTATGAGAACATCGCGGCCATTGTGGCCCGCGCGAAAGAGCTGGGCAACTTCGTACGCATCGACATGGAGGATTCTCCGACGACCGATGCGACCCTCGAGATCTACCGCCGTCTGCGCGGGGAGTACGACAACGTCGGCGTCGTGCTGCAATCCTGCCTGCGGCGCACGCTGGCGGATGCGCGGGCGCTGGGAGAGCTGAAGGCCAACGTCCGCCTGTGCAAGGGGATCTACATCGAGCCGTACCGGATCTCCTGGCGCGACAAGGAGATCATCAGTCGCAACTTCGTGCACGTCCTCGAGGTCCTGCTGCGGGCCGGCTGTTACGTCGGCATCGCCACCCACGATGAGGTGCTCGTCTTCGAAAGCATGAACCTCGTGTACGGACTGGGGCTCGGGCCGGAGGATTACGAGTTCCAGATGCTCCTGGGGGTCACCGAGCGACTTCGCGAGGTCGTCATCGCGGGCGGACATCGCATGCGCGTCTATGTCCCGTTCGGCCGCCAGTGGTACGCCTACTCGACACGGCGCCTCAAGGAGAACCCCAGCATGGCGAGCGCCATTGCCAAGGACATTCTCGGACTTTCCTCCGACCGCAAGAGGCGGTAGGATCCCCTTCCGGGGGATGGGTCCCGCTTCGCGGACACCTCGAACGCAGTTTGCAGACGAAGCCAGTGTAGACGGAGTGGAGGGCTGCACCCCCCCCCGTGCCCCGCGGAGGCACTTCATACGGGAGGCGTTCCATGCACGCAATCAGGTGGCTGCCGCTTCTGCTCGGGTACCTCCTCTTGGTGCCAACGGTCAGCGCGCAGGACTCGAGTGCGGTGACCATGGATGTGCCGCGCAACTTGGGCGCGGTCGGTTGGATCGAGCTCCACGACGCGGTCCAGCCCGCGAGCGCGAACTTCGTCGTACGCTCCCTGCGCTGGGCCGCCGACGAGGGGCTGGGTTGTCTCGTCATCGAGCTGGATACGCCGGGCGGTCTGGACAGTTCGATGCGGCGGATGATCAAGGCGATGCTGGCGTCGAGTGTGCCGGTCATCGTCTATGTGTCGCCGGCAGGCTCACGAGCCGCATCGGCCGGCGTCTTTCTGATGATGGCCGCGCATGTCGCCGCGATGGCCCCGGGCACCAATCTGGGTGCCGCGCATCCGGTCTCGATCGGCGGCGGCTTGGGGGGCGGCGACCAACAGCCCGACACGACGATGATCGCCAAGGTCACCAACGATGCAGTGGCCTACGTGCGCGCGCTGGCCGAGAACCGCGGGCGCAACGCCGACTGGGCGGAGCGGGCGGTGCGGGAGAGCGTCTCGGCCTCGGCGAACGAAGCGCTGGAATTGGGCGTGATCGATATGGTGGTGGCGAACCGGGTCGAACTGCTGAAGGCTGTGGACGGGCGCGAGGTCGACGTCGCCGGCCGCATGCAGCGGCTGAACACCGCCGGCGCGCCGATCGTCGAGCGACAGATGAACCTGCGCGATCAGATCCTCGGCGCGATCGCCAATCCCAACATTGCCTATCTGCTGCTGCTGCTCGGTGGGTTGGGCATTTTCTTCGAGCTGTCCCATCCGGGCACGCTCTTCCCTGGAATCGTCGGCGCGATCTGCCTATTCCTGGCCTTCTTCGCCCTGCAAATGCTGCCGGTGCGCGGGGCCGGGGTGGCGCTGATCGCGCTCTCGATCATCCTCTTCATACTGGAGATCAAGGTGACCAGTTACGGAGCCCTGACCATAGGCGGCGTGGCGGCGCTGGTGTTCGGCTCGCTCATGCTGTACGAGACGAACGGCACCGGCATACGGCTGGCCTGGGGCGTGATGCTGCCCAGCATCGTGATCGTGGCGAGCCTGTTCATCTTCGGCATCGTCATGGCCATCCGCGCCCAGACGCGAAGCACGCTGACCGGCCGCGAGGGGCTCGTGGGGGAGGTGGGCGAGGCGCGCAGCGATCTCGCGCCCAAGGGTCGTGTCTTCGTGCACGGCGAGATCTGGAACGCGATCAGTAACACACCGGTCGCGAAAGGCGCGCCCGTGAGGGTGTGTCGCGTACACGGGATGCAGTTGATCGTCGAGTCGACCAGCGACGAAATCGCCGGTCTCGCAAAGGAAGATCCAGGCGACCCGCGGTAGCGCGCGCCTGCACACAAGGAGGTTGTTCGATGCAATTCACTGCGTTGGTCGTCATCGTCATTCTGGTGGTCATGATCCTCGCGAACGCCATTCGCGTGCTGCGCGAGTACGAGCGCGCCGTCGTCTTCCGCCTGGGCCGCGTGATCGGCGTCAAGGGGCCCGGGCTCATCCTCCTCATCCCGGTCTTGGACCGCATGGTCAAGGTGAGCTTGCGCACCGTGGTCATGGACGTCCCGCCACAGGACGTGATCACACGGGACAACGTGTCGGTGAAGGTGAACGCGGTGATCTATTTCCGCGTGATAGAGCCGTCGAAGTCGGTGATCGAGGTGGAGAACTTCCTCTTCGCCACCTCGCAGCTCGCGCAGACCACGCTGCGTAGCGTGCTCGGACAGGCCGAGCTGGACGAGCTGCTCGCCGAGCGCGAGAAGATCAACCACGAGCTGCAGTCGATCATCGACCGTCAGACCGATCCGTGGGGGATCAAGGTTGCCTCCGTGGAGGTCAAGGACGTCGACCTGCCCGCCGAGATGAAGCGCGCCATGGCGCGGCAGGCGGAAGCCGAGCGCGAGCGCCGCGCCAGGGTCATCGCCGCCATGGGTGAATTCCAGGCTTCGGAGAAGCTGTCGCAGGCCGCCGCGATCATCCAGCCCTATCCGGTGGCCATACAGCTGCGCTATCTGCAGACGCTCGTCGAGGTCGCCGCGGAGAACAACTCGACGACGCTCTTCCCGGTGCCGATCGACCTCTTCGAGCCGTTCAAGGCGCTGGCCGGGGGCAAGGGCGGACGGACGGACGGTCCGCCGGCGACCTAGCCGCCGGTGGCAGAAGTCAGCCGACCTAGCCGCCCGTGGCAGAAGTGCTCCGGGCTAAAGGAAGGCTTCGAGATTGGTGTTTCCGATGCGCGCTCCGGGTGAGAGCTCGGCGCACTTGCGGCCCACGAAGGCGATCAGCTTCTTGACGCCGTCGGTCTTCTGCACCGGTGTCGCGGGATGGCAGCGGATGAGGATTCCCTCGTCTTCCTCGTAGGCGAGCAGGAAGAAGCTCTGCCGCAGGTAGCCTTCCACGACCAGTACCTCGAGCAGCAGGCGCCGCGCATCGCAACTCAGGTAGCTGTCCTGCACCTTGAGGACGAGCGGCGGGTTCGCCTCCGTCACCCCGGCGAGGAGTTCCGCCAGCTCCGCCACCGGCCGCGCTCCCACAATCTGAACGTGAGGCATCCTTCGGATCTCCTCGCACCCCGCTTGCCACGGTCCGCGCGCTTCTGATTGAATGTGGGTTCAGGCTAGAAGCTCGGGCACCGGGTGTCAACGCGGGCACCCCCGACACGGGTGGGCAGATGACGCACACAACCGCGGAGTGGAGAGCGTGGATTCCCCCGCCGGAGGGCGTGCCCTTCGGTCTGGTGGAGCGCTTCCCGCCCTTGCCGGGTCTGTGGGATCTCGCCCGGGAACCCGAGATGATCCGCCATTGGGTTGCCATCCTGCGCGCAAACGCGCGGTATGTTCGCGAGATCGTTGCGGCCGAGGGCAGCCGCGAACAGCGGGACGGCTGCGAGCGGGTCATCCAAATCCTGGGAGAGCTTTTCCGCGAACTCGAAGAAGGCGATGCCGCCCGCGAGGTGCGCACGGTTCACGAGATCACGCAGATCCGGGAGGCGCTCCTGCGGGGGCACGGGCTGTACGATCCGTATCAGGGAATCAAGGCGCGTTTGGCGCAGGACTTGCTAAGACCCGCGCATACCGCGTGCTGCGCCGCGTGGGAGATGGGCACGAAGGATGACGAAGGTGCGTTGACCGGGATCCTGGCGTCGATGCTGGCCGGGAACCTCTTCGACCTCGGCTCGCGTGCCACGCAAGAGGCCTTTCGCCGCGGCGAGCTGGACATCGGTGCGGCGGCGACACGCTTCCGCGCCCCGGCGGAGGCACTGCTCGCTCGCCTGGGAGGGGATGCGCGCGCGCTGCTTCGGCCGGCGTACCGCCGGCTGGGTGAGAAGGCGGAGGGTCGCGTACTCGTCTTCGCGGACAACGCGGGCCCCGACTTCCTGCTCGGCGTCATCCCCGCCGCGCTCTACTGGGCATCCCGGTGGGAGGTGATCGTGGTGGTCAATTCGCTTCCCGCATCGAGCGACGTGACGCTCGACGAGGCGGGGGCGCACCTGGCGGTGCTGGCAGCGTTCCCGGGGAGTCCGCTGGAACCCGCGCTACGCGCCGGGAGGGTCGCGCTCGTCGGCAGCGGCACCGGCTCACCGGGCATCGACCTGCGCCACGTCGGGGAGGAGCTGGACGCGGCGGGAGCCGGGGCTCGCTGGATCCTGTTCGTGGGGCAGGGGCGCGGTGTCGAGACGAACTGGACCACGCGTTTCCGCTGTCCCGTGTTTCGCGCGGCAGTCGTCAAAGATGAGCATGTGGCGCGGGCGATTCGAGTCGCGCCGGGCGCGCCGATCTTCCGGTACGCCTAGCCCGAGATTCTCGCCACGGCTCGTCGCGAGGCACTGCGGATGTCGGTGATGGCAAGGAATGCGACCGAGGCGCGCTGCAGCCGTACCCGTAGGTACGGCGAGGACGCGCCGATCGAGCATGACGCAGCCAGCGCCGGCAGATGCGCTACCGCTCCTCGATCTCCTCGCGAATTTCGTCGCGCAGCTCCTCGAGTTCTTTTCGCAACTCGTCGATTTCGAGCTTCAGGTTGCGCAGCTCGCGCCGGGCCACCTCGGGCGCGTGGCGCTGGAGGTCGCGCCTCAGGCGGCGCCAATCACGCTTGAGAATCTCGGCGGGATCCACATCGCGGGGCTTGCGCATCGTACGTTCTGGCGCGAGATGGGCGACGACGCGCTCGGGCCTGCCGCCTCGCAAGATCTCGATCCTGAGCGCGTCACCCGCGCGCTTCCGGATCGCCTCGCGGAGCTCTTCGGGCGATCCGATCTCGCGGTCGTCCACCGACAGGATGACATCGCCTGCCTCGAGGCCCGCCGCCTCGGCCGCACTGCCGCCCTGGACCCCCGTCACGAGAACGCCCTGGCCCGGCCGAACCTCGAAGTACCCCGCCAGACTCTCGTTCGGGGAAAGCACGGTGACACCCAGACGCGGCTGCTCCGCGCGGAAGCGGACGCGGACGCGCCCGGGCGCATTGAGCTTGGGTGGTTCCGGGGGGGCCGCGGTCAGGGTGTCGGGAGGGGGCGGGGCGTAGAAGCGGAAGGCCGGTCCCCGCGGCTCGGGGCGCATCGGATGTGCGGGGGCGTCCCCGAGCTCCACGCGCAGGTCGAGCTGCTCACCGTCGCGCCAGACGGTGAGGTACACCTCGTCGCCGGACTGATGCTCGCGAAGCAAGTGCGTGAGCTGCCGGGCGTCGACCACCGCGTCGCGGCCGACGGCGAGGATCACGTCCTGGGCGCGCAGTCCGGCGTCGTCGGCGGGTGAATCGTCCATGACGTCACTGACCAACGCGCCCTTGCTGCGGTCGAGGTCCAGCACCTCGGCAAGCGAGGCGTCGAGATCCTGGATGTGGACACCGAGCCAACCGCCCGAACGCCCGGAGGAGTCCTCGTCGGAGAGGATCTCGATCGCCGACTCGGCCCGGCTCACCGGCGTCGTCAGCATGCAGGACAGACCGGCGAGTGCTAGGAGGCCTACGATTCGCATCCGCGCGCCCGGGCGCCCGAAATCGATAGGTACATCGCGCATGGCAAGTTCCTCCCTTGGCAGGGTCCCGGAGCAAGAGCCCGACTCACATGCATTCCCGCTGCCAACTCCAACACACTGCAGACGGGGCGGTTCCGGCGCCCACCTGCCACGGGGCTAGGAGCTCGCGCGCTCGAGGAGGAGGACGGATTCGAGGTGCGGCGTCTGGGGGAAGAGGTCGAAGACGCGCAGCCGGCGGGCGCGGTAGCCGGCTTCCTGGACCAGCACTCCCGCATCGCGCGCCAGGGTGGACGGATTGCATGAGACGTAGACGATGCGCGGGGGCGCAAGACCGATCAGCTTCGCCAGCGCCTTGGGGTGCAGGCCGCTGCGCGGGGGGTCGAGGAGGACGGCGTCCCAGGAGCCCGGCTCCTCCCACGGTTGCCGCTCATTCGATTCCACGGGACCCGCCAGGAACGATACGTTGCCCACACCGTTCTCCCGTGCGTTGTGCGCCGCTTCGCGAACTGCGCTCTCAAGCATTTCCACGCCGAGCACCTCGCGCGCCCGCTGCGCGATGGGCAGACTGAAGGTCCCGATGCCGCAGTAGAGATCGAGCACCCGCTCATGGGAGCGGAAGTCACCGACGGCCAGCACCTCCTCGATCAGCGCCTCCCCGCCGCGGGTCTGGGTCTGGAAGAAAGAGGAGGCCCCGATGCGAAAGGTGAGGCCACAGATCCGCTCGTGCCAATGGGGCGTGCCGAGGAGGGGGCGCTCGTAGTCGCCCTGCGCCACCGTGGCCCGTCTGAGATTGATGGCCGCAACCACACCCGTGACCTGGGGGATTGCGGATGCGAGATCCGCGGCCAGCTCGGCGAGCCGGGGATCCTCGGTGCGGGCGACGATCATCACGAGCAGATCGCTGCACGATCGAGCCTGGCGGATGACCAGATGGCGCAGGAGGCCCTCGTCGCGGTGCGAGTTGTAGATCGGCAGGCTGCGGCGCCGCGCGATCGCCCGCACCTGCGCCACGATCTCGTTCGAGACGGGCGACTGCAGCTGGCAGTCTTCGACGTCGAAGACACCCTGGAAGACGCCCCGCGGGTGAAGCCCCAGCGCAGGGCCCGCCGGCAACGGCGCGCCGGAATCCAACACCGCGCGGCTCACCCAGGGCCGCGCGCCGAAGGTGAACTCCATCTTGTTTCGGTAGAAGTAGGCCTCCGGGCTGCGCCACGGCGCGGCGGTCTCTTCCGGCACCACCTTCCCGATCCGCCGCAGCAGCTCGCCCGCCTGGCGAGCCTTGTAGCGGGTCTGCGCCGCGGGATCGAGGCCCTGCAGGGCGCAGCCGCCGCAGAGGGAAACGTGCGGGCACTGCAGGGGGACCCGCTCGGGCGAGGGTGCGAGCAGCTCCTCGAGCTTCCCCTCGAGAAGCCCTTTTCGGCGACGGGTGAGGCGCACCCGGACCCGGTCGCCGGGGAAGGCGCCGCGCACCATGACGACCCAGCCGGATGCACGCAGGACCCCGGCCCCCCCGTAGGCGAGATCCTCGATCGGCCCTTCGATCAACTGGCCGACCTTGGGTTTGGCTGTCTGATCCGCGCTCTCCGGCATGGGCTCCTCTCCGCGCAACGCTGACACCCTAGACCAACTTGCCCGCCGCACCAAGCCGCGCAGGTCAGGGTGGGCGCGAAGGGTGCCGATTCGTACGGCATCTGCCCGCGGCGCTCGCCTACGGAGCACTTCTGCCACGGGCCTCTAGAGCCCGGGGGAGTCAGGGACTATAATGCGCCTGCCGCGCGGGCCGGGGCAGTTCGGCGCCCGAGCCCGGGCAGGCAAAGGAGGCTTCAAGATGCTCAGAGGCTGGCACGCATGGAGGTGCGCATCGCTGGGACTGCTCCTCGCCTTGCTGTCCTGTGGCGGGGAACGGGAGGGCGGCACCTTTCACGATACGGGTAGTGAGATCGTCGGGGATCCCGGGGCGGTCGTGGCGGTCGTCGAGGGCGAAGAAATCCTCCTTGCGGAGCTGGATCTGGTCTCGCGCTACTGGGTCCAGTCCGGCGCGGCCAAGGGTGAGGTGGCGGCGACGACGAAGGAACTCCAGCTGAAGGCCCTCGATCAGATCATCGACCAGCACCTTCTCAGTCGGGAGGCGCGCCGCCGCGGCATCACGGTGCCCGACAGCGTCTCGGATGCGATCATCGCGGCGTGGGAATCGAACTTCGCCGGCCGAGAGGACCGCGAAGCCAAGCTGGCCGCGGGCCACCTGACCCCCGAGAGGGTGCAGGGCAGCCTGCTCATGGATGAGCTCGTGCAGCGCTTCGTCACCGCGGAGATCCGCGACACGATCACCGTCAGCGACGAACAGATCGGCGCCTACTACGCGGCCCATCCCGAATCGTTCGACACCACGCGCGTGCGCGCGAGCCACATCCTGGTGGCCACGTCGCGCAGCGCGCTGCCCGAGAGCCTGGCGGCGGCGAGACAGCGAGCGGAGGCCTGGCTGTCTCGCGCCCGCGCCGGCGAGGACTTCGCGGAGCTGGCCCGCGAGGTTTCGGATTGCCGGACGGCGAGCGCGGGGGGCGATCTCGGCGCCGCGCGCCGCGGCTTTTGGGTCAAGCCGCTCTCGGATGTGGCCTTCGCTCTCGAGGTTGGTGAGATCAGGGAGGTGTTCCAAACGCAGTACGGGTTCCATATCGTCACGGTGACCGAGCGCCACGGGGGGGAGGTGTACGAGCTCGACGCGCGGGCGAGGGAATGGGTTCGCGGCATGGTCGTCCGCGAGAGGGTGCAGGCGGCCGTGGATGCGTTGGCGGGCGAGCTGCGCATGCGCGCGCAGATCGAGCTGCGCGTCGGCGAGGGGACGTAAGTCCGTGGGAGCGGAGACGCAGAAGATCGACGTGCTCTTCGAAGGCATTCTGGCCGAGCTGCTCAGCTACTGGCCGGATGTCGATCTGAGCGTCTTGCGGGAGGCTTACGAAACCGCGTCCCAAGCGCACGCCGGCCAGCTCCGGCGCACCGGAGAGCTGTACGTGCTCCACCCCGTGCGGGTCACCCGCATCCTGCTCGACCTCCTCCGCCGCCGATCGGATCTCACCATCCTGGCCGCGGCCCTGCTCCACGACACGGTCGAGGACAACCGCGACGTGACGGTCGACGATCTGGAAAAGCGCTTTGGGCCCGAGGTGGCCGCGCTTGTCGACGGCGTGACCAAGATCAGCGATCTGCCCTTCCGCACGCCCGAGATCGCCCAGTCCGAGAACTATCGCAAGATGCTTCTCTCGATGGCGCGCGACATCCGCGTCATCCTGATCAAGCTCGCCGATCGGCTTCACAACATGCGCACGCTGGGCGCCCTCGAGAAGGAACGCCGGTTGCGCATCGCCAAGGAGACGCGCGACATCTACGCGCCGATCGCGCATCGCCTCGGGATCGCGCGCTTCAAGTGGGAGCTAGAGGACCTCGCGTTCAAGTACATCGAACCGGAGAACTTCCGCACGGTTGTCAAGGACATCGCCGAGAAACGCGGGGCCCGGGAGGAGGCCATCACCGAGGCCATGGTGCCGCTGCGCGAGCGTCTCGGCCGGGAAGGCATTCCGGCCGAGGTCACCGGCCGCGCCAAACACCTGCTCAGCATCTGGCAGAAGATGCAGCGCCTCGGGGCGCCGTTCGAGGAGATCTACGACTTGCTCGGCGTGCGCGTGCTGACCGAATCGCGCGACGACTGCTATCGTGTTCTGGGCGTCATCCACGACATGTTCACGCCGGTCGCCGATCGTCTGCGCGACTACATCGCGACGCCGAAGAGCAACATGTATCAGTCGCTGCACACCACGGTCACGATCCCCGAAGAGATGCGTATGGTCGAGGTCCAGATCCGCACGCACGAGATGCACCGCGTCGCGGAGATCGGCATCGCCGCGCACTACAGCTACAAGGAGGGCCAGCGGACCCCGGAGACCGAGATCCAAGACAAGCTCGGCGATTTCATCGTCCAGGGCGCCACGGAGTGGCGCAATGACGCCGACGATCCCGGCGAGTTCATGGACTACTTGCGCACATCGCTCTACCAGGACGAGGTGTTCGTCTTTACACCGCGAGGCGGGTTGATCCGCCTGCCGCGCGGGGCGACGCCGATCGACTTCGCCTACGCGATTCACAGCGATGTCGGTGCCCGTTGCGTCGGCGCCAAGGTCAACGGGAAGATCGTTCCGCTGCGGTACCATCTGAAGAGCGGCGAGGTCGTCGAGATCGTGACCTCACCCCACGGCCAGCCCAGTGAGGACTGGCTCAAGATCGTCGCCAGCAGTCGCGCGAAGGCGAAGATCCGCCGCTGGCTCACGCAGCAGCGCCAGGACGTCTCCGTGCGGCTGGGCCGCGAGATGCTGGTCCGTGAGCTGAAACGCCGGCGCCTGAAGGTTCCTTCCGACAAGGAGCTCGAGGACATCTCGCAGAGCTTCGGCCTGCCCGACGTGCCGCTGCTCTACGCCAAGGTGGGACAGGGGGATCTCTCGGCGCAGAGCGTCGTCGAGCGGCTCTATCCGGAGGAGCGCAAGCGGGAGAAAGAGGGCCGCGCCGGCTCGGCGCTCGACCGGATCCGCCGCCTGGCGCGCCGCCCGGTCAAGGGGCTGCACATCGGCGGCGTCGACAGCCTGCTCATTCGCGTCGCGCAGTGCTGTCAGCCGATCCCCGGCGAGAAGGTGATCGGCATCATCACCCGCGGACGCGGCATCTCGGTCCACCGCGTCGACTGCCCGAACACGTTTTCGGATCGCATCGAGCCCGAACGCCGCATCGAGGTCGAATGGGACGTCGAGCGCGACCAGCGCTTCCTGGTGCGCCTGATCGTCACCGGCTACGATCGCACCAATCTGCTCGTCGATGTCGCCTCGGCGATTTCGCGTCTCGGGACCGAGATGCGTCACGGCGCCATGTCCTCGGTGGGTGACGGTGAGGCGCGCGGCGACTTCGTCCTGGAGCTGAAGAACGTGGCGCATCTGGGCCGCGTGATGGAGGCCCTCCGCAAGGTGCGGGGGGTGTCGTCCGTGGAACGCAGCGGCACGCTGGTTGACCCCGAAGCCGATCGGAAGTGAGGCGCAAGACGCGGCTTGAGGGAGGTGCGGATGAGCAGGATGCTCGTCAAGAGCGTCATGGGTTTCGCTCTGCGGGGGGGCCTCGCGCTGATGGCCCTGACGGCGGCGCCGACCGCCGCGCGGGCGGGTGCGGATGTCGGTCTGCGGATCGGCTGGGCCGAGGTGGACACGGAGGTTCTCGAGGATGCCGGCAAGCTGGGGGGGACCGATCTGATCGGGATCCACCTGGGTGCCGGCACGCCGATCTTCGAAATCGAGGCCGCGGGGGAGTACGTCACGCAGGAGTTCGAGTTCTCCGAGGGCATCATCGATACGTTCAAGGCCGCAGGTACCGGGGACTACGAGGACCTGACCTTCTACCTCACGGGGAAGCTGAAGCTGTTTGCGCTTCCCGCCTTCCCGCTCAGCTTCTACGTGGGGGGTGGGCTCAACGTCCATTTCATCAGGACGGAGATCAAGGAAGCCCGTATCGTGAACGGCGAGGGGACGCCGGCGGGCAGGCGCTCGACACCTGCAGCACAGATTGATCCCGGGGATCTCGAGAAGGCTATCGAGGACGTGGCCGGGGAGAGCAGCGAGGCGGGGTGGCACGTGGTCGGGGGGGCCAAGCTCCGCGTGCCGAAGGCGCCGCTTTCCTTCTTCATCGAGGGTCGCGTGATGCGCACGTTCGAGGACCGGGCCCTGAATCACAACTCGGTCTACCTGGGCGGATCCATCGACCTCTGATCGCGAAAGGCCCGAGTCGCATGATGGCTGTCGTTCAACGCGTCCAGCGCGCCGAGGTGCGCATTGCCGGAAGGGAGCCGGCGCGCATCGGCCGCGGGCTGCTGATCCTCCTCGGCGTCGCGCGGGGCGACATGGACGTGGAGGCCGAGTGGCTAGCACGCAAGTGCCTCAGCTTGCGTATCTTCAGCGACGATGAGGGGCGCATGAACCGATCGCTGGGCGACGTCGGCGGGGAACTCCTCGTGGTCTCGCAGTTCACGCTTCTCGGGGACTGCATCAAGGGGCGCCGCCCGAGCTGGAGCAAGGCGGCCGATCCCGGCGAAGCCGACCGCCTCTATGAGCACTTCGTTGCGGAGCTGCGGCGCGCGCCCCACCGCGTGGCGACCGGGGTCTTCCAGGCGAAGATGGAGGTGGACAGCGTCAACGACGGGCCGGTGACCCTGCTGATCGATTCGCGGGAGTGGAAGGGACGCAAGAGCCACAGCGGCAAGCCGCAGCAGGTCGAGACGCTCCTGGGCCTCCGGCGCGGTCCCCTGCTTCTCGCCTCGCGTTCGCCCCGGCGGGCACGCCTTCTCGAGATGCTGGGGGTTCGCTTCGAGACGCGCGTGCCGGACGAGGACGGCTGCGGCCGGCAGCCGGGCGAGGATCCAGCTCGTTACGTGGAGCGTCAGGCGGAGACGAAGGCCCTCTCTGTCGCCCGCAAGGAAAGGCGCGGCTTGATCCTGGGGGCCGACACGGTCGTCGTCCTGGAGGGCGAGGTGCTGGAGAAGCCGTCCGGGCCCGAGGAGGCGCTCTCGCACTTGCGGCGCCTTACGGGCCGCGAACACGAGGTCATCACCGGCCTGTGTCTCGCCGGCGCCGGCGGGAAGCGGCTGGTCTCGGGCCACGAGCTCTCGCGGGTGCGCATGTCGGCGTTGGACGAGGAGAGCCTCCAGGCGTACGTGAGGACCGGGGAGCCGCTCGACAAGGCCGGGGCCTACGGCATCCAGGGCATCGGCGGCATGCTGGTCGCCGGCATCTCCGGCTGCTATTTCAATGTGATGGGCTTGCCGCTCGCGCGGTTGCGGGCCCTCCTGCTAGCCGCGGAATCGACGGCTCGATAAGGATGTCGCCTCGGCGCGCCGATGGCCATGCGAGGTGGCGCGCCCCCCTCCTCGGGGTCCCCAGAGACGTTCTTGGGGACCTTGACAGCGATCGGGCGGAAGAGTAGACTCTGCACTTTGCCAATTGTCTCGGGAATGACCAGAAGGGGTTCCTGCATGGATACGTATACGACAAAAGCGAGCGAAATCGTGCGCCGTTGGTACCTGGTCGATGCCGAAGGGCAGGTGCTGGGCCGGATGGCGAGCGAGGTGGCGGCTCTCCTGAAGGGGAAGTGGAAAGCGTACACTTGTGCCCATCTCGATACCGGGGACCACGTGGTCGTCGTGAACGCTTCCAAGGTTCGCACCACCGGCAAGAAGCTTTGGAAGAAGACGTACTTCCGCCACAGCGGCTACGTCGGTAGCGAACGCCACATCCCGTTGCGGGACCGCATGGAGAAACATCCCGGGGAGGTGATCCGCGATGCGGTGTGGGGGATGATTCCCCACACGCGTTTGGGGCGCCAGATGATCCGCAAGCTGAAGGTCTATGCGGACGCGGATCATCCTCATGAGGCGCAGCAGCCGATCCCTTACAAGCTCGGACTTCACGGTAAGGGTTTCCCCGGGCAGGATCCCCAAGCGGAGACTGGGGCAGCGCCGCCGCCGGCGGCATCTGAGGAGGCATAGACATGGAGACGCAGACCGCCTCGACCGGACGACGCAAGAGCTCTGTCGCCCGTGTGCGCATCCGCCCCGGGGCCGGGACCCTGCAGATCAACGGCCGAACGTTCGAGGATTATTTCCCCCGCGAGACCATTCGGCGCATCGCCGTGCGACCCCTGCAAGTTACCGAGACCGTGGGGAAGTACGACGTTTGGGCCAACGTGAGCGGTGGCGGCCTCACCGGACAAGCCGGCGCCTTGAGCCTCGGCCTGGCCCGCGCGCTCAAGATCGCGGATCCCGAAACCAAGGCCGCCCTGAGCCGCGATGGGCTTCTCACGCGTGACTCGCGCATGAAGGAGCGCAAGAAGTACGGGCAGCCCGGCGCTCGCAAGCGGTTCCAGTTCTCGAAGCGTTAGTGGATCCCAAGGGCCCGGCCGGCGCGCTCAGTTGCGTCTTCCGGCGGGGACCCTGTCCAAATACGCACACCTCCATATGGGAGTTCTTTTCCCCACGGGGAAGAGTCGGGGGTGGAGGCCAAACTTCCAACGCGGGAGGACCCCATGCAGAACACCACCATCAAGGACCTGCTGGATGCCGGCGTCCACTTTGGCCACCAGACCCGCCGGTGGAATCCGAAGATGAAGCCCTTCATCTTCATGGAGCGCAACGGCATCTACATCATCGACCTCGAGAAGACCATGGAGGCGCTCGAGGCGGCTCGGGAAGCGATCCGACGGATCGTGGGCGGGGGCGGTACGGTGCTCTTCGTGGCCACGAAGAAGCAGGCCAAGGGCGTGATGGTCGAAGAGGCCAAGCGTTGCGGCATGTTCTACGTGACCGAGCGCTGGCTGGGCGGGATGCTGACCAACTTCCAAACCATTCGTCAGAGCATTCGCTACCTGCACAATCTCGAGCGGATGGAGGAAGACGGGACCCTGGCGAAGCTGTCCAAGAAGGAAGCCTCGCGCAAGAACAAGGCGCGCGCCAAGCTCGAGAACACGTTCTCGGGTATCAAGGACATGCACCGTCTCCCCGGTCTGATCTTCATCATCGACACGAGGAAGGAGCAGATCGCGGTGCGCGAGTCCATGCGCCTGGGCATCCCGGCGGTCGGCATCGTGGACACCAATGCGGACCCCGATGATGTGACCCACCCGATTCCCGGCAACGACGACGCGGTTCGCGCGATCAAGACGTACGCGCGCTTCGTCAGTGACGCGGTGCTGGAGGCGCGGGCCATGGCGCCGCAGGCTCCCGAGCTGGAGACCGCGTCCGTGTCCGGGGCCGCTGCGTCGGGCGGTCGCGGAGCCTGGTCCGCCGAGAGCGATCCCCGGAGCAAGGGGCGCTACTAGCAGCCCGTGGCAGAAGTGCTCCGTCGCGCGACGTTCGTCGACCCCCGGGACTCATGTGAGCTGGCCGGGCGGCGGCACACGCCCAACCGCTGCGGAGCCAAACCGACCGGGCGAGACCACCGAGGCAGAACCACGCGGATCGACTGAGGAGGAGAGCATGGCGATTTCGGCGGCGGATGTGAAGGCCCTGCGCATGCGTAGCGGTGCCGGCATGATGGACTGCAAGAAGGCGCTTCAGGAAGCCGGCGGCGACACGGACAAGGCGGTCGAGTACCTCCGCAAGATGGGCATGGCGGCAGCTTCGAAGCGCGCCCATCGTGAGGCTGCGCAGGGTCGCATAGAATCCTACGTGCACCCCGGGGAACAGGTGGGTGTGCTCCTGGAGGTGAACTCGGAGACCGACTTCGTGGCGCGGACGGACGAGTTCAAGGAGTTCTGCCACGAGGTCGCCATGCACATCGCCGCGGCCAAGCCGGTCGCCGTGGGCCGTGAGGATCTCGATGCCGCCGTCGTCGAGAAGGAACGCGAGATTCTCCTCGATCAGGTGAAGAACTCGGGCAAGCCGGAGAAGATCTGGGACAAGATCGTTGACGGCCGCGTGCAGAAGTTCTTCTCGGAGGTGTGCCTGCTGGAGCAGCCCTGGGTGCGTGAACCGAAGCGCACCATCGGGGATCTGCGCAAGGAGCTCTCCGGCAAGCTGGGCGAGAACATCATCGTTCGCCGCTTCGCTGTCTTCCAGATCGGCCAGTAGACTCGGCACGCCCGCGCAATGCCCTCCGGGCCGGAGGGCAGCGGGCGAGGAGAGGGTCATGCCGCACGGTCGCCCTCCGTCAGGCTCGCCCCGTCGCGTGCTGCTCAAGCTGAGCGGCGAACTGCTGTCGGGACCCCAGGGAGCGCCGTTCGCTCCGGACGGTCTGGCCCTGGTGGCCGACCAGGTGACCGCCGCCGCGGGCAGCGGCACGCAGATCGGCGTCGTCCTCGGTGGCGGCAACCTCCTGCGCGGCTCGCGCAGCCTGGGCAAGAGCTTCCCGCGCGTCGATGCCGACGAGATCGGCATGGTCGGCACGCTGATCAACGCACTGGTCCTGCGGGCAGAGCTGACGGTTCGCGAGGTCCCATCTCGCGTTCTCTGCTCCTTCGACGTTCCGCGCGCCGCCGAACTGCACACGCCGCGCAGGGCGCGCCAGGCCTTCGCGGCCGGCGAGGTGGTGATCTTCGCCGGCGGCACCGGAAACCCCTACTTCACGACCGACACGGCCGCCGCGCTGCGGGCCCTCGAGACGGGGTGCGATCTCCTGATCAAGGCCACCCTGGCCGATGGCGTCTTCACCGCGGATCCCAACACAGATCCGGACGCACGCCTCTTCTCCCGCGTGACCTACGAGGAGGTTCTCACGCGCAAGCTGGCGGTGATGGACTTGACCGCGGTCACGCTTTGTATGGAAAACCGGCTCCCCATTGTGGTATTGAATGCCCGGGATCGCGGATCGGTGAAGCGGTTCCTGGAGGGAGAGACGCTGGGCACGCTGGTCGTGCCCGAAGATGCGCCGGCGGGTCCTTCCGACCAGGGGGCCGGCGCCAAGCGCGGAGGTCGACCATCACGACAGAGATCAGGAACGACGCCGAGCAGCGCATGGCCAAGAGCGTGGAGAAGTTTCGCGCGGATCTGCTCAACACGCGGACCGGCAAGGCCAGCCCATCGATCCTGGAGAACCTGAACGTCGAGTATTACGGTTCCCGTGTTCCGCTGTCGCAGGTCGCGTCGGTCTCGGCCCCGCAACCGCGGCTCCTGGTCGTCCAGGCGTGGGACAAGGGCGCGGTGCAGGCCATCGTCAAGGCCGTCCAGGCGGCGGATCTGGGACTCAATCCCGCGGAGGACGGCGAGCTGATCCGCGTGCCCATCCCGCCGCTCACCGAAGAGCGGCGCCACGAGATCGTCAAGCGGTGTAGCAAGGTTGCCGAGGAGGTCAAGGTCTCCATCCGCAACATCCGCCGCGACGCCAAGGAGACGCTGCAGAAGAAAGAGAAGGACAAGGAGATCTCCGAGGACGACATGCATCGTGCGCAGAAGGAGATTCAGAAGCTGACCGATGAGCACATCCGGCAGGTGGACGAAACCTTCAAGGCGAAGGAGAAAGAGATCCTCGAGGTCTGAGTCGTGAAGCGGGATCTGGAGCTGCGTCTACTGACCGGGGCGGTGTTCCTCCCGGTCCTCTTTTTCCTGATTCGCACCGGCGGGTGGCCGTTCACGGCGCTGATCTTCTTGATCGCTGCGGTCGGTGCGTGGGAATGGTGGCGTCTCGGCAAGTCGCTGACCGGCGGGGCGGACCTGGTGCTGGTCATGGCCGGCGTTCTGGGGACCCTTCAGGGCGGCCTGGAGGATCGCCCCGAACGTCTGGCGCTCTTTCTGACCCTGTTCCTCGTGCTGAGCTTACCGGTCCTCCTGCGCCACGCGGACGGCCGGGCCCTCCTGCGCGCCGGCCATCTGGTCCTGGGCATGCTCTACGTGGGACTCCTGCCCGCCTTCCTCATCCGCATGCGCAGCCTGCCGCACGGTGCCGAGGCGGTCTACATGACGTACGCGGTCGTCTTCCTGTGTGACACGTGCGCCTACGCCTTCGGGCGCGCGTTCGGGCGCCGTCCGCTGTGGCCGCGGATCAGCCCTAAGAAAACGTGGGAGGGGTTCTTCGGCGGCTTGCTAGGCGCCTTGCTGGCCGCGATCGTGTGCCGGGCCTGGTTCGCCGACTTCCTCGATCTGCCGGCCGCCATCGGATTCGGGGCAATCGCCGGCACGCTGGGGCAGGCCGGCGACCTGGTCGAGTCGCTTTGGAAGCGGGAGTCTCAGATCAAGGACTCCTCCGCCCTCATCCCGGGGCACGGCGGAGCCCTCGACCGATTCGATAACCTTCACTTTGTGGCGCCTGTTCTCTACACTTACCTCGTTCTGTTCGCATAGCGCGAACCCGCCGTCCCGAACGGGGGCCGGTGGGCGGCGACGAGAGGGTGCGGCGTGGCGAAGGCAAGGCGCGGACGAATCGGGCTCGTGGTGCTCGGATCAACCGGGACCATCGGGCGGCTGACCCTCGAGGTGGCCAAGCGGCACCCGGAGCGCATCCGCGTCGTTGGCCTGAGCGCTCACCGCCAGGGATCCCGCTTGGCGCGTCAGGCCACCGAGCACCACCCCGAGGTCGTCGCCCTCCCGGACGGAGAGCCGCTGCGCGGGTTCCGCAGCGCGGTGGGCGCCCGCTGGGGCGGCGAGATCCTCACCGGCCCGGACGCACTCACGAGGGCCGCGACCTGGCCGGGCGCCGCCGTCGTCGTCAACGGTATCGTCGGCGCGGCGGGCCTATCGCCCAGCCTGGCGACGCTCGCCGCGGGGCGCCGTCTGGCGCTGGCCAACAAGGAGTCGCTGGTCATGGCCGGCGAACTCCTCATCGCCACGCGCGATGCGCACGGCGGGGAGCTGATCCCCGTGGACAGCGAGCACAGCGCGATTCACCAGTGTCTCGCCGGACGCGCTCCCGGTGAGCTGGAACGCATCATCCTGACCGCTTCGGGCGGTCCCTTCCGAACGCTCGACGCGGAAGCGCTCTCGAAGGTGACGCCCGAGGAGGCGCTGGCACATCCCACCTGGAACATGGGCCCGCGCATCACCGTCGATTCGGCCACGATGCTCAACAAGGGGATGGAGCTCATCGAGGCCCACTGGCTCTTCGGTCTGCCGATGGAGCGCCTCGCCGTGTGGATTCACCCGGAGTCGATCGTCCACGGGCTCATCGAGATGCGCGACGGCTCGCTGCTGGCACAACTCTCCTGTCCGGACATGCGCTTGCCCATCCAGCTTGCTATTTCGCATCCCGAACGCTGGGAGCCGGCCGTTCCGCGCTGCGATCTGACGTCACTGGATCCACTCACGTTCCATGCGCCAGACGTCGAGCGCTTCCCCTGCCTGTCCCTCGCCAGGCAGGCGGCGCGTGCCGGCGGCACGGCGCCGGCAGTGCTCAACGCCGCCGACGAGGTCCTGGTGGCGGCATTCCTCGCCGGCCGCATCTCGTTCCCCGACATCCCCATGGGGCTCACGGACGTGCTCTCAGACCACACGCCCACGGCCGATCCCACACTGGAGGAGATTCTCGCCGCGGACGCCACGGCACGGCCAGCGGCCGAGCAGTACGTTCGGCGCGCCGGATCCCGGCACCCCCGGAGGAGCGGGTGAACTGCAGAGCGCGAGTTTCGGGGCGCATCTCCAGGACCCTCGCGGTCGGCCTGTTCCTCTTGGCGGTCGGGGCCGCGACAAGCGCAGCGCAGACGGAGCCTCCCCGCGTGCGGCGCATCTTCGTCCAGGGGGCCGAGCAGATCTCGCCGAGCAAGGTCCGCAGGGAAATGCGGCTGCGGCAGAAGGTCTGGTGGAAGCCGTTCCAGAAGAACTACTTCTACGGGCCCGACCATCTCGAATCCGATCTCGCCCGCGTTCTGACCCTCTACCACAACGAGGGCTTCATCTTCGCGCGCATCGATGAGGCCACCGTCCGCTACCGATCACGCGACTGGGTGGACATCGAGATCCAAGTCACGGAGGGCGCGCACGTCTACGTCGCCGGTGCGGAGCTGGTGGGACCGGGTGGGGAGGATGCCGCCAGACTCCGCGAGAAGATCAAGGTCCGGCCCGGCGAGCCGCTCATGGAGCACCAGCTCGCGCGCGACGAGAACCGTCTGCTGGAAGCGTGTCACGAGATGGGCCACGCGCTGGCGGAGATGACGCGCGAGACGAGGGTTCGTGAGGACTCCGCGCGGGTTCGCTACCACGTGACGATGGGCCCCCTGGTGCGCCTCGGTGAGATCGAAATCGCCGGGCTCACGCGCACGCGAGAGCCCATCGTGCGGCGCGAGCTCGTGCTCAAGACGGGCGAGATCTTCCGCATCTCCCGCGCCGCGCGAACCCAGGAGCGGCTCTACGACCTGGGCCTCTTCCGCAGCGTGCGCATCGAGCCGACCTATCAGGAGCGGCGCCGTCTCACGGAGCCGCCGCGCGAGGTCGAGGTCGACCTCACGCTCGACGTGGTCGAGCGACCTCCCGGCTCGTACGGCTTCGGTCTGGGATATACCTCGAACGATCGCATCCGTCTATCGGGGGACTGGCAGTACAACAACCTGGGGGGCCTCGCGCGTCTGTTGCGCGCGCAGGCGGACATCTCGTACTCGTTCCGCGATCCGCCCGACCAACGCTTTCGCCAGCCCGAGGAGTGGAACCTGATCTTCATCTACGGCGCACCTTGGCTTCTGAACACTCCCACGCGCTGGCAGCTCCGGTCCCGCTACAGCTTCAAGCGCTGGTCGCTCACCGCTCCGACCCCCGACGAGTACATCTTCGAAATCGGCATGTTCGCCGGGTGGGAGCTGTCGCGCTACCTCAGGCTCATCGGGTCGCTGGAGAATCGATGGACCAAGGAGGATTCGACCGGCATCGACTCCAAGGCGTACGTTACACGGCGGATCTCGGTCTCGCTCCTCGAGGATCGCCGCGACTTCATCCTCGACCCGCACAAAGGGCACTTCGCGCAGTTCAAGAGCGAGCACGCCGGTGGTCTCCTCGGAGGTCAAGTCTCTTTCGTGCGCTGGACCGCCAGCTACTCGCGCTACGTGCCCGTGGGCGAGGGGTTCACGTGGGCCTACCGCCTCCGCGGCGGGTACGTGCACCCCATCGGCGACAACGGACAGCCGCCGGGCACCTCGCGCCTCGATCGCATCCCCTACGACGATCGCTTCTTCGCCGGTGGCGCGACCACGGTGAGGGGCTATGCTGAAAGGAGCCTGGGGCCGCAGACCGAGGGCGGAACGACGGGGGGGACGACCTCGCTGCTCCTCAACATCGAGTTGCGCTTCTTGCTCTTCTGGAAGTTCGGCGGGGCGATCTTCTACGATGCGGGGAACGTCTGGGCCGATATCCGCGACCTGTCCTGGGCCCACTGGATCGAGGGGTGGACGCGATCGACCTACTCCGAGCTGGATGCCGCGCACACCCTGGGGTTTGGCGTGCGCTTTGCTACGCCGGTGGGGCCGGTGCGCCTCGACTACGGCCGGAAGATGGGTCGCGGGGCGCGCGACCACTACAAACGGGATTCGGAACTGCACTTCAGCCTGGGTCAGGCGTTCTAGGTGAGGTCCATGGACGCACGTGACGCGAAAGCCGAGCCGACGAGGCGGTGGCGCTGGACGCCGTGGGCGGTCTCCGTGGCCAGCGTCGGCCTGCTCTTTGCCCTCGTCCTGTTCGGTCCCTATCTACTCTTCAAGGTGCCCCCCATCCGCGCGTGGGTGCTGGACGTGCAGGTGCGTGAGCTGCTCGGCGAGGGGTATCGCCTCGGCGTCGAGGACGTCAGGCGCCTCGACGTCGGCGGCTTCATCCTGGTCGGGGTGGAACTCGAGGCGCGCGATACCGGCGGCGTTTGGCATCGGGTGGGACGCGCCGACCATCTCTCCGCCACCTGGTCACCGATAGCCGCGCTGACCGGCGAGATCCGCATCTACCGGCTCGAGGCGACCCCCCTCTCCATCTTCCTGCCCGGTCTCCGTGGCCTGCGCGGCCAGGACAAGGAAGGAGAGCGCGAAGAACACGACGCGCCGAGCACGCTCCCCGGTCTCCGGCTGCCATGGGGGCTTCCCCGCATCACCGTGCGGCAGCTCAGGCTGGCTCCGGTGGCAATCGTGGACAGCGCCGGCGTCGTGGCCCACGGGGGACTGCTCCGCTCCGAACTCACCCTTGTGCGGCAGGAGCTCATCTTCCTGATTCGCGAGGCATCCGTCTCGATCCCGGGCGAGCGGATCCTCGCCCACTTCAGCGACGCGCGCCTGCACTGGCGCGCGGGGAAGGGTGAGCTCCACGGGCTCACCGTTTCCGGCGATCGCGTGCGGGGTGTCTTTCACGCCACCTACGACCCTGCGGAGACCGCTCAGCCGCTGCGCGTCGATGCGGCCCTCGAGCGGCTCGATCCCTTGCTCATCAGCCGGCACCTGCTCCCCGCTCTGGTCATTGAACCGGGCGATTCGCTGTCCGGCGGTGTCCAACTCACGTGGCGCCCCGATGCGGTGGACATCGACTTCGTCCTGGCCGGGAGGCTGCTGGGCGAGGCGTGCAGCGAGTGTTCGGCGCTGCTCACCATCGCTCCCGGAAGCCTCAGGTTCGACACCGTGGTGATCCGCGCCGACGCCGGGCGCGTGCGCGGGGAGGGGGCCTACATGTCGGGCGCCCGCGAACTCAGCCTGTCCGCGGATTGGGTGGGATTGGATCTCCACAGCGCGTGGCTGCCCTGGTTGTCACCGCTCCCCGTGCGCGCCCCCATCGAGGGTGCCGGCAGTGCCACGGTCCATCTGCCCGAGCGTGGGTCTCCGAGCGTGACGGGACGTGTGCGGCTGCGCGGGGCCCGGCCGTGGGATTTAGGGCTAGGCGAGATCGACTTCCGCGGCACGGTGCGCTTTGACGAATCGATCGAGGTCGACAGCCTCCACGTCAGCGCCGGCTCGGGCGAGCTGCGCGCCCGCGGGATCTGGCCGCTGGGAGACGGGCAGGCGGATGGGATCGCCGAACTCGATTCGGTTTCCGTAGACGTGCTGCCCGAACGCTGGCGGGCGGGCCTGAGCGGCCGCGTTTCCGGCCAGGTGCACCTCGGAGGGCCGCGCACGGATCCGGTGCTCGAGGGCGCCCTGCGCGCGGAAGGGATGTCGCGCGGGGCCTGGCGTGCCGATCTCCTCACGGTGGGTTCGCTGCTCTTCTGGCCGCGCGATCTGCGCGGATCGGCGACGGCCGACCTCTGGGGCCTGCGCCGGGAGGGCGGCGAGACAGCGCGGGTGAGCGCGCGCATCTCGCGCTGGAACGAGTGGCTCTCGTTCACGTCGGATCTGCGTGTGAAGGAGGAGGACGTGCACCTGGAGGCACGTCTCGATCCCGCGGGCCGCCTGGTTGTCGATCGCGGCAGCCTGCTGTCGCCACGCGTAGGGGACTGGCGGCTGGAGAAGCCGTTTCGCTTCGCGTGGTCTCCCGACACACTGCGGGCCGACTCGCTGCATCTCGCGAGCAACGGGGCGCGGCTCCGCGCGGGGGGCATCTGGGTGCGCTCCACCGGCGCCATCGAAGCCAGTCTCACGGTGGACAGCTTGCGGACCGCGGATTTCGCCGGCATTCTGGGACCCAATCGGCATTGGGGGGGGACCTCCAGCCTCCGCCTCCGGATCAACGGAGCGCTGCCCGATCCGTACATGACCCTGCGGTTCGAGGCGGACAGCCTGGTCGCGGGGCGCTTCGATCTGGGGCGGGTCAGCCTCCAGGCGGGGTGGGTCGACAGCGTGCTCACCGTGGGGCCGGTCACGCTGCAGAGTGCGCAGCACGAAGTGAATCTGCCCTACCTGCGCTTCGTGCCCGATCGCTCGCTGCTCTCCCTGCTCGGCGCCGGCGACGACGGGACCTCGCTCATCGATCGCCTGAGCACGAGTTCGTGGAGCGGTCGCATTGAGGTCGAACGACTCGATCTGGCCCGCTGGGGGGCCGTGTTCGGTCTCGGAAGGGGAGGGAATGAAAGGCGCGCGGTGGCTCTCTGGCGCGAGGTCGGCGGCCGGCCGGTGCCCATTCGCATCGTGGCCCCGTGGGATCTGGGGCCCGCCACGGCCGGTGCCGGGGGATTGGGCGGAGAGCTGGCCGCGGTCCTCGAGGTGGAGGGCACGCCGGGAGAGCCGATCCTGGCGTTCGAAGGGAGCGTCGACTCGCTAAGCGTCGCGGGGGTTCACGCGGGCGAGCTCACCTTGGATCTGCGTTACGCGGGTGAGCAGATCGGGATCGACTGGCTGGGTGTGACCGTGGGAGACGACCGGAGTTGGGTGGAAGGGACCTACCCGTTTGCCCTGCGCCTCCTGCCGTTCCGGGCCGAGCCGCTCACGCGACCGGTGGCGATCACCTCGCAGATCCGCAATCTCGGCGTGGCACCCCTCGCCGGTTGCACCCGCTGGGTTCCCGACGCCACCGGCCGGGTGAGCGGCGACTTGCGCCTCTTCGGCGATGGCACGCGGCCGGACATCAGCGGTCGCCTGCAACTCACGGACGGAGGGTTCCGCGTCCCCGGGCGCAGCGAGCGGGTCTACGAGGCCCGCGCTGACGCCGTGCTCAGCTCGGCAGGTCTCGAGCTGCGCGCTTTCGAGGCGCGCTCGGGTCCCAAGGGGACGATCACCGCCACGGGCAGCATCAACCGTGATCGCGAGATCGATCTGCAGGCCCGGGCCCACAACATCCGTATCTTCGAGCACGGTCAGTACGAGTTCATCGCGACCGCCGACGACATCCGCATCTCCACGCGGCGCAGCGAGGACGACCCGGGATTCACGGGACGCCTGATCGGCCGGGTGGAAGTGCTTGCCGGAACGATGACCCCGGACCTCGGAGGCGGTGGTGGTGGGGGGGCGGAGCGCGAACTCCCTTGGGAGGTGGACCTCGACGTGGTGATTCCCGACCGCATCCGCGTGAGCCAGACCAACGCGCAGGTCGACCTGGGCGAGGGGCAGATGCACGTCACCTACCGCGCACCCCGCTGGAACGCGAGCGGCAATCTCAAGATCCTCGGGGGCACGTACCGGCTCTTCAACAACAACTTCACCATCCGCGACGGGACCGTCGATCTCCGCGAGTCGGTGACGGGACCCGAGGTGACCGTGCTGATCGACGGGGAGACCTACGTGATGCTGGCGGACACGACTGCCAGTGGGGCCGCCGGGAACGTGCGCGTCGAGGTGCGCGTGGAGGGGAAGCCCGACGAACTCCAGATCACGCTCACCTCGGATCCTCCTTACAGCCCGGAGGAGATCGCCACGCTTCTCAGCTACGGCCGCTTCCTCACCGAGACCGGCCACTTCCAGACACAGCGCCTGGGTCAGGAGACGCAGGGCGTGCTCTTCAACGAGATCTTTCGCCGCATCGAATTGAGCGTCAACGATCAGATCCCCATGCGGACGAGTGTCGCCATCGAGACGGGGACCGGCGACGACCTGTGGCGCCCGCGCCGCGTCCGCCTCCAGCAGATGATCACGCCGCAGCTCACCGGCAACTACACGCTGGGCGTCTACGAGGGGACCAACTGGGAGCTCTCCCTGCAGTATCGCCTGAGCCGCATACTCTACCTGCGGGCCGGCATGGTCCGCGACCGCGAGTCGCGGCCCGGATACAACGACATCTACAGCCTCGATCTTCGCTGCTACTTCGAGTATGAATAGCTCATCATGATCGAGGATGCCCACGTCACCGGGAACGCCGCTCTGCGTGACCTGAACCCCGTGCAGCAGGAGGCGGTGGTGCACACGGGAGGTCCCCTCCTGCTCCTTGCCGGGGCCGGGAGCGGGAAGACGCGCGTGCTCACCCGCCGCATCACGCACCTGGTGCACCACTGCGGCGTCGCGCCCGAAGAGATCCTCGCGCTCACGTTCACCAACAAGGCGGCCGGCGAGATGGCCTCTCGCATAGGGCGCCTGCTCGCCCGCGAGGTGCACGGTCTGTGGATCGGGACCTTTCACTCGATCTGCTTGCGCATGTTGCGGCGTCACGCACGCGAGGCCGGCTACCGCCCGGGGCTGAGCGTGTTCGATGCGGATGACCAGGTCTCTCTCGTGCGCCGTCTACTCAAGGGGGAGGGCTTCGAGGAGCAGCCGCGGCGCGCGCGCGATGTGCTGGGCATCATCAGCCGGACCAAGGGCCGCGGGTTGGATGCCGCCCAGGCGGCGAGCGAGGCGCGCACGCCGGCGCAGAAGGTCGCCGCCAAGATTTACGCGGCCTATGAGGAGGCGCTCCGGCGCCAGAATGCGGTCGACTTCGACGATCTGCTCCTCGGGGCGCACAAGCTGCTCACCGCGCACCCCGCGATCGCGGACGCCTATGGACGGCGCTTTCGTCACGTCCTCGTGGACGAGTACCAGGACACGAACCACGTGCAATTCCGGATCGTCGAACGCCTCGCCCGCGCGAACCGCAACATCTTCGTCGTCGGCGACGACGATCAGTCGATCTACGGCTGGCGCGGCGCGGACGTGACCAACATCATCGACTTCCGGCGGCACTTCCCCGACGCGACCGTGCTGCGCATGGAGCAGAACTACCGCTCGACGAAATCGATTCTCGCCTTCGCGAACGCGGTCATTCGCAACAACGAATCGCGCTGGTCCAAGGAGTTGTGGACCGAGCGCGAAGGCGGCCCGTTGCCGGAATTCTTCCTGGCCACCGATGAGGACGAGGAAGCCGAGGAGATCGTGCGCCGCATCGCGCGCGCGGTTGACGGGGGGCGACGCGCCTACGGCCACATCTCGATCTTCTACCGCACGCACGCGCAGTCGCGCGCCCTGGAGGAGGCCTTCCTGCGCAGCGGCGTTCCGTATGTTCTCGTCGGCGGGGTCTACTTCTACCAGCGGCGCGAGGTGAAGGACCTGCTCAGCTACCTGCGCGTCCTGAACAACCCCGCGGATGGGGTGAGCCTGCGCCGGGCCCTGTCCGTGCCGCGGCGGGGAATCGGGGACACAACGGTGGCCGCGCTGCTGGAAGCGGCGCGGGAGCGGGGGGCGACGCCGCTCGCGGTGGCGGCCGACGGACTGGCCAAGGCCCGGGGCAAGGCGCGTCAAAACCTCGAGGCGTTCGGCCAGGCCATGTTGGCGTGGGGCAAGCGGCTGGGTGAGCCGCCGGAGGTCCTCCTCCACGAGATCATCGAGTGGTCGGGTTACCACGCGTATCTCGAGGCGCAGGGCGGCGACTGGGAGGATCGGCGGGCCAACCTGGATGAGCTTCTCGAGGGGGCGCGTCTCTTCAGCAGCTCGCACGGCGGGGGCTTACCTGAGTACCTCGACCAGGTCAGTCTCCTGACGAGCCTCGACAACCTCGACGAGCAGACCGAACGCGTGACGCTCATGACCGCGCACAATGCCAAGGGTCTCGAGTTTCCTATGGTGTTCGTGGCCGGGCTGGAGGAGGGGCTCTTTCCGCACGTCTCGGCGCTCGACGGTCGGGAGGGGATGGAGGAGGAGCGCCGTCTGTTCTACGTGGCCTGCACGCGCGCGCGTGACCAGCTCACGCTCTCGGGCTGCCTCATGCGGCGGCGCGTGAATGCCGCTGCCGGTGGGGTGAGTCGTTTCGTGGGCGAGGTCGATCCACAGCTCTACGAGGAGACCGAGCTGCAATCGAATCGCTGGGCGGTGGCCCCGCGACGGCCTTCGGCATCCCGGACCGGGCGATCCGGGGCAGGGGCTTCGCGCGTGTCGGGTGCTGGCGCCGCGCACTCGTGGGGCGAGACCGATTCGCTTGATCACCCGATGGTCGGCCGCCGCGTCTTCCACGCGACGTTCGGGCCCGGCCTCGTCGTGGCCGCCGATGGACAGGGGCAGACCGCGCGCGTGACGGTCCGGTTTCACGCGGGTCAGACGCGCAAGGTGGTGAGTGCCTACCTCGAGTGGGAGGACTAGGCGAGGCAGCGCAGAAGGTGGTGCATGAGCCGAGAACGATCCGAGGATGCGCCGCTGTCGGCCGAGGAGATCGGTCATCTCTGCCGGCTCGCCCGCCTGGACGTGACGCCCGAGGAGCGGGCCGCGCTGCGGTGCGACATCGGGTGCATCCTGGCGTACATGGCGTGCCTGGACGAAGTGGAGACGGAGATCGCGCCCCCCGACCCCCCGCCGCCACCCTCCCGCCTCCGCGAAGATGAGCCCCGCGCGGGCATCTCCCGCGAAGACGCCCTGCGAAACGCTCCCGCACACGACGGCAAACATTTCTGTGTGCCCGCGGTCGTGAGACGTCCGCTCAAGCGTGGGGAGGGGACATGAGGGGTGCGCCGGGCACCGTGAGCGCGCTGACCGCCGCGCTGCGGAACGGCGCGCTTCGCCTGCCGGAGGTGATCGAACCGTATCTCGATCGTATCCGGAAACGAAACGATGAGTTAGGCGCTTTGCTTCACGTCTTCGATGAAGGCGCGCGCAGCCGGGCGCGGGAGCTCCAGAGGCGCCTGGATGCCGGCGACTGGCCGGGACCCCTGACCGGCGTCCCCGTCGCCGTCAAGGACAACATCTCCCTGGCCGGGCATCCCACGACCGCCGGGAGCCGCATCCTCAAGGGCTTCCGCCCGGTCTACACCGCGACGGCCGTGGAGCGCCTCGAAGCGTCGGGAGCCATCGTGATCGGGAAGGCCAACCTGGACGAGTTCGCCATGGGCTCATCCAACGAGTACAGCGCCTACGGCGCCGCGCGGAACCCCTACGACACCGGCCGCGTCCCCGGTGGCTCGAGCGGCGGCTGTGCCGCCGCGATCGCCGGCGGCCTGGCGCTCGGCGCGTTGGGAAGCGACACGGGGGGGTCGGTGCGGCAGCCGGCGGCCTTCTGCGGCCTCGTCGCACTCAAGCCGCAGTACGGCAGCGTCTCCCGCTACGGACTGATCGCTTTCGGCTCCTCGCTCGACCAGATCGCACCGATGGCCCGCACGGCCCGCGACTGCGCGGCCCTCTACAACGCGATCCGTGGCGTCGACCCGCACGATGCAACGAGTCGGGAAGATGGCGCCCCGGTCGACGTCGAGGCGTGGAGCCAACCGCCGCGTGACGTGCGCCTGGGCGTGCCCCGGTCCTGGCTCGCCGCCGGGCTCGATGCGGATGTGCGCGCGGGTTTCGATCGCTGTTGCGCGCGCTTCGCGAAGCTGGGCGCGCGTTTGGTCGACGTTGCGCTGCCCGATCCGAGCTGGGCCGTTGCCACCTACCACATCCTGGCGAATGCAGAGGCATCCACCAACCTCGCCCGCTACGACGGGGTGCGCTACGGACCGCGCGCGGCAGGCGTCGCGAGCGTCGATGTCCTCTACGCCGCCACACGGGGAGCGGGCTTCGGTCCCGAGGTCAAGCGCCGCATCCTGCTGGGGACCTACGTCCTCAGCGCCGGCTATCGCGCGGCCTACTACGCGCGCGCCGCGCGCGCCCGCCTGGCGCTGCGCGCGGCGTACGCGGAGGTGCTTCAATGCGTCGATGCGCTCCTCATGCCCACCACCCCGACGCCCGCCTTCCGCCTGGGTGAGAAGCTTGGCGATCCGCTCGCCATGTACCTATGCGACGTCTTCACGATCGGCGCCAATCTCACCGGATGGCCGGCGGTCGCATTTCCCGTGGGCCGCAATCCCGCCGGACTGCCGCTGGGGGCCCAGCTTTGCGGACCGCTCGGTGGGGAGGACCTGTTGCTCGGTCTGGTGCATCGCTTCGATGGCGGCGAGCCGCTGCCGTTGCCGGAGGGGTGACCGTGCCTGCCGGTCTGAGAGGAGAAGCAGACGTGACCTACGAGGCAGTCATCGGACTCGAGGTCCACGCGCAGCTGAAGACGGCGACGAAGATGTTCTGCGCGTGCCCCGCGGCGTTCGAGGCTCCGCCCAACAGCTGTGTCTGCCCGGTTTGCCTGGGTCACCCCGGCGCCCTTCCCGTCGCCAACCGCCGCGCAGCGGAGCTGGCGGTGCGCCTGGGACTCGCGGTGGGCGCAACCGTTCGGGCGCACTCCTCCTGGGCGCGGAAGAGCTACTTCTATCCCGATCTTCCCAAGGGCTACCAGATCACGCAGTACGCCGAGCCGATCGTGACCGGCGGTGCGCTCGAGATCGAGACGACCGAAGGCAGCCGGTCGATCCGCCTGGTGCGCATGCACCTCGAGGAGGATGCCGGCCGTTCGCAGCATCCCGAGCGGTCCGGTGAGCGCACGACGCGGGTGGATTTCAACCGCTGCGGTACGCCGCTTCTCGAGATCGTCTCGGTTCCGGATCTGAGAACCCCTGGAGAGGCACGTGCTTACCTTGTTCGCCTCAAGCAGATTCTGCAGTACTGCGCGGTCAGTGACGCCGACATGGAGAAGGGCGGGCTGCGCTGCGACGTGAACATCTCCGTGCGGCCGGCCGGCGAGGAGCGGCTCGGTACACCGGCGGAGCTGAAGAATCTCAACTCCTTCCGTCACGTCGAGCGCGCCCTGGCAGCCGAGATCACACGGCAGGTGGCTCGGCTGCGACGGGGCGAGACCGTCTCCCGCGAGACGCGCCGGTGGGATCCGGCCGGCGGGCGGACGCACGCGATGCGCGACAAGGAGGCGGAGCACGACTACCGCTACTTCCCCGAGCCCGACCTGCCACCGCTCATCCTGGATCCGGACTGGATCGCCGCGATCGAAAGGAGCTTGCCCGAGATGCCCGACCGGCGGCGGGCACGCCTCGTGACCCAGTACGGCATCCGCCCGTACGATGCACGTCTGTTGACGGCGACGCGTGAGCTGGCAGACTATTTCGAGGCGGTGGCCGCGCGGGCCCCGGATGCGCAGATCGCAGCCAATCTGGTTGGATCGGAACTCCTGGGTCTGCTGCACGAACACAAGCTGGAGGTGACCGCGTGCCCGATCCGGCCACAGGCGCTGGCCGATCTCGCCGGGTTGCGTGCGAAGGGAACGCTGAGCAGCAAGCTGATCAAGCAGGTGCTCGCGGAGATGCTTGCCAGCGGGGAGGCGCCGGAGGCGATCATCCGTTCGCGCGGCTGGGTGCAGGTCGAGGATGACACCCAGCTGCGAGCTTGGGTGATCGCGCTGCTTGAGACGCATCCCCAAGAGGTTGCAGACTACCGGAAGGGGAAGACCGCGGTGCTGGAGTTCCTCATGGGGCAGCTGATGAAGCGCTCTCAGGGCCGGGCGCACCCGGAGATAGCCAGAGCGCTGCTCGAGGAACTCCTCGGCGCGAAACCCTAGACCGGACTATTCATGAGCGGCCGTCGTGAGGAGGCGGAGAGGCCCGTGGATACAAGGCGCGCGCAGCCCGAACGACGCAGGCGTAGTAGACACTACGTCGAGGAGTGAGGGCCAGCGCAACGCAGGAGACAGGGGCCTATCCGTCCCCCGAGCAGGTCGCTCATGAATAGTTCGGGCTAGCAGTCCGGATGACTTCTGCCACGGGCTGAGAGCCCGAACGCGGGGAGGCAATCGGCATGAAGGTTCTCATCATCGGCTCCGGTGGCAGAGAGCACGCTCTCGCCTGGGCGCTCCAGAGGGCACAGGCATCCATCGCGCTTATCGGCCTCCCCGGAAACCCGGGACTCTCCGAGCTGGGCGAGGTCGTGGAGGGAGACGCCGGCGATCACGGAATGGTGATCGATTTCGCGCGCCGCGAGGGCGTCGACCTCGTGGTCGTCGGCCCGGAGGCGCCGCTCGTCGATGGGCTGGCCGACGCGCTGCGCGAGGCCGGGGTGCGCGTCTTCGGCCCTTCCGCCAAGGCGGCGGCCCTCGAGGGAAGCAAGGTCTTCGCCAAGGACCTGATGCGTCGCCATGGCATTCCCACGGCCGGCTTCGAGGTCGTCGGCAGCGCCGCGCGCGCGCGCGAGCTCGCGGGCCAGATCAGCTACCCACACGTCATCAAGGCCGACGGCCTGGCCGCCGGGAAGGGGGCTCTCATCGTGCAGAGCCGCGAGGAGGCAACGGCGGCGGTCGAGGCAATCATGGTGGACAAGCGCTTCGGGGACGCCGGCAATCGCGTCGTCTTCGAGGAGTATCTCGAGGGCGAGGAGATGAGCGTGTTTGCGATTGCCTCGGGAGAACGCTACGCGTTGCTGCCGCCGTCGCAGGACTACAAGCGGGTGCAGGATGGTGACCGGGGACCGAACACGGGCGGCATGGGCGCCTACGCCCCCGTGGCGACCTGGAACGAGGCGCTTGCCGAGCGCGTGCGGCGCGAAGTCATCGAGCCCACGCTGCTCGCGATGGCGCGCGAGGATCGCCCGTACACCGGGCTCCTGTATGCGGGGTTGATGATCCACGACGGCCGCCCCAAGGTGGTCGAGTTCAACTGCCGCTTCGGCGACCCGGAGACCCAGGCGGTCGTGCCGATCCTGGATGGGGACCTGCTGGAGTCGCTGTGGGAGGCGGCCGACCCTCTGCCCCGGGATCGCGCCCTGCCCGACCTCGCCCACGATGGGCGTACCGCGGTCTGCATCGTCGTCGCCGCGGGCGGCTATCCAGGTTCCTATCGGAAGGGGTTTGTCATCCGCGGCGTGGACAAGGCACGGGAACTGCCCGGTGCGCACGTGTTCCACGCCGGCACGCGGCGGAAGGACGAACAGGTTGTCACTGCCGGGGGGCGCGTGCTGAATGTCGTTGGCGTGGGTGCGTCGCTCCCGGCCGCCTTGCGCCGCGGCTACGAGGCGGTATCGGTGATCGAGTTCGAGACGGCGTTCTTCAGGCACGACATCGCGTGGCGCGGGTTGCAGACGCTTGAGAATCGGTGAGGTCGCGCGCGGCGAAGTCGACGGCGGAGCCGGAACGAGGCCCAGGACCAGGGGGAACGAGTATGCCCAGAGTATCGAAGGCGCGGGGAAAGAAGGATGCCCGCAAGGCGTCCCGCTCCGCGAAGCGAGCGGTCAAGGCGATCGGGGATCGGAAGAGCGGCAAGCCGCAGGTGGGCGCCATCTACGCGAGCACCCCGGACGAGTCAGTGAGGGCGGAGTGCGCGCTCCCCTTGGAGCGCTTCGGCATCCCGTTCGAGACGCACATGTTCTCCGCCCACAGGCAGCCCGAGACGACGGAGACCTACGCCCGCAACGCTCGCAAGCGAGGTCTCAAGGTCCTCATCGCCGGGGCGGGTATGGCCGCACACCTCCCGGGGGTTCTCGCCTCGCTCACCACGTTGCCGGTGATCGGGGTGCCCTTGTGCGGTTCGCCCCTCGAGGGCCAGGACGCGCTCCTCTCCATGGTCCAGATGCCCGCCGGCGTGCCGGTGCCGACGCTGGCCGTGGGGAAGGCCGGCGCGAAGAACGCGGCCATCCTGGCGGCGCAGATCCTGGCGCTCTCGGACGCCTCGCTGGTGCGCAGGCTCGACGATTTCAAGCACCGCATGGAGCGCGGCGAGAAGGTGTGAGCGCCCGCCTCAGCTCAAGCCGCCCGGAGCATTTCGGCCACGGGCCTCTAGTGTGGCTTCTTCAGCGTCGCCTGCAGGTGATCCTGCCGCAGGCGGTCGAGGTGATCGTCGCGGCGGTGACCCAGCCGTTTGGGCGGCCGGGGTGACGTGCGATCCACGAGATAGGCAACCAAGAGCGGCACGGCGATGCTGAGGTCGGTCGAGAGCATCAGATCGACGGTTTCCTCCCGCGTTCCCGCGCCCTCGCTGTGCATGGGCGGCGATCCCGACCCCGCTTCCCGCACCGACTCGCAGGGCGCCACCGGCAGGGCGTGCCCGCACCCGGCCATGCGCAGCCGGAGCGCGTAGGTCGCGCGCACGCTGGGGCCCAGGATTCGCCGCAGGTGTTGCGGAATCCCGAGCACGAAGTTGGATGCCGAGCCGCGTCCCACGCACCATGCGACGGCCGGCTCCCCGTCCTTGCAGGTCGCGTTCAAGATCGCGGCGGCGTGATTGAGATCCGCGTTGGTATCCGGCAACAACCGGTTGCCCACCCGCGCGAGATCGGCGATAAGCGAACCCAACGGGCTGTCGGCGGGCGACGCATTGTAGACCGGCACGCCGAGTTCGTGCGCCGTCGAGAGGAGACCCGGGAATTCCACGCCCGCGGCCTTCTCGCGCACACGAAGCTGTCGGCCGAGGAGGTCGTGCACCTTGGCCGATCCCATGGGTTGCTGGAAGTCGGGACCGGAGAGGATCTCGCGCAAGGTTGCTTCGGCTGCCTCGCGATCCCGCGTCCGTATGTAGATGCCCCCCCCGCCGCACTCGGCGACATCCGGATCATCCGGGGGAACGGTGCGCAGCAGGGGCTGGTCGAGCGAGTGGAGGGCGTCGTAGTAGAGGTTGATGCCGGTCACGGCCAGCCAGTCGACGAAGCCGCCACGGAGCAGCGGCGCGAGCGCGGCGACGGCCGCGCCGCCCGGGGTCAGGGTGGCGTCCACGCTGAGTCCCACCACGGATCCCGGGTGCCGGTAGACCTGCTCGGTCAGAAGTCGCGCGCCCTTCGCCAACACGCCGGCGGTCGATCCGAGGAAGGTGGTGTCCATCAAGGCCGAGACGCTCATGCCCATCTCGATGGGCTTGGGCTTGACGCGCCCGCTCTCCTCCGGGAATGGTTGTTCGGTCATCGGTACGCCCCCCGTCACGTGACGATCCTGGCGCAATGCTAGGGACTCGCGATCCCGCGCGCAAGCGGTGGAGCTGGAGGTCGGGCTGGAGGTGGAGCTGGAGCGATGGAGCTGGAGGTTGCGCTCGTGCCACACATCTGTTCCCTGAAGGAGAGCGAAGAACGGGATCTGGCCGCCGCAGTTGGCCGCGTGATCCCGGTTCTCGAGTCCGGCGGCCTGGTGCTCCTACCCGCCGAGGGGCTCTACGGGCTCCACGTCGTTGCGCGGCTTGGGCCGGCGCGCGAACGGCTGCGTCGCATCAAGGGGGATCCATCCGGCAGGCCGTACATCGTCCTGGTAGGGAGTGGCGACGAGGTCGGCCCATGGGTGAGAGAGGTCTCCGCGGCCGCTCGCCGCCAGATCGGCAATGCGTGGCCCGGCCCGCTCACCCTCGTGCTGCCCGCCGCGCCGGACGCCCCTCGGGATCTCGTTCGCTCAGGCGAGATCGCCGTCCGGTGTCCCGGCACGCGCTTCCTGCGCGCGCTCGCCTCCGCTGCAGGGGGGCTGCTCTCGACGAGCGCGAATCGCTCGGGTCAGCCGCCCCCGGCGGATCTGAGCGCGGTGGCTCCCGAGATACTCGAAGCCTGCGACTTTGCGGTCGATGGGGGTGCGCTTTGCGGGGTCGGCTCGACCCTCGCGCGGCCGGAGGCGGACGGATCCCTCACCGTGCTCCGCGAGGGGTTGTGGACCCCGGACTACGGCACGTAGGGCAGCGCCCCCAAGTCCTCGCCGTTCTCTCCGACCCCGCGGCACGGGCTCGTTGCCTGCAGGTGGAGGTCCGCCGTCTGGCCCGGCTTCGTGGGAATCCGCACGAACCGCGGGTCATCCGAGAAGTTCGTGTAGCTGAGGACGATGCCGTCCGGGTAGATGGGGACCGGCGGCGAATTGGGGCACGCGCAATGTTCTCCGAAGTCGACGAAGCCGTTGCCCACCGCGTCGTTGTGGGTGATGTCGAGGAACGACTGGCCGTCGTAGCGAATCAGACCGCTCGAGTTGTGGAAGAAGATGTTGTTGACGATGCGGAAATTGCGCAGCGAATTGGTCTGGTGCAGGTAGAGCGCGGACCAGGAATCGTTGCTGTAGAACGTGTTGTTGACGATCCACCCCTCGGTGTCCTTGCGGTACTCGAGGGCGCCGCCGAAGGTGACGAGCGGGGCGGCCGCGGCCATCCTCCCGTTCTGGATGATGCAGTGGTCGATGTCGAAGCGGATGACGCCTTCCGGCGGGCGCGCCACCATGATCTGGCCGCTGTGCACGAGGTCCACCGTCGCCCCGTTGCCGCGAATGCAGGTATCCACCGTGATGCGCAACGCGTTCGGCACCTCGTAGACGATCAGCGGATCGAGCTCCGCCAGACGCTCGAACTCGTGATCGTTGTGGGTCCCCGACCCGGCGATCTCGAGCGCTGCAGTCAGCGGGACGGATTGCGGGCGCAAGATCGAGACCGTCACCGGAGACGATGTGCCCACGTTGTCCGAAGGATCGCCGGCCTGCGCCGTCAGCGTGTGGGTGCCGTCATCGGCCCATGGCAAGAGGCTCCAGACGAACTGGAACGGCATCAAGCTGTCGATCGCGGCCGTCTCCCCGTCGACCAGGAGAATCACCCAGGCCACGCCGCCCGGATCGGTCGCCGCGACGCGCACCGTGTCGGCGGGGGTCGCCTGGCCGCCACCCTCCGGGTAGAGGATGGCCACGGTCGGCGGGTAGGTATCCGCGACAT
>JAUVTV010000129.1 GCA_030601305.1 Candidatus Eiseniibacteriota bacterium | reverse complement strand
ATCCTCGGCGCCGCGCGGGATCTGAGACGCATGGACGAGCAGCGCCTCGGCCTGACGGCGCAGCTCCCCGCCGCCGCGGGCCTCCTCGATCTCACGACCGATGCGCCGGCGCAGCTTCGCCAAATGCCCGCGCTCGGCGCGCAGCGTCTGCCGCACGTTGCGCGCTACCACGCGCAGCCGCGCGTTCGAGACGAGCAGATGCCCGGCCCGCCGCGCCGCCTCGAAGGGGAGGTAGGGGCCCGACACCGTGACCGGTTCCGCGGGATCGGTCGCGGCGGAGACGGGGCTGAGGAACACGCTGCCCGTTGGCGACGCGCACAACCAGAGCCGTGCCGGCTGAACGATCGCCTCGTCTCCGGACGGCGCGAACAGCTGGGTCCATGGCTCGCTGTATCCCGCCGGCGGCTCCCCGTACAACTCGCCCGATGCGCCCCGTCCCGTTGGGGTGCGGTGTATCGGTGGGGGAAACCGCTGCTGCACCTTGTCGCCCCCATCCAGGATGAGCACGCGGGAAGCGTTGGCGAGCGGATCGAGCACGATGGCGAGGTGTTTCTCCTTGGCGGCGGCCGGCGGGGTGACGAGATCCAGACGCAGGATGCGGTGTGAGGAGCCGCTGGAGGCGTCCGCGATGCGCATGCCGCTGGTGTGGAGACGCAACCAGTCGGCGAATCCCGAACTCGGCGCACTGCTCGCGAACGGCTTGCCGCGGGGCGGCATCTCGCACCAGAAGAGCGGGTAAGGGCTCACGAGGAGGAGGTGCAGCACGATGCGGCCGCCGGAGTCCGGATCTCCCGCGATCTCGCCGGCGTCGATCAGGAGCAACACCTGCTCGCTCCCGCGAGCGGCGGCATCCACGACCGTGGCCCGCTCTCCCAGGCGCTGCCGCAGCGCGGCGATCAGATGCTCGTGTACGGTCGGGGTCGTCATGGCTACTTGGCGGGCGTGAGCCCATCGCCCTCGCGACGGAAGGAGAGGCCGCAATCGGTGCAACGCAAGTCCTCGGGTAGGCGCCGCCCGCAGCGACACGCCCAGCCGATCCGCCGCGACGGATTGCCCGCCACCAGGGCGTGCGCGGGGACATCGCGGGTGACCACGGCGCCGGCGCCCACGAAGCACCAGGGCCCCAGCGTGTGACCGCAGATGACGGTCGCGTTCGCACCCACCGTGGCGCCCTGACGCAGCCGCGTCGGAAGCCACTTCTCCGGCTGTCCCTTGTAGTCGGGGTGACTGCGCGGCAGCGGGTCGTTGGTCAGCACCGCGTTGGGGCCCAGGAAGACGTAGTCCTCCACCGTGACCCGGTCCCAGACGCTGACGCCGTTCTTCACGGTCACGTAGTCCCCCAGGACGGCTCCCGTCTCGATGAACGCCGTCTCGCCGATGTTGCAGTGCTTCCCGACGACGGCGCCCTTCATCACGTGGGCGAACGCCCAGATCCGGGTACCCTCGCCCACCTGATCCGATTCGTTGAGCCCCTTGGGGTGCACGTAGACGTCGGCCACGGTTCTCCTCCTCTCTCCGCATCCCGGCGGATCGTTCGCGGGATGTCGAACGCGCCCATTCTAGGTCATGCGTTCGCCGTTCTCCAGGACGGTGACCTCCGGCGAGCGATTGCGCCGCGCGGATCCCTGGGGGACAATCCGCACGGGGTCACCGGCAACCCCCAGAGGGAGCGGACATGGTCCAGATGCGCGTTTCGGGGAGCGAGTTGCGGTTCCCGGAGAGTCAGTGGGAGGCGTGGGTCTCCGAGGGGCGCGTGCCGCCGGACGCGCTGATCTTTTCGCTCCGTCTCACCGGCGGAGTGTGGCAGCGCGCCGACTCGCTGGAGCTGTACCGCTTCTTCCGCAAGTCGGGCGAAGAGGAGCGCCGAGAGGCCGGCCTCAGCACACCCCGCGCCACGCCCTTCGACGAGCTGCCCGCGGTGGCCTTCCCGCGCCAGGGTCTCTCGGGCACCGAGATGCTCCTCGGTGTGAACCTCGTCGTCGCGCTCTTCCTCATGCTGGCTTGGCGCGGGGACTACACGACGCGCGTCTTCGAGCTGGCCCAGGAGTTCTACCGGCTCTTCGTCGACCGGCGCATCCCGGTGGGATTCGTGGCCACGCTCTTCATCCACGCGGACCTGCGGCATCTGATGGCCAACATGCTCACGCTGGCCGCGGCGGCGGCGTTCGCCGAGTACCTCTATGGTCGGAAGGTGTATCTGCTCTACCTGCTCGGCGGGCTGGCGGGAGCGATTCTTTCGTTTGCGGTGAAGGGGCGCGGGCCGATGAGCGTCGGCGCTTCGGGTGCCATCTACGCGTTGATCGGTGCGTTCGCCGGCTACGTCGTGCGCCACTACCGCCACCTGCCCCGCTGGCAGCGCTGGAAGGCGCGGCGCATCTACATGCCGCTGGTGATCCTCGCCATCCTGCCCTCCATCTTCAATGCCGATTGGCGCGCGCACATCGGCGGGTTCCTGTGCGGCTTGCTGCTGGGGCTTGTCATGCGGCCCGGGAATCGCGGCCGGGAGATGCTGCTGTCAGGCCACGCGGCGGACGCGCCGCGCTAGCGCTAGCAGCGCCGCGCCCGAGTAGAGCAGGGAGAGCGCCACCCCCGGTGCCATGTAGCGCGCGTGCGGGAAAAGGAATCCCTGGAAGAGATTCACGAAGAGAATCACGATCAGCGCCGGCCAGAGACGCGCGGACGCGTGTGGATCCCCGCGGGCCAGCGCGACGATACCGATCACGAAGAGGATCATCATCGGCAAGTGCAACCCCAGGCTGATCACGCGCAGTTTCGGGTTGTGCGTCTGGAACCAGGTGAACGGAATCCCGATCAGGCCGCGACCGAAGAAGCCCAGGGGATCGCCGCGGACCTCTTCGATCACGAGATCGCGGGCAGCCTGTTCGTGTCGCACGTACTCGCGCGGCGAGGCGTAGGCTTGCGCCACATCGTCGCCGTAGAGACGCTCGAACACGATCGCGCGTCGCTGCCGGTTCGACTCCTGGTCGACGCGCCCGAGGTCAACCCAGGCGAGCATGCGCTTCGAGCACTGGATGCCGTTGTAGACGGCCGCCCATCCCCACGTGGAGACCGGCACGAAGGTTTGCGTCAGCTTCCAGTTGCGGGCCACCCACGGTGTGACCACGAGGCACGCGCCAATCAACGCGGGCAGCATCCAGCGCATCCAGTGGCGCAACGGCCGCCGGTGCGCGGGGTGCAGGGCGAGACCGATGGGCAACGCGAGCGGGAGCGCGATCAAGGCCCCGCGCGTGAGGAGGCTCAGTCCCCACAGAGCCCCGGCCATGAACCCGGCGAAACGCGACCCATCGGTGACCGCGCGGCAGAGGAAGTACGCCATCGCCAGGACGACGGGGAGAAAGAGGTTCTCCGAGTAGAGACGGGCGGCGTATTCGACCGCCGTCGGCATGAGGGCGTACAGCGCGGCGGCGACCAGCCCCAGCTCGCCCGAGTGCGCCCAGCGCCCGAGCCGGTAGAGCAGCCAGCATCCGAGCGCTCCCAATAGCGCCTGAGCGATCTGGACGAGCGCGTAGTCGCGCCCGAAGATGCGGAACAGAGAATAGAGGAAGAGCGGATAGCCGGGGGGGCGGTTCAGCGTGGGTGGGTGGGATTCGAACTGCCGGTAGCCGTGACCGGTCAAGAGGCTCTCGGCAATCAGGTGGTAGCCGTCGGTGAGCTGCATCTCGGGGGTTTCGTGGCGGAGGCCGCGCTCGACGCCGAAGGCGAAGACGAGGCGGATCGCCACCGCGGCGACCAGGATGACGATGAGCAGGATCGTGTGGGACTGGCGCGATTCCAAGGGCTCCCCCGGTTCGAGATCATCTGCCCGCGCAGTATAGGAGCGGGGGGCCGCGGGGCCCCAGCGAATTCGGCACGGGCGAACCTAGCAGGCGAACCTGGCCCGGACTATTCATGAACGACCTGCTCGGGGACGGATAGGCCCATGTCTCCCGCGTTGCGCTTGCCCTCACTCCTCGACGTAGTGTTTACTACGCCTGCGTCGTTCGGGCTGCGCGCGCCTTGTATCCACGGTCCTCTCCGCCTCCTCACGACGGCCGTTCATGAGCAGTCCGGGCCAGCCGCCCGTGGCAGAAGTCATCCTGGCTGCGAGCGGCATTGACGCATGACCGCTCGTCTGGTTAGCCTTCGTCAACCGCAGAGGCGCAACGACCGGAGAACCAACCGTCATGCAGCACGAGCGCATCGCCGTCGCCGATTTCGGCGGCCAGTACGCACATCTGATCGCCGCCAAGGTCCGTCGCCTGGGCGTGCGCGCGGACATCCTCGATCCCCAGGATTCGGTCTCAGCGTTCGGCCGCTACAAGGGCATCATCCTCTCCGGGAGCCCGGCGCTCAGCACCCAAGGTGAGATGGCCGACTACACGCGTGAGATCTACGACTTGCCGATTCCCATCCTGGGTCTCTGCTTCGGCCACCAGGAGATCGCCAAGCACTACGGGGGACAGGTCGAGCACACGCGGCGCGAATACGGCTTCGCGCGCCTGCACATCGTCGCCAAGAGCCCGCTGTTCGCCGGCCTGGCCTCCAAGGAGACCGTTTGGATGAGTCACGGCGACTCGGTCACGGTCCTGCCGTCGGGGTTTGTCGAGCTGGGCCACTCGGCGCACGCCGCCAGCGAGGCGACACCCGATCGGGGCGAGCACCGCAACGCGGCGATCGGAAACGAGAAGCTGAAGCGCTACGGCTTCCAGTTCCACCCCGAGGTGGATGACACCGAGCACGGTGACGCGATGCTGGAGAACTTTGCCGTGGGCATCTGCGGCTGCGAGCGCACCTGGACGGCGGAGCACTTCGCCGAGGAGCAACGCACCGCGATCCGTGAGCACGCCGCCGGCAGATGCGTCTTTCTCCTCGCCAGCGGCGGTGTCGACTCCACCGTGTGCGCGCGCTTGCTGGTCGAGGCGCTGGGACCCGAGCGCGTCCACCTGCTGCACATCGACAACGGCCTGATGCGCAAGGACGAGAGCCGGGAAGTGATCGCGCGCTTTCACGGCTGGGGCATCACGGACAACCTGCACTTCGTCGATGCCGGCGACGCCTTCCTGCACGCTCTGAAGGGACTGGCCGATCCGGAGCAGAAGCGCGTTGCGATCGGCAACACCTTCATCGAGGTGTGCCAGGCCGAGATGCGTCGGTTGAACGTCGCCGATGCGCTCCTGGCACAGGGCACCATCTACCCGGACACGATTGAGACGGGCGGCACGAGTCGCGCGGGCGTGATCAAGACGCACCACAACCGCGTGCCGCTGGTCGAGGAGATGGTGCGGGCAGGCAAGGTGATCGAGCCGATCAGCGAGTTGTACAAGGTCGAGGTGCGCGAGCTGGGTGCGACACTGGGGCTCGAGCAGCACTTCCTCGAACGGCATCCCTTTCCGGGACCGGGCTTGGGGGTGCGGCTTCTCTGCAGCCGGGGACCGCAGAGGATGAAGGCCGGCGATCGCGAGGCCATCGCGCGCATCGCGGCACAGGCCGCGCGCATCGCGGCGGACCACGACCTGGGTGCGATCGCGCTGCCCATTCGCTCTGTCGGGGTGAAGGCGGACATGCGCGCCTACGAATGGCCGGTCTTCCTCTACGGACATGTGCCGAACCGCAACATGCACGCGTGGTGGGAGACGGTGCTCGAGGCCGCCAATCGGATCTACAGGGATGTCGACGGCGTCAATCGCTGCGTCTACGACCTAACGGACGGCGGATGGCGGGATTCCGCAGGTGCCGCGGAGACACCTCCGGCGCCCCCGCGCATCGAGTTGCTCGAGGCCTACGCCACGCGGGAGCGGCTCGACCTCCTCCGCGAGGCGGACGCGCAGGTCATGCAGGGGCTCGCCGACTACGACCTGATGTACGAGGTTTGGCAGTGCCCCACCGTGGCCCTCCCGCTGAGTCTGGAAGGGCGAGGCCGTGAGCTGATCGTCGCCCGCCCGGTGCTCTCGGAGCGAGCCATGACGGCCCGCCCGGCAGAGCTTCCCGAGGACTTGATCGTGCGCCTGCGCGGGTCGATCCAGGCGCTGCCCGGGGTCAGTGGATTCTGCATCGATGTGACCACCAAGCCGCCGGGGACGATCGAATGGGAGTAAGGTCCCGGACGGCCCCTGCAACTCCTTAGGTTGTGGAACGAAGAATACTGATTTGGGGACTGCCATGGATCCCATCCACGGCGGTCGCGCTGGCCCCTCGCGCTGCGGAGCGCGCCTGGGCACCCTCCCGGCCGAGGAGCGTCAGCCCTCTCAGTCCCCTTGAATGTTAGAACGCATACGTGCACGCATGGACCGCCTGCCGATCCCCGAACACCTTCGTCTTCACCTCTCGCCAGTAG
>JAUVTV010000147.1 GCA_030601305.1 Candidatus Eiseniibacteriota bacterium | reverse complement strand
GGTGCGGCGTCTCATCGCACGTGAAGTGTTCCGAGCCGCTGCTGAGGAGCGCGGAGACATCCGGGGAGTCACAGCTTCCCACGTTGTCGATCGCGAGCGTCAGCACGACGGTCTCCCCGGGATCGGGGATGCCGTCACCGTTGCCGCCGCTGTCGTCGACCTCCGTGATCCCCACCAGGTAGGTGGGGGCAAAGGCGCGCAGATCCAGCCCGATGGCGCCCGGTTCCTCGCTCAGCGTGAGTCCGAAACCGAGGTCGGTGTCATCCGGGATGACGTGCATCACGTGGAAGACAAACGGCTCCGGCGCGGCTACCGATTCTCCGGAGAGGATGTCGCCGAAGTTCACCGCAGCGGCGGACAACCCCACGTAGGTGCAGGTCGACGAGAGCGTCACGTCGACGTCCAGACCATCCTGGAGGCCCATGTTGTGCAACGTGGGCACGAGTTCGATCGTCTCGCCGAACTCGATGATGCCGTCGCCGTCGCCCGAGGAGGCGCCTTCGTCGTCATCGTCGACGACGAGCGCCTCCAGTATGAGGTAGACGCCCTCCAGGTTGCCGTACAAGTTGAGCGCGTCTCCGAGATCGGGCGGCGTGCTGCTGTACTGCGGCGTCTCGCTCTCATGATCGTTCGCCTCGGCGTAGAGGAACGCCTCGTGCATCGAGATGAGGCCGTCGTCGTTGGTGTCGGCATCCACGGGATTCCCGTACGGATCCTCCCAGCCCACCGCACAGGTCCAGAAGTAGACGAACGTGTCGTAGATGTAGTCGGGTCCCATGGCCCAGGAGTACTCGTCCCAGCGGGCCGCGGTGGCGATGACGCGTCCCTCGCCCTCGAGGTCGTCGATCATCCCGCCGCTGAAGCACTGTTCGAAGCAGCAGATGACCGTCTGGCACGGCAGCGCGTCGACGTAGGCGGCGAGCACCTGGTCGGGCAGCTCCTCCCAGTTCCACAGATTGAGGTAGCAGTCCCACCCCGACTCCTGCCCGCCGTGATCCGTCGTGAAGATGAAGAGCTGATCGCCGGGGGTGAGGATCGTGTTCAGCTCGTCGAACACGAGCTGGATGTACTCGTTCGTCGCTGGATACTGGATGTCGTCGTCGCCGTCGCCATCGAGGTCGGGCGGGGAGTTCGTGCCGTCGGAACGATCCACGGCCGGATCGAGTCCGTCGGAGATGCAGACGTAGATGTTCTCATCCGCATAGCCGTAGTAGTTGACGAGCGCCTTGTAGATGAACGACGAGTCGTTCCAGTAGCGGATGTGGTTGGTCCCCTGATTCGCCCCGCCGCTGATGATGAAGGCGAAGGCGCGACCGCGGTCCGGGCGGGCGGGTTTGGGAACCTGGCGCAGGCGCTCATCGAACCAGGCGTGCATCCGCGCGGAAACCTCGGGCGGCGGATTGTCGCGGCCGCTGGTGATCTCTTCGAGATACGGCTGCAGCTCAGGCGGCACCATCGCATCGTGCTTGGCCACCTCGCCGCTCCGGCGATCCACGAAGACGTACCAGCAGGGATGCTCCCAGTTGGCCGCCGGCATGCGATCGACGAAGACGAACCAGCCCTCCGCCGGCGTGGTGAAGACGTCCCGTTTCCACGTGGAAACCACGGTGCCGGCCGGCAGGGACTGCGGGTAGACGAAGACGCGCACCCCCTCCATACTGCCCTCGAGGAGCAGATCCGTGGTCATCGTGACGGCGTCGTAGCGTGAGAGCTGTGACGCGCCGGCGAAGGGGGCGGCGAGAACCAAGGTGAGTGTGAGAAGAAGTACTGATCTGGATGCACCTGCACAAACACACTGACCCGAAGCCAGACGTAGCATGCCCATGGATCCCTCCCGGGTTATGAGAACGCGGATCTACCCTTTTCGAACCGTGGGGTGAGTTGATGCGGTACCAGGTATGGAGCCCTCTGCACCCCGCACGGATTGTAGCAGCTCGGGCCGCCGACCGCAGCAGCTGGCAAGGGTCCGGCAGCCCGTGGCAGAAGTCATCCAGGCAGCTGGAATGGCCGCGGGTTGGGGGTCTTTGACAGACCCCCGCACGCCGAAGGAGGAGCAGCATGGCGGATGCGCACTTCGTGACGATGAGAAGAGCGCAGATCGAGGATGGATCCTGGTTCGAGCCCGTCCGGGCGGAATGGGCCCGGGGCCGGGTCGCGCTCGTGCGCGTCGAGCCGGAGGAGAGCGGCGATCCCGAACTGCGCGCGGCAATCGAGACGATGCTGGAATCGAACGGCTCGTATAAGTCCGGTGACCAGGCGGTTGTACACGCTCGCCCGGCGGCCCTCGCCATGGGGTGCGAAACGGCCCATATCCTCCGCGAGCGCGGGATCACCACTGAGGTGATCTTGGGCATCGGGTCCATGGCGAAGGAGGTGCGCGCGCTCCTCGAGGCTGTCTATGCCCGGGAGACAGAGGGCGGGGCACCGATGTCCCCCGAGGCGTGCGCCCAGGCCGACACGGAGGAGCTCGGCGGCATCGTCGCCGCCTACCGGCACCTGCTCGCGCCCATGGAGTCCGGCGGCCGCGCCCACTGGATCGTGCCGGTGGGCACCTCCCCCGATCCCGATCCCGGCGACGTGCCGGCCCTCGACCTCTACTCCCGCGTCGCCCTCCGCGGGCTCTCCCCCATCGGCAGGCTGCGCGCCGAGGGGAAGATCTGCTCGCAGGATATCTGGCTCACCCCCACGGAGCTGGACGTTGCGCGGCTCAACGAGGACCTGCCGGCCGAGAGGCACTGGACGCTGGACGAATGGCGCTCGCTCATCTTTCGCTCCATGGCGGTCCCCGCGGATCGCCTGCGGGAGCTCGCCATGGAGATCGAGGGCGTGCGTCTCACGATCGAGGCCTCGCTGCGCGGCGGCACGTTGCGCTACCAGCGCGACGACGGCACCGACATGCACTACCGCGTGACCGGTCGTCCGGTCATCCTCGACTGCGGGCGCATCGGCACGAACTCCCTCGGGGGCACGCCCGCCTTCGGCTCACCGATCACCAATCAGCCGACGACCGAGGTCTTCGTCGCGCCGCTCGAGGATTCTTTGAGTGGCGTGATCGCCTACGCCGTTCCCGAGCGCACGGTGCACGGCGTGGTGCGCGCCCCCTACCGCATCGAGGTGCACGGCGGCAAGGTGGTGCGCGTCACCGCTCCCGACGAGGACAGCGTGCGCATCCTACGCCACTACACGGGACTGGAACCCTATGACGGACGCAAGCTCTCCGGCGATGAGGGAAGTGCCTTCCGTCTGCGCCGAACAATCGCCGAGATGGCGATCGCCGGGTTCAATCCGGCCATGCTCCCGGAGATCCAGAGCGGCCGGCTGCGGCCGGTGACGGGGCTGGTGCTCACCGACGAGAAACTCGGTGACCACCAGGCCTTCGGCTCCAACGATCAGTTCATGGGGGCCACGCCCAGCGCGCTCGGCGATCATCACGTGGCACACACCGATTTCGTGGGGGGCATTGCGCGGAAGATGACGCTCGAGGGCTAACTCTCGAACGCGCGGCGCGCGACGTCGTACGAGCGCCCGCATCGCGGGCACTGCACCTCCACCTCGCCGTCATCGCCGAAGAGCTCCTCTGCCTTGCCCGCGAACATGGACTTCACGATGCGCACGATGGTGTCGCGGTTGCAGCGGCATCCGAACGAGACGGTGCGATGCTCGATGAGCCGCGTCTCCGGCACCGCCAAGAGCGCCATCGCCTCGGCGCAATCGATGTCGCGCAGCCACGCCTCGTCCACACCGGGAAGCGCCATGAGCATCACGTAGCTCTCGCCGCCGAGCGGAAAGAAGCGCGCCGTGGCCTGCTCGGACTGCACGTAGTACTGCTCGAAGATGCTGAGGACGTCGAAGCCCTTGACCCCGACAACGCTCATGTGGGGCTTGCCGCTCCGCCGCACCGCCTGCACGTAGAAGCGTGTGCCACCCGTCGCCTTCACGTTCTCCTCGAAGTAGCGCCCCACGACCTTGCCGGTGGCGGCGTCCGCGGTGAGAAAGAGATTGAGAGGCGGTTCGGGGAGGTTGAGCGTCCAGGCCGTGTTCTCGTCACGCGGCCGGCAGGTGAGATACAACCCCGAGGCGGCGAGTCCCTGGGCCATCATCACGCGCACCAGAGGCTGCGGGTCGCCCACCCAGTTGCGGCTGTGTTCCAGGTAGGCGGCGAAGAGCGGTGCGAAGTCGGCGCGGGCGATCAGGCAGTCGCGTTCGCGCGAAAGGAATCTCTCGACCGTGACCTGGCCCGGCATGCTGCCTCCTCTGTGCGTTGCCCTCTGCAGATCGTGCCGTCTTGACCCCGCACTCCGCAAGTGGCTAGATCGGCATATGAGATGCTCGCTGCTATTCCTGTGTCTGGCCGCGTGGGTCCTGGCCTGCACGCCGAGTGATCCGGGTCCCGGGGTGGAGAAGTACGTCGAGTCGCGCGAGGTCATGGGCACCTGGGCCACCATCACGGTCATCGCCGGAGACCACCGCCAAGCCGTCCGCGCGATGGAGCGGGGCTTCGCCTTCCTGGACAGCGTGAACGCCTGGATGAGCACCTATCAGTCGGAGAGCGAGATCTCGCGCATCAACCGCGAAGCCTATCGTGGTCCCGTCCCGGTCAGCGAGACGACCTTCACCGTCCTGCAGCGAGCGCTCGAGTGCAGCGAGCTGCGCGCGGGGGCCTTCGACATCACGGTGGGGCCGCTCTCGGCGTGCTGGAAAGGGGCGGCCGCGGAGGGCCGGGTTCCCGAGCCCGATGAACTCGAGGCCGCGCGACGTATCGTGGGCAGCGACAAGATCGTCCTTGATCCCGAGACGCGCACGGTGCGCTTCCTGGCCGGGGGCATGCGCATCGATCTGGGGGGAATCGCCAAGGGGTTCGCCGTGGATGGCGCCGCGGCAGCCGTGCGCGAGGCCGGCGTCTCGGACGGCATCGTCGAAGTTGGGGGCGATCTGCGCTGCTTCGGCCGCATTCCGGCCGCCCAGATCGGGCGGCGACCCACCCTGCCGGTGCGCGCTCTTCGCGACCACAAGGGCATCCGCCGCTCGGAGAAGACCCCCTACCGCGACCTCCGGCCCTGGCCGTTGGGCGTCCAGAACCCCAACGACGAACGGCTCCTGGGCAAGAGCGCCGTCCCCGAGGGCGCAGTCGCAACCTCAGGTCAATACAGGCGTTACATCACCATCGGCGATCGCCGCTTCTCGCACATCCTGGATCCGCGGACCGGCTGGCCGGTGGAGACCCCGGCGAGCGTCACCACGATCGCCGCGGATGCCCTCACCGCCGATGCCCTGGCAACGGCGATCACGGTTCTCGGCGCGAGCAATGGCCTCGCCCTGGCCGAGTCGCTCCCCGGCGTGGAGGCGCTGGTCGTGACCGGCACCCCAGAGGCGCCCGAGCTGCGCGCCACGTCGGGATTCCCGAAACTCGCGCCCCTCGCGGGG
>JAUVTV010000112.1 GCA_030601305.1 Candidatus Eiseniibacteriota bacterium | reverse complement strand
CAATGCCGTACCCCAGACGGAACTCCTTCACCACCAGCGTCTCGAGGTAGACGTTGATCGAGAGCACCAGGTAGCCGATGACGATGGTCAGCCCCACCGCGAGCAGCATGTAGGGAGAGCGGCCGAGCCCACGGCCGCTCGCCACGGTCGCGAGCGCATCGCCCAGATGGTCGACGTAGAAGCCGTAGCGCGGCCGCTCGATGTGCCGCACGCGGGCGAGCGTTCCGTCCAGGCTGTCCCCGGACCGATGCAGCGCCAGGCCGGCGCTGGCGCCCCAGAGCCATGCGGGGTTCCGCACCGAGAGCGCGTAGGTGACACCGATCCAGACTGCGGAGAGAAGTCCTAGAACTGAGCAGTGATCCGGCAGGATCCAGCCCGGGAGTCGCGAGGCAATCCAAACGAGTACGCGCCTCTCGGGCTCGGCCAGCGGGGACTTGGTCCAGCGCTGCACCTTCGTCTGGTTCGCGTTCATGGGTCGAAGGTGCAACTCGCCGGGAGGCTTGTCAAGAGCGGCCTACTCCGCCCAGGCCAGTGGATCGATTTGCGGGAAAATGTTGTTCTTGTGCTCAACGCCCGCAAGCCACGCCTCGTCGATCGTGCCGGCCAGGGTGTCATGATAGAGCTTGGTGAAGTTGGCCACGTGCTCGCGTGTGCGCGCGACGGCGTACGGCACCATCGTGCCGGTCTTCATGATGAAGGCCCAGTCACTGCTCTGCGCCAACAGGAGCTCACGCCCCGCCTGACGCACAGCGCGCCAGCGCAGCTCGTCGTGACCCAAGTCGCCCCGCCGCGCCTTCGTGGCCAGCTCGGTCATGCGCTCCCCCGCCATATGCAGGTGCCGGTAGATCCAGTCGTTCGACCCCTCCAGCCAGAACTCGGCGTACCCTTTGTACCCCCAGCTCGAGAGCGAGGGCGTCGCGACCTGATTGACGGGGAAGCGTTCCAGGTACTCACTGGGCGTGATGGCCTCGATCGTACTCTGGTCGAAGGCAATCTTGCGCAGGAGCATCTCGAGGAAGATGGGGCCTTCAAACCACCAGTGACCGAACAGCTCGGCGTCGTAGGGAGCCACGATGATCGGTTGGCGCCCCATCAGATCGTGCAAGAATTCGGCCTGCTTCTCGCGATTGAACATGAAGTTGCCGGCGTGCGCGGACGCCTTCTCGCGCGCGCGATCGAAGTCATACGGTTCCTTGTGGTCGTCGGGGCCGGTGATGCGGTAGTACTTGATCCCCAGGGTCGTGCGCAACCCGTCGTTGTGCAGGTAGGGGCGCACGTAGTCATAGTCGAGATCCCAACCCACGTCGCGGTAAAACTCGCGGTACTCGTAGTCGCCGGGATAGCCCTCGTGCGCGCTCCACACCTGCTTCGAGGATTCCAGATCGCGCCCGAAGGCGGCCACGCCGGAGCGGCACACGATGGGCGCATAGACACCGTACTTGGGGCGCGGTGAGGCGCGCATGATGCCGTGGGCATCGAGGATGAAGAAGCGGATGCCCTCCTCACCAAGAATCTCGTCGACTCCCGGGTCGTAGCCGCATTCGGGCAACCAGAACCCGCGCGGGCGGCGACCGAAGTGTCGCTCGTAGTCGGCCGCGGCCGTCTGGATCTGCCCGCGCCACACGTGGCGGTCGCGCAGCATCAGTGGCAAGAAACCGTGTGTTGCGCTGCAGGTGAGGATCTCGAGCACGCCGCTGTCCTGGAACCGGCGGAAAGCCTGAATCAGGTTGCAGCCGTAGCGATCGACGAAGACCTCGCGCGTGCGGCGGAACAGCTCGAGGTAGCGCACCGCCAGGCGATTGAACTCGGGGCTCCAGCGCGTGCGTTCGACTTCCTTTTCGGAGAGCTCGATGCGCTTTTCGATGTAGCGCACATAACGCTGCTGCAGGAAGGGATCGGCGAGCATGTTCGCCAGCGGCGGCGTGATCGACATCGAGATGCGAAAGGGTACCCCGTCGCGGGTGAGCGCCTCGAAGACCTCGATCAATGGGACATAGGTCTCCGTGATGGCCTCGTAGAGCCAGTCCTCTTCGAGGAACTGCTCGTGCTCCGGGTGGCGCACGAACGGCAGGTGTGCGTGGAGAACGAGGGCCAGGAAGCCCTTGGGTTTGCGTTTCATCTCAGGAACCCGTTCCCGATTCGATCATCTCCGTGGCGCGTGTCTCGCGACGCACCGTCGGTGTGATCGACTTGCTGAAGACCTTGTCCGCCGACACGGCCACCGCATCGATGACCTGCGTGCCGTCCGGGAGCTGGAACCGCAGGCTGAAGCTGCCGTCGGAACGCAGCTTCACCGCGCGGCCCTGAACCGTCACGCTGGCGTCGGGTTCCGTGGCACCGTAGATGATCAGCTCGGCATCCAGAATGAACCAGAAGCCGCGCTCCTTGGGCTGCGGGCGCGGGGGGGCGCCGCTCGCCATGCTGGCCAGCATCCCCGAGGACCAGTCCGATCGCATCCGCTCGCGCAGCAACATCCCGAGCTCGGCCGAACCTCCGGCCGGCGAGCCGCCGCCCCCGGTCATGTCGTAGAGTCGGTGAAAGGTCTCCGGGGGTGAGGTCCACTCCTCGTCCGTCACCGGGGAGACATCGTCGCGCGGGGTCATGACGACGTTCGAGCGCGCGATCGCGTAGAATTTGCCACTGCGCGTGAGGATTCCCACGGCGACCTGGTAGGTTCGATCCGGACCGCCCACGTGGATGTACCAGTTGGCCGTTTCGGGCGGCACGTCGATATCGGAGCTGTGCGGGCTCCCCTTCCCGTCCACCCGATCCGGCGTGAGGCCCTGGGGATAGGTGTAGACGCGCAGGATCCGGCGGTGCCCTTCCCACTCGTCGCCCAGCTTGCGCTGCAGCTTGCCCAGCGACTTCTCGGTCACCTCCCAGTAGGCGTGCAGCCAGTGGGGATCGCGCACCAGCAGGACCACGCAGTCCTTGCCGTAGCGCTCGGGCATCTCCGGCGGTGCACCGATCGGGCCTCGTGGGGCTTCCGCAGGGCGAGGCGCGCCCCGGGCGGGACGTCTCTTCGTCTCCGCGGGACGCTCTTTGACCTCTGCGGGACGCTTCCGGGGCGGTGCCGGACTCTTCCGCAGCTTCGGTCTCCGCGTGGTCGTTGCCGCCGGCGAGGTCACGTACGCGGGGGTTGGTGTCCGTTTCTTCGCGGCCCGCGCCGGCTTCTTCGCAGCCGTAGTGGTCCGCTTGGCCGCCGTTCTCTTCGCGACTCGCGTGGGCGTCTTCTTCGCCCGCGCACGCGTCGTCGTTTTCGCCGCACGCGATACCTTGGCGATCTTCTTGCGACGCGTGAACGGTGACCTTCGCTTGCGGGCCTGCGCCTTCATCACCGCTTCGATGATACCGTCCTTCGAGAGGCTGCTGCGCCCCGCGACATCGAGCTTGCGCGCCAAATCCAGGAGTTCTTGCTTGGTCTTTGCTTCCAGTTCGATACGTCTCATGACGAACTCTCCTCAATCTCTGGGGCCGGGCTCCGAATCGAAAGCCGGTGACACTCCCCGCGCCTACACCGTCGCGTCCAGTGGGATCCGCAGTGCGGCTCAGAGCCCGCCGGTCTGCTCGAGAATCCAATGGATGTTGAGACGCAGCATCCCGGCAAGTTCTTCGAAGGCGTGCCAGCGACGCTGCGCATCATCCGAACTCGAAGCCGCGATTTCCTTCAGCGCGGACCGGTGCTTTCCCAGGACCTGGAAGGCTAGGTCCTCGAGCGGTCTGCGGTCTAGAGGAAACTGGAGCTGAAAGCTGGTACGCATGACCGCGACGCACTGCGCGGCCACTCGGGCTTCCGGCTCCTTCAGGAGCCGCTCGAGCAGGCTGCCGATCACCTCCCCAAAGGCCCCGGCCAGCGGCGCCAGCGATACGACCAACTCGTTCTCCCGAACGAAGTTGAGGAGTTCGGCGATCTCTGCGAGCAGCCCGTTCTGGAGCCCCTCGGTGGGCGCGGGGCCGCCTGTGCCGGCGGGCGCGAATCGCTCGAGGATGCGCTCACGCAGCTGCCCGGCCTTGTCGGCGAGCATGCGCGAGATCACGTGCTCGGCCGCGGCCCGCAATACCGCGGGCGCCGGAACGCCTACCTGACGGCAGGTCGTCATCAGCTCCCGGCCTTCCTCGAAGAGCTTGGTCAGGAGGTGATCCTGCTCGCGCAGGATGGACTCGTACGCGGTGCGCACCACCTGCTCGCGGTTCTGCGCGACCAGATCCTTCAAGCCCAGAAGCTGCACGCCGGCAGCTTCGCGGACGTCCTTCTCGGGCGGGATCCAGGGGAACCGCTCCGGAGCATCGGACCCATCTCCGTCCAATGGAAGAACATAGCAACGCACCTTTGCGGAGCTGGCTCCGTAGACGTGCACCTCGCAGAGGTGACGTTCCCCGGTGTCGCGATGGGTGAGTTCGAGCGCGCCGTGGTAGCTGGCGGCCTCATCCTCTCCCGCCGCACCCTGGGGGGATCGGTCGAAGCGCAGGGCGCGCACGCTGTAGCGGAACTGAGTCTCGGCGGGGCTCTCCCCGAGGACCGCCGCTCCGATCGCGACGCCGCCGGCGACCATGTGCGGCCGGATCCGCTGCGGCATCACCCAGTCTCGGTAGATGTCGGCACCGCTCCCCATCCCGGGGACATTGCTGGCGGCCTCCGCGGCGTACTCCAGAAAGAGGTCTTCGAGATCCAGCGATTGCCACGGCTGGGCGAGTTCCATGGCCCGGCACGCATAGGCCATATTCTGCACGGTTTCGATCCCCGAGATGTCTTCGAAGAACCACGCGCAGCTCGTATACATGTACATCGCGTAGCGCTGCGACTCGAGGAGGCACCACACTCGGTTCTGCTCGACAGGCGTAAGTTTCCTGCGCGCGTGTTGCTGAAGCAGCGCATCCCGCGCCGAACTGCTCTGGTCGAGCAAGACCAGAATGTAGTCGTCGCGCGCGGCCCACGGATCGCGCAGCAAGGGGCTGCACTGCTCGAGATAGGTTTCGATCATGCGATCGCGCACCATGTCGAGTCCGCGCCTGAGCGGCGTGCGCCAACGCTGGCTCCACTCGGGGTGTGTTCCCGTGGAGCACCCGCAATCGCGCTCCCAGCGACCGACGCCGTGGGCGCAGCTCCAGGCGGTGCCCTCGTCGTGATCGCCGAAGTTCAGGTCCACCTCGTGCTGCGGGGGATGAAGGTCGAGGTAGCGGCCATAGTTGGTGAAGCGCATCCCCCGCCGCGGCGCCTCGCGCCGGATGACGTAGGAAAGGCACATGTCGGCGAACGGCTCGTGGTGACCGTAGACCTCGCCGTCGGTCGCGACGTTCACGAGGCCGCTGCCGGGTTCGAGAGCCGCGCCCGCCTCCTGCAACCGCTCGGCCAGCCCGGAACCCGAACGCAGGAGATGGGCGAAGCTGATATCCGCAGCCAGAGGCCCGTCGTAGAAAAAGACATCCAGGTAGCGATCGCGGATCCGGCGCTTCCGCGTGTCCTTCAGGAAGAAGCGGTAGGGACGGCGCGGATCGATGCGACCGCCGCCCACATCCGTCCAGCCGCGGCTGCGATCCAGCGGCCGCGTGCGCAGCGCCTGGTGCGGCGAGAGGATGATGTAGCGGATGCCGAATTCGATCAGGAGCTTGACCGTTTCCAGATTGACCGCGGTTTCGGCCAGCCAGATCGATTCGCTCTTGCGCCCGAACCGCCACTCGAAGTCCCGCAGGCCCCAGACGATCTGCGTGCGCTTGTCGCGGTAGTTGGCGAGCGGCATGATCATGTGGTTGTAGACGTGAGCGATGGCGTTGCCGTGGCCTTCCTGCAGAGAGACACTCAGGTGATCGCCCTCGATGATCTGACGGTAGATCTCAGGCGCGCGGCTCTCGAGCCAGGTGAGCAGCGTGGGGCCGAAGTCGTAGCTGACGAAGGCGTAGTTGTTGACGATCTCCTCGATGAGGTTCGCCTCACCCAACACGCGGCTGCGCGCGTTCGGCTTGTAGCATTCGTCGGTGATGCGCTCGTTCCAATCGTGCGCCGGCGCCGCGCTCTCCTGGCGCGGCACCTGCCCGCTCCACGGATTCTCCCGCGGCGGCTGATAGAAGTGACCGTGGATGACGACGTCCATGTCTACGGGGCGTCTCCATTCGCGGATGTGCGCTCGGCCTCCGCGGCAAAGACGGGCAACACCGAACCCGAGGCCTCGCGCAGGACGACGTCGGCGATGCCGTCGAAGGGCGTCGGGGTCTTGTTGACCACGATGAGCCGCGCCCCGCGAGCCTTGGCCTGCTCGGGCAGGGCGGCCGCCGGATAGACCTGCAGCGAGCTGCCGATCGAGATGAGGAGATCGCAGCTCGAGGCCTCCTCCGCCGCCGCGTTCAGTGCGTTGGCCGGCAGCGCCTCGCCGAAGAAGACCACCTCCGGCTTGAGCAGGCCGCCACACGCCTTGCAGGGCGGCGGCAGCTCCTCCTGGAGCTGCTGGTAGACCACCTCCATGGTGTAGCGCTCGCCGCAGGCGAGGCATCGAATGCTGCGCGTGTTGCCGTGAAGCTCGATGACGTGCTCGGAGCCGGCTTTCTGGTGCAGGCCGTCGATGTTCTGCGTGATCAGAGCCCGCAGACGTCCGGCACGCTCCATCTGCGCCAACGCGAAATGGCCGGGATTGGGTTCCGCCGTGGCCATCACCTGATAGCGTACGTCCTGGAAGAACCGCCAGTAGAGCGACGAATCCTGCATGAAGTAGTGGATGTTGGCGAACTTGTCGGGATCGTACTGCGTCCAGAGGGAGTCGTCGCTGTCGCGGTAGGTGGGGATACCGCTCTCGGCTGAGATGCCCGCACCTGTGAAAGCGACAATGCGTTTCGATGCGGCGACGAGTTCACTCGCGCGCGCCAGCGGCCCATCGGCGTTCGGTGCCCTATCCCCTGATGCGTCCATGCGCAGACCCTCCCTTCCATGCCGCCAATCCCGCTCGACTATAGCCCTTGCGCGGGTCGCGCGCCAGATCGATGTAGCCTGACGCGGGCCCGGCTTGCGGCCCCCCTGCGCCGCTAAACGTCGCGGAGAGCGTCCCTTGCCCCCTGGAGGTCCCAATGGTAGAATGGAGTCGTGGTAACATCCCAAATGCCTGACTTGCAGACACTGGCCCCAGCAAGGATGGAGGTACCCATGCTCTCCTGCCACCTATCTCGTGTCTCTCGCTACGCACTGCCGCTCGCCGTTTGCCTGCTCGCAGTGTTCACCTTCTCGGGACTCGCGGAAGCCAGATGGATCGATCTGGGCGGGGGTCCCCTTGAGATTGCGCTGATCGAGTCGGACGGCGAACGCACCGTTCTCGAGGTGACGCTCGGAGGATTCGAAGCCGAGCCCGTCACGATCGATGGC
>JAUVTV010000207.1 GCA_030601305.1 Candidatus Eiseniibacteriota bacterium | reverse complement strand
GGGGGATGATCAGGATCTGTCCGGCGTCGATGCGACTCGCGTCGACGATGCCGTTGGCTTCCTGGAGCTTCCTGACCTTCCCGCCGTACTGCGCCGCGATCCGCGCCACGTACTCCCCGCGCCGCACCACGTGCTGGATAGCACCTTTGCGATCGATCTCGGCGAGGCCTCCGTGCCGGCTGGGAACGCGCAACGTCTGCCCGATGCGAATCATCGTGCGGTTGCCCATGTGGTTGGCATCCTGGATGGCGCGCACCGTGGTTCCGTAGCGTCGCGCGAGCAGGCCGAGCGATTCCCCGCTGCGCACTTTGTGGCGATGGAAGACGAGCCGCTTCTCGGGCGGGATCTTCGCGAGCTCCGCGGCCGCCTGCAAACCGGTCCCCTTGGGGACCCGCACGTCGTAGCCGGGCGCGTTCAGGGGGGTCTGCAGAACCAGCAACGCGGGGTTCAGCTCCTTCATCTCGGCCAAGCGGATGCCGATCGCGCCCGCGATCACGCGCAGGTCCGTGGGGGAGTCCACCTCGATCGTGTCGTACTCGAGCGGATCGTAGGTTTCCTCGGCGAGACCGTAAGCTCCCGGTGACTTCGCCAGAATCGTGGCCGCGAGGATCGCGGGAACGAAGTTACGGGTCTCGTTGCGCAGGTAGCGCGTGCGTGCGATCTGCCAGAAATCGTGCGAGCCGGTCTTGCGGACCGCGCGGTTCACCTTTCCCGCCCCCGCGTTGTAGGCGGCGAGGGACAGGTGCCAGTCGCCGAAGCGCTCGTAGAGATCGCGCAGGTGTTGCGCGCAGGCGCGCGTCGACTTCTCGGGATCCAAGCGCTCGTCGACGTACGAGTCGCAGCGCAACCCGTAGATCCGCGCCGTACCGCGCATGAACTGCCACAGTCCCAGCGCGTGCTTCGGCGAGAGCGCGTTGTAGCGGAAGCCGCTCTCCACGTGAGCCAGGAACGCCAGGTCCTGGGGGACGCCTTCCTCGGCGAAGATGCGTCGCGCCATGGCGAGGTAGCGGCCCGAGCGCTTGAGACTGCGCTCGAAGGTCTTCCGCGCGCGCCCCTGGTAGAGATCGATCCAGGCGAGCACGCGCCGGTTGACGACGACGTCATAGTCGAAGATCTCGTCCATGGAGGGGAGCTGGGCCTCGGTCGCGGCGGCCAGGCTGTCGGAAAGATCAGGCAGATCGGTATCGAACGCCGCCGGACTGCCGAGGGAATCGACGGGCACCACCAGGTCGTCGAGCAGCCAACCGGCCTCCACGAAGAGGGAGTCGATCTCCGCGGGCAGCGCGTAGGCGGGATCCTCCTCGGCCCCCACAAGCAGCGTGTCCGGGCCGGCGCCGGCGTCCGAAGACGAGGCCGCGTCCATAGATGTATCACGGAGGCTCGTCGAGCCTCCGCATCCAACCAGTAGTGCTGTCATCGCGAGCAGCGCAAGACGCAGAAAGAGAATCATGGCCGCGAACATACGGATCCCCCACGGTCGGCGCAAGTGCCGAAGCCCATCCTCTGGGCAGCCGCGGCGAGACAAACGCCCGCGCCCCGCGTTGCCCTCAGCAAAGCGATCACACTTCTCATCGGCAGGTGAAGGGGGCACCTTCGGCACCTACGGGTTTGAGCACAGGCGGGGGGAGATCCCGGCCGCAGGCCCTCGAAAGAGACCCGTAAAGTGCTATACGGATTATAGATGCGACACCGAATGTGTCGGCGATTCGGATCCCGGCTACGTGCCTTCCGCAGCACCCTCGTCGCTTTCCGTTCGTGATCTCATTGTGGTTCGCGGACGGCCGGATCGAGAAGTCGGGTTCGTACGCTTCCCGTCTGGATGACGGGCACATCCTCGGGGCGGCCGGTGAGACGATGGACCGCAAGGGTCACGGTCTGGGCGTAGGTGCGCAGGAGATCGGTTTCGAGCGGGTTCCACCGGCGCTGGGCGACGCACTCGTCGAGGCCCATGAAGCCCCACAGGCGCCCGTCGATCACCAGGGGAACGACCAGGATGCTCAAGATGCCCTGCATGCTGAGCACCTCGTGCACCTCACCGGGCAGATCAGCACGGATGTCTCCGCCCACGATCGGACGGTCGGCTTCAAGCTCGGCCACCCAGTAGGGGAAGTCGTCGTAGGATGCCTCCAGACCGACGAAGGATTCGACGCCCGCGGCGACCCACTCGTGCGTGTTGACCATGAGGCGGTGGGTGTCATCCATCTGGAAGATGTAGCTGCGCGAGCTCCCCGTGGCCTCGCCCACAATACGCAGGGCCTCGCGAATGACCTCATCGATGGGATGCTGCCCGGAACTGTAGTGCAGGAACCGGGCCAGCACGGCCTGGTACAGCCTTCGCAGGCGGAGTTCCTCTTCGAGGGGGGACGAACTTCCCACGCGCGCCTCCTGCCTTCCCTTGCCGGCAGATCCGGGGGCCAGGCCTCTCGCCAGCAGCCCGTGGCAGCAGTCATCCGGGCTGCACCCAACCGTTCTCCTATCGGCAGGTTTCGCGGCTCTCCTGAGCGCCAGCGACGCACTTTCCCGCGGTCCCCGGCCGGCTCCGGGGAGATGTGGGGCCGGCTCGGTGGTCGCCGGGGCGCTCAAGGTGGTAGAAT
>JAUVTV010000065.1 GCA_030601305.1 Candidatus Eiseniibacteriota bacterium | reverse complement strand
CGTCCCCGGCCGCCCCAGACGAGAGCACCTGGGGACAGATCAAGGTGGCCTACCGGTCCTGATCAGGTTGGATGCCCTTCCACATCGCCCCGAGAGACCTTGCCGAATTGCCTTGACCCACACATCTTAGGTGGCATTCTTCCGATTGGGTCTGTGCGCTGGGGGTGGGTATGCTTGCCGTACGGGCCCGAGGGTATCTCTGCATCCTGAGGGGGCATCGCATGTCGGGTGACGGCAGTTTTCGCAACGAGTTCAGCTGGAGCCACAGCCGGCAGGAGACCTTCCGCGAGTGCCTCAAGCGCTACTACTACCACTACTACGCCTACTGGGGCGGCTGGAACGCCGATGCCGACCCCCTGGTCCGCAAGCTCTACGTCCTCCGCAAACTGAAGAACCGCTACCTGTGGGCCGGCAGCGCCGTCCACGACGCCGTGGCAGGCGTCCTGGAGAAGATCCGCGCGGGGCTCACGGCACCCTCGGGAGAGGAAGTCGCCGAGGCGGCGCTCGAACAGATGCGTCAGGACTTCCGCGGCTCTCGGGATGGCCTCTATCTCGAGCGGCCGGGGCGTGTGGTCGGCCTCTTCGAGCATCACTACAAAGAGAGCATCGCCGACGAGGAGTGGCGGTCGTTTGCGGACATGGTTCGTCGCTCGATCCTCGGCTTCGCCAACGGCCCGTTCATGGAGCAGGTCCGCGCGCTGAGTGCGAACGACTGGCTGACGCTGGAGGAGCTCCTCACGTTCCAGATCGATGGCGCCAAGGTCTACGTGAAGATGGACCTCGCGCACCGCGCATCCGATGGCGGCGCCGTCATCGTCGACTGGAAGACCGGCCGCCGCCGGCCCAAGCCCGAGGGGCTGCAGCTCGGCTGCTACGCGCTCTACGCCACCGAGGCCTGGGGCGTCTCTCCCGAGCAGATCCTGGTGATCGAGGCCAACCTCAACACGGGCGCGGTGGGCAGTGCCCGCATCACGCCCCGGCACCTGGACACGGCACGTGAGACCATCGCAGCCGGCATCGGCGAGATGCGCGCGCTGCTCACCGACGCAGAAAACAACGTGGCTTCCGAAGCGGACTTCCCGGCGAATCCATCCCCCCGGACCTGCCGGCGCTGTCCTTTCCGCGAGGTCTGTCCGGAGTACCTCGCGACGATGGACGGCACACACACTGCTGCGGAATCCAAGACCCAGGGTCAGCCCCCGATCGGCCTCGAAGCCTAGGAACGTTACGCGGTGAGAGCACGTCAGCGTCCACAGCGTTCGGGATACGAACGCGCAAGACCGCCGCAGACGGATTCCCGCGTACAAACCCCCGAAGACCTGCGTCGCACGCTGCAGCGCATCGACGGGCGCGGCTACAAGGCATACCAGGATCTACGCGGCGTCTACGACCTCTCGCCGTTTGAGATCGAGATCGCGCACGTCCAGGGCGATCCGTACGCGCCGCCTTCGCGCGTCAATGCTCGGGTGCCCTTGCCGGCGCTGGGGTTGGAGCGCGCCGCCGACGGCGAGCGCCCGCGCATCCTCGCGCTTGAAGACTTCCTCGGCCGCGCCATCGCGAGCGCGATTCGCGGTCAGGGCACGCGCGACCTGGACATCGACGGCTACGGCCAGGAAGTGCTCGCCCGCACCGCCGTCCAGATCCGCGGGGGTCGGCTCGAGGTGCGCCTCTTCGTTCACCTGCCCGCGGCCGGCCGCCGGATCCTGGGCCGCCAGGCCGAGCGCATGTTCCTCGAAGCGCTTCCGGCGATCCTCGCGAGCGGCCTGGAGAGCCGGCACCTCGATCTCGAAGCGCTCCGGCGACATCAGGACACCACCGAAGACCACGCCGCGCTGACCCGCATCGTGGAAGAGAAGGGTTGGGTGGCGTTCGTCGCCAACGATGCCCTCCTCCCGCGGCGCGCCGGGCACGACGATCGGCCCATGCTGGAGGACGGCGAGACCCCGGTCGTGCGCTTTCGGGCGCCGGCATCCCTGGAACACGAGGTGACCCTCCCGCATGCCGGTGCGCTGCGTGGCATGGCGGTCCCGCACGGCGTCACGCTTCTCGTCGGCGGAGGCTTCCACGGCAAGTCGACGCTCCTCGAAGCCGTCTCGCGCGGGATCTACGCGCACATCCCCGGCGACGGGCGCGAGCGGGTGGCCACCGATCCGCTGACGGTCAAGGTGCGCGCCGAGGACGGCCGCGCGGTGACCGGCACCGACATCAGCCCGTTCATCGGCGACCTGCCGTACGGGCGTTCGACGCGCGACTTCGCCACGCAGAACGCCAGCGGCAGCACGTCGCAGGCGGCCAACATCGTCGAGGCGCTCGAGGCCGGCGCGCGCGCACTGCTCCTCGACGAGGACACCTCCGCGACCAACTTCATGATCCGCGACGAGCCGATGCGGCGTCTGCTGCGCCCGGGGCAGGAGCCCATTACGCCCTTCCTCGATCGCGTGCGAAACCTCCATCTGGACCGCGGGGTGTCCAGCGTGCTGGTCGTGGGCGGCAGCGGCGAGTACTTCCGCGTGGCGGACCGTGTGATCCAGATGGACCGCTACCTGCCGGCCGACGTCACGGCCGCCGCCCGGGAAATCGCGCCACCGGGACCCGCGGCCGATGCCCCCTTCCCACCGCCGCCGCCCGAGCGGCGCTTGCATTTGGGGCGGTATCGGCGGCAGATCGGCCCCAAGGGGCCCAAGGTCAGGGCGCACGGCACCGCTCGGATCCTGGTGCAGCGGGAGGAGGTCGATCTGTCGGCCTGCGAGCAGCTCGTCAGCGCCTCACAGACGCGAAGCCTCGGCGAGATCCTGGAACGCCTCCTCGTGGGCGGGGGGGGAGATCCCGCATGGAGTCGCGTCGGCCGGGAGTTCACGCCCGAGGATCTGGCCCGCCTGCTCGCGGGATTCGGCGAGGATGTGCTGGACAAGACCAGTGGGTTCGCGCGCGGAGACCTGGCCGCGGTGCGAACCCTGGAAGTCATCGCGATGATCAACCGATTGCGGGACCTCGAGGTCATGAGCGGCGAAACGAGCCTGAGATGAACACACTCGAACGTCACGGGCCCTGGAAGCGGCATCGCTGGCGCAGATATCGCCGGCGTCTCGGGGCCTACCTTTCGGCGCAACTCTCCGCGCTGTGGGCGGGCGTGCTGGCCTGGGCCACGCCGCACGCCAGGAGGCTCTACGCGCGTCTGCCGCATCCGATACGGCGTTTCTGCGATTCGTTCTGGGCGCTCGTCGAGCGCAAGAACCGCTACTTCCGACGCAGTCTCGTGGCCTCGGCGGTGATTCACCTGCTCTTCCTCTTCGCGTTCACCGTGGCGCCGCCCTGGCGGCGCACCACTGGGTGGGAGACCGCGCCCTTGATGGTTTCCCTGGTGAGTCTGCCGGATCCGGCGCCGCGGGCGGAGGTCAAGAAAGCGCCGGCGAAGACCCAGCCAAAGCCCAAGAAGACAACGCCGCCGAAGAAGAAGACCGAGAAGCCGGCGCCCAAGTTGAAGGAGCTGGTCAAGAAGAAGGAGGAGCCGAAGCCGGAGACGAAGGAGCCGCCGCCCGCTGACACCGCGGTCGCGAAGACGCCGCCCCGCGAGCAACTCCAGGTGACGGCGCAAGTCGACGAGGCTTCGTTCATCTACGACTACTACCTGACCACGGTCGCCGGGAAGATCTCCGAGGCGTGGAAGCCGCCGCAGGTTGCCACCGGTTCCGAGGGCGGTCCGAGGACCACGCTCCGCTTCCGGATCGACCGAACCGGTCGCGTCACCGCTCTCGCCGTCGAAGACCCTTCCGCGTGGAAGCTCTTCGATCGCAGTGCGGAGGAAGCGGTGCTCGTGGCGCAACCGTTCCCGCCCCTGCCCCCGCGCTACAGCGGGCAGTGGCTCACCCTTCACCTGCGGTTCGGGCTCACCGCCGAGCAGCCCGCCGACCTGCGATAGAGCCGAGGAGCCATGCGGAAGCGAGCGATCCCGAAGAGCCTCGTGGGCCTCGCCCTGTGCCTGGCCGCGATCACCCCGTCCGCATGGCCTCAGGCCGAGGTCTTTCTCGAGATCCGCAAGGGCGAACGCTTCAAGGTGCCGATCGCGATCGACGACTTCATCTGGCAGAACCTGGACCCTCTGGTCTTCCAAGGCCGGCAGCGTGCCGAAGAGATCCTCGCCGACGACCTTCACTTCAGTGACGCGTTCATCGTCGTGCGCCACGGCACGGGCGATGAGATCCGCAGCAGTCTGAAGCTGGACATGCACGGGATGCCCGTCGACCGTCCCATACAGGCGCGCGTGCGCGGCGAGATCGTCCGCGATGGCCGCCAGATGCGCCTCACGGGAACGCTGGTGGACGAGAAGAGCCGCGAGACGATCTTCGAACGTCGTTACGAGATCGGCTGGGATGCGGAGCGGCTCGAGGCCGACCGGTGGGGACTCCATCGCTTCGCCGACGAGATCACCTTCTTTCTCACCGGCACGCGCGGCTGCGCCGCGACGCGGATCGCTTTCGTGCGCGCCGACGACGGAAGCCGCGAGCTCCACCTGATCGACTGGGACGGACTGAACGAAACCGCGGCAACGCGATTGGGGAACATCCTTCTCGCGCCGGCCTGGCATCCCGAAGGAGAGGCGCTGGCCTTCACCAGCTACCACACGGGCCGCCCGCGACTCTACGCCGTCGAGCTGCCGGGCGGCGACGTGCGTCTGCTGAGCGACTGGGACACGCCCACCGCGGCGGCGTACCGCCCCGATGGCAAGCGCATCGCCTTCTCGACCACGCGCGATGAGAACGCCGAGGTCTACGTCGCGCGTACCAACGGAAGCCGCGCCAAGCGGCTCACGTATCACATCGGGATCGACACCGCGCCGAGTTGGTCGCCCTCCGGCAAGCGCATCGTGTTCACCTCCGACCGCACCGGATCCCCGCACCTCTTCACGATCAACGCTGACGGCACCGATCTGAAGCAGCTCACCTTCGTGGGGCAGTGGAACGACTCGCCCGACTGGTCGCCCACGGCCGATCGCATCGTTCACGTCTGTCGTATCGACGGGGAGTTCGAGCTGGCCCTCATCCACGCGGACGGCCGCGGCTGGCGCCGGCTCACCATGGGCGGGGGGTGCGAGAACCCGCGCTGGGGACCCGACGGGCGTCATATCGTGTTTGCACGAATGGTGGCCGGGCGCCGCGGCCTCTGGATCCTCGATCCGGACTCGGGGAGCCTGCGGCGATTGACACGTTCGAATCGGGAAAGCTATAATCCTGCCTGGTCCAGACCGGCCAGGGATCGGCTTTCCGCACTCAAACCAGGAGGTTAGACCCGCATGAAGAGAATCCTCCCCTTTGTCGTCCTCGCGATCTCGTTGGCCGCCCTTCTGGGGGGGGCCGGGGGTTGCTCCAAGAAGGCCACCTCGAGCGGAACCGTCTCCTCGCCGGTCTCCGAACTTCCCCCGGAGGAACGGCAGCCCGTGGAAACTCCCGGGGAGAGACCGGGCGAGCCCGCACCGGAGCGATCGCCACTGGAGTTGCAGGACGTGTTCTTCGATCTCGACAAGTACAACCTCAAGGCCGACGCGCAGGCGAGCTTGGCGGAGAACGCCCGTATGCTCGAGGAGCACCCCGAGGCCCGCATCCTCATCGAGGGGCATTGCGACGAGCGCGGGACGAGCGAGTACAACCTGGCGCTGGGCGATCACCGGGCCCGGACGGCGCGGGACTACCTGCTCCGCTATGGGATCAGCGCGATGCGCATCGAGACGGTCAGCTACGGCGAAGAACGGCCCTTCGTGACGGGGCACAGTGAAGCGGCGTGGGTCCTGAATCGCCGGGCGCACTTCGTCATCCAGGACTAGATGCCCGTGGCGAAAGACCCGCTCGCAGCCCGGATGACTTCTGTCGCGGGCTGCCAGGCGCACGTCCGGCAAGGATGGTGATCACCATGCGCATGGATGTCGTGCTTCTCCTCATCGGCCTCCCTCTGGTGGGAGGTTGCCTGAGCAACCGCGGCTCCCAGCCGGACGCGACAGTCGGCGCCGGCCAGGTGGCGGCGTCCCAACGTGTCCTGGAGGAGCGCATCGAGGAAGTCGAGGAGGCGCTCGATCGCCTCGACGACCGCGTGCGCCGCAGCCACGCCGAGCGCTCAGCGCAGCTCGACGCGATTCTAGCGCAGCTCAGCCGTCTCGAGGCGAGGAGCGCCGCCCGGGACCAGCAGCTCAGCCGTCTGGCGCTCGCGGGTCCGTCGGCCGCGGGCCTGGCGTTGCAAGGGCGTGAGTTGTCCGGTGGCTGGCCAGCGAGCGAGGGACCGGTCGCCTATCTCGACAGCCCCGGCGAGGCGCTCCCCGGCCCGGGACCCGAAGCGGGCGCCCCGGGAGCCGTCGACATCTCCTCCTCGGACCCGCTCCTGCCCCTTCTCCCGGCAACCCAACGGGCGGCCACGGAGAACGCGGTGCGGGAATCGCTCGGAGCTGTCGGGGTGGAGCCGACCTCACCGCCCGCTGAGGGCGGGCCGGGTACGATTCCGCGGGCATCCGAGGAGGCCGCGCGGCTCTACGAGATCGCCTACCAGGAGCTGATGCGCGAGAACTACCAGCTCGCGCTGATCAACTTTCGGACGTTTCTCGATTCCTACCCGGGCACCCATCTCTCGGACAACGCGCAGTACTGGATCGGCGAGGTCTACTACGCGCAGGGACAGCACGAGCAGGGGATCGAGGAGTTCCGGCGCGTGATCGAGGACTACGCCGGACAGGACAAGGTTCCGGCGGCCTACTACAAGATCGCGCTCTGCTTCCTGCAGCTGAAGGACCCCGCCACGGCGAGGCGCTATCTCGAGTATCTCCGCGAGCAGTTTCCCGGCACGCGCGAGGCGCAACTCGCCGAAGCCAAGCTTGGAGAGCTGTAACGCAAAACGGGGGTTTCCCTGCGGCTAGCTCCCCGGCTGCTTGTACAGGTTCCCCGCGGCGTGACGCTGGCCCAGTTTCTTCAGCATATCCTCCGTCATCGCCGCGATATCGTAGCTCGGCTTCCAGCCCCACTCCTTCCGCGCCGCCGAATCGTCGAGTGACTGCGGCCAGGAGTCGGCGATCTTCTGACGGAAGTCGGGCTCGTAGTCGACCGCGAACTCCGGAATGTGCTTCTTGATCGCTGCGGCCAGCTCACCGGCCGAAAAACTCATCGCGCCCACGTTGAAGTCGCCGTGGTGCTCCAGCGTGTCGAAGTCGGCCTCCATCAAGTCGATGGTCGCCTGGATGCAATCGGGCATGTACATCATCGGGAGACGCGTGTCCTCCTTGACGAAGCAGGTGTAGCGCTTCTCCTCGATGGCCTTGTAGTAGATCTCGACCGCGTAGTCCGTGGTGCCGCCGCCCGGCAACGTCTCGGCGGAGATGATCCCCGGATAGCGCAGACCGCGGGCATCGACGCCGTAGCGCCGCACGTAGTAGTCGCACAGCAGTTCACCGGTGACCTTGCTGACACCGTACATGGTGGTTGGCCTGAGCACCGTTTCCTGCGGCGTGTCGACCTGCGGACAGCCCGCGCCGAACACGGCGATGGAGCTTGGGCAGAGCACCTGCGTCAGCTCCAACTCGCGTGCCAGCTCGAGCGTGTTGATCAAACCGGTGACGTTGACGTGCCAGGCGAGTTGCGGGTTCTTCTCACCGGTCGCCGAGAGGATTGCGGCCATGTTGATGATCGTGTCGATCCCGTACTTCTTGCAGACGTCCTTCATCTTTTCGGGATCGGTCACGTCGGCCCACTCGAAGGGGCCCGACTCCTTCAGCTCCTTCGACGGCGCCGTCTTGCGACCGCAGGCGACCACGTTCTCCGCCCCGTACTTGCGGCGCAGGTCGAGGGTGAGTTCGGAGCCGATCTGACCCACCGAACCGGTCACCATGATCTTCTGGATCTTCTTGGCCATGTGCGCACTCCCTCCGTGTCGCCTACGCGATCACCTTCAACTCCTTGCCGATCTTGGTGAATGCCGTCACCGCCTTGTGGATGTGCTCCTCCTCGTGCGCCGCGGAGAGCTGCACTCGGATGCGGGCCTGTCCGCGCGGAACCACCGGGTGGGAGAAGCCGATCACGTAGATGCCCTCGGCGAGCAGCTTGGAGGCGAACTCCTGCGCCAGAGGCGCGTCGTTGTCGAACTTGCCGAACATGATCGGGACGATGGGATGGTCGCCCCGACGGAGGTCGAAGCCCGCCGCGGTCATCATCTTGCGGAACATGCGCTGGTTCTTCTCCAGCTTGTCGCGCAGCTCGGTCGTCTCGGAGAGCGTGTCGAGCACGGCAATGGTGCCGGCCACGACCGACGGGGCGAGCGTGTTGGAGAAAAGGTAGGGGCGCGACTTCTGCCGCAACCAGTCGATCATCTCCTGCGGTCCGGCGATGCAGCCGCCGGATGCGCCGCCGAGCGCCTTGCCGAAAGTCGTCGTGATCAGGTCGACCTTGTCGATCACGTCGTGGTACTCATGCGTGCCGCGGCCGGTCTTGCCCATGAAGCCGGTGGCGTGCGAGTCGTCGACCATCACCATCGTGTCGTACTTCTCCGCCAGCGCGCAGACGTCCTTCAAGGGCGCGATGTCCCCGTCCATCGAGAAGACGCCGTCGGTTGCGAAAATGCGATACTTGGCGCCCTGTGACGCCTTCAGCTTGGCCTCGTAGTCCTCCAGGTTCATGTGATCGAGGATGAAGCGCTGCGCCTTGCACAGGCGGATGCCGTCGATCACGGAGGCGTGGTTGAGCGAGTCGGTCAGAATCGCGCACTCCTTGTCGAGGAATGGTTCGAAGATGCCGGCGTTGGCGTCGAAGCAGGCGGCGTAGAGGATCGCGTCGTCCTTGCCGAGGAACTTGGCGGCCTTCTGCTCGAGCTGCTTGTGGATCTCCTGCGTCCCGCAGATGAACCGCACCGACGACATGCCGTAGCCCCATTCATCGAGGCACTTGTGTGCGGCTTCGATGACCTTGGGGTGCGAGGAGAGACCCAGGTAATTGTTCGCACAGAAATTGAGCACCGTCTCACCGGTCGAGACGCGGATCTCGGGTCCCTGCGGCGTCGTGATGATGCGCTCTTCCTTGTACAACCCGGCTTCCTTGAGGGCCTGCAATTCCTTCTGCAGGTCCGTCCTGATCTTCCCGTACATCGCGATGGCCTCCTTACGTCTCGACCGCTCCCGTTTCCACGCCCTGGGGGAGGAAACCTCTCTCTGGCACTATCCAGTCGCCCGCAGGACTTCCTGGGAAGGCTACCTTAGCCAGACGGAAGCGTCGAGTATAGGGAGCGTGTCCTCCGGCGTCAATCGCGGGAGCGCGCGTCGGCGGAGGCCTCCGGCGGTCCATCCGCGGCCTCCTCCCGCGCCATGCGGGCCATGAGCAGGGCGGAGAGGAGGAAGAGCGCCGCGGTGAGAGCGAAGCCGTGCAGAGTGGAGGTGGTGCTGATGACGAGGTACCCGAGCAAGGGTGCCACGACGCCGCGGACACCGACGAGCACCGAGTGCACGGACTGGTAGGCGCTCGGATCCTCGCTTCCCGCAAAGTGAATGCTGCTCAGACTCCAGGCAATGCTCACCCCGGCCATGGCGATGCCGAAGCAGACGAATGCGGCATAGACCGTCACGATGTGCGCCGCCGCGGGGAGCAGCCCGGCGAGAAGGAGCAGGCCGGGATAGAGCGCCAGCAGGCTGAAGATGCGCGCACAGAAGCGCACCGGCTTGAGCCTCTCCAGAGTGCGCCCCAGGGCCGGGGCGAACAGGATCAGCCCGGTTTGCCCCATCAGACCGCGCGCGAGCCCGATGCGCGTGTAGTCGAGTCCCAGATCGTGGACCAGGAAGAGCGGCACCATCGGCAGGAGCGAAAGGAACGCGATGCCGTAGATGAAGAAGTTGATCTCGAACCTCCGGAAGATGCGATCTTCGCGCAGGATCCGCAGCAGCAAGCCGACCGACTGGCGCATGGAGCGCAGTCCTCCGGCGAAGCCGGGCTCCTTCAGCGGCTGGTAGAGCTCTCCGGCCCCGGGAGGTGTCGGGACCGGTTGTAACCCGGCTTCCATCCGCGCCAGCAGCACCGCGCCGAACAGTCCTGCCAGGCCGGCGACCGCGAAGATCAGCCCGTAGGCCTGCTCGTCCAGATCCAGGATCCGGCCGGCGACCACGGTGGCCACCAAACGCATGACGGTCGCGGCCGAGACGGCGACGCCAAAGAGCTGATTGCGACGATCGATCCGATAGGAGCGTTGGATGATCGCCACCTGGGCGTTGATGATCATCGCCTGTCCCATCCAGCCGAGCCCCACGGTGAAGATGAACCAGGCGGGAACCGTCGAAAGACCGGCGAGCGCCAGGCCGCCGCGCCCGAGCAACCCGGCCGCCAGAATGAACGGCGTCTTGCTGCGGTTGCGCATCGCACCGGCCCAGAACAGCGAGGCGAGGAAGCTGACGCCGATCAGGACCGTCATCACGGTCACGGCGAGGGCCGAACCGTGAAGGGTCTTGGCGAGCACGGTATCGGCCAGAGTGAGCGCGCCCATGAAGAGGCCGGTCATCATGGCGGCCCCCAGATGGTGGCGCAGCTGCTGACGTTCCTGGGGGAGCAGGCCTTCGGGCACGACGGCCAATCGCGCCTGTCTCCAGATCCGGTTGCCGAGACCCATGCATCCCTCGCCGCTGGAGTAGGATTGGAACGACCATGGGGGCTATCATTCCACGGTGTCAAGGATCGCCGAAGCGGTCTATGATGAAGCCGGTGAAGGGGGGCCGGGTCCATGATGCTGTTCGTGATCGCCGGCACGCGGGAGATCATTCGCGCGGGTGGCACGCACTCGAGTCAGGTGCGCCACTGCCCGCAGTGCGGGCAGCCGATGCGTTTTCGCGACGCCACGCGCCGGACCTATCTGACGCTCTTCTTCATCCCCATCCTGCCGCTCGGCGCAGGCCGGGATGGGCTGGCATGTGACGGCTGCAACACCTGGATCGCACCCGAGGCGTACCGGCTCGGCGGGATGGAAACGGTGTAGGCGCGAGCCTATCGTCATTCGAGATCGCTCCCCATTCGGCCGATCTGTGTGTGTGGGGCGCTGCGGCACGCCGCAGGGGGGGCGCTTTCGGGCCGATTGAACAAGGAGCCACAGGTGCGTAACCGGACACTTCCAGGCAAATACACGGTGGGCAGTTGGCAAGAACTTGAGGCCGCCGACGCACAGGAAGCCCTCGAGAAGAAGGTCATCGCCACGCAAGATCTCATGGTGGTGCGCTGCCGCTACAGAGCGGACTCCACGTTTGCCGCCCACGTGCACACCCAAGAGCAGATCACCATCGTCGAGGAGGGCGCGCTGGAGTTCATCGTCGACGGCGAGCGGCTGCGCGTCGAAGCCGGACAGATGATCTCGATCTGTGCGGGGGTCCATCACTCAAGCACGGTCGTGGACGGTGCGCCCGCGAGCGCCCTCAACATCTTCCATCCGCCGCACCGCAACACATCCTCATAGGACTCGGGGTGATGTGTCGCGAGCGTGAGGGAGGCGCCCCGCGCGCGCAGCCCGGATGACGTCT
>JAUVTV010000056.1 GCA_030601305.1 Candidatus Eiseniibacteriota bacterium | reverse complement strand
AGTGCTGCAGGCTGGCCGGGTAGTTCTCATGTAGGTCGAGCACCCAGGGAATGCCGAACCGCCTTGCGGCCCAAGGTCCCTCGCGGGCGATGCGCAGGTCGTGGATGTGCAGTGCCTCGATCCGCTGCGCGGCGACGTAGGGCTGGAGGTGACGGCGAAACCAGCGGTCGTACAGTGGCACCGTGAGGCAGAGCGCTCCCGCGCGGCGATGGAAAGGGCGACGCATGGGCCGGCGCTGGACGTGAAGGTCGGGGACGGGGGAAGGGGCGGGAGGGTCACCGAGATCCGGGCAGAGGAGGTGCACCTCATGGCCCGCGGCGATGAGGCAGCGGGCCTCCTCCTCCACGCGGGGATCCGGAGGGAAGGGTTTGTCCAGGACCATACAGATGCGCATGGGGTCCGGTGGCTCCTCTCACATCGCGGCGAGGATCTGTCGCAGTCGCTGGTGCGTCTGCTCAAGGGACTCGGGGGGCGCAGCGCCCGACTTGCAACGCTCCCACAACGGGCCGGCGGGTTGGGCCACGATGTGGAAGTGGAGGTGCCCCGGCACGCCGGCGCCGGCGGCGGCGCCGAGGTTTGCACCACCATGCACCTTCAGGCAACCGTACGCGCGCCGCAGGAGCTTCTCGCCCAGGCAGCAGAGATCCAAGGCCTCCCTCAGCTCCTCGGGGGCGAGATCGGTGGTGCGCGCCGCGTGCCGGTAGGGCACGGCCATCAGGTGACCGGGGGTGTAGGGATAGGCATTGAGGATCAGGAAGGCATGCGCCGCGCGGTGAAGGATGAGCTTGTTCGTGTCGGCTTCGTCGGCAGCGAGGAGGTTGCAGAAGAGGCAGCCCTTGTAGTCTCGCGCGGCGACAACGAATTCACGGCGCCACGGTGTGTGCGGGATCTCCATGGGCAGTCCTTACCCTCCGAATCGCCGGCCTCTCATGAGGGCGCTAGCGTAGGCGATGCCGACGCGACCTGCAAGCCGCACGGGTCTTCACGGGCGGCCAGACGCCCGGATGACTCCTGCCACGGACTGCTGGAGGAACCTCTTTCGCTTGCGATCAGTAGTTCATAGAGGTAGAAGGAAGTGAGTGAGGAGCGCAACGCAAGATGCGGGACTTTCAGGGATGATGGTCAGCCGCGAATCCCAGCGCCGGGTGCGGCGACTCTGGACGGCGCTCTTCCTGTTCCTCGCAGGTCCCGCTCTGTGCTCTCCGGCGACGGCCGACATCCACATCGCACCGCTTCCCGATCCCGCCGAGATCCCCCCGTATGACGCCTTCCTGTTGGACGAGACGGGCATCGGAGCCCCACCGTGGGGACGACCCGGGGCTTCGCGCTCTCTTCTCGCGCGCGACGACCTCTTGCCCTCGCGCGAACACGAGACGCTCAGCCGGGCGCGCAATCTGATCCGTGCGGGATTCCCTGAAGAGGGGGAAACCCTCCTGCGGGAGCTCACCGAGAAAACCGGCGAGGAACGCATCACTCGGTTGGCCTATCTGCGCTGGGGGGAATCCCTCCTGCGCCGGGATCAACCTGCCGATGCAGCCGAGGTCTTCGCCCGCGCGGCCGCTCTGTGGGGCGATCTCGAGGAGCGGTGGCGCATTCAACTCTGGGAGGCGTTGGCCCGGGTTCAGGCGGGGGAGACGCGCGCGGCGGCGCAGTTGCTCGAGGCCGCGGCACGGGATGCACCCCCCGGGACCCGGCTGCGCGCCGAGATGCTCCGCTGGTCCGGGTGGCTTCGCCTGCGCGAACGGGAGGAGGAGGAAGCGCTCGGCGCCTGGCAAGCGGCGCTCGAGGACGCCGCACTGTATGGCGGTCTGAGCGACTCTTTGCGCATCGATCTTGCGGAGGGGTTCTTCGCATCCGGGGAGTGGGAGCGCGTGGGCGCACTGCTCGCCGCGCCGCCGGCCGAGCCGCCCGAGCCCGTGCGTTGGCATTTCTTGAAAGGGCGTGCCCACTTCGAGCTGGGCGCCTTCGACAGCGCGCGCACCGCGCTCTCGGAGATCATCGCTCCCGAGTCGGAAGCGACGCGGACGTGGAGGGACGAGGCTCGCGAAATCCTGGGCTGGCTGGCGCTGCGCGAGGGCGACACCGAGACAGCGCTCGATCACTACAGTGAGGTGGTCGGCCTCAGGCAGAGCGACCGGGCGCCTTCCGTCTACGGCTCGGCGTTGGCTCTGATCGCCGAGGGACGCTACGCCGAGGCGGATGAACTGGTCTCACCTGCGCCGCAGGTTCCCCCCGGCAGCGAACTCTACTACCCCTGGGTCTATGCGATCGCGTACACGCGCTTCCACCTCGAGCGCTACGCCGAATCCCTCGAGAGCCTCGAGCTCTTCTACGGCCACGCGGGCGCCGACACGCTCGTACGGGCCGCGTGGTCATTGCGCGGGGATTGCCACTACCGCACGGGACAGGCAAACGAAGCCTACGCGGCCTACACGAAGACGTCCTCCATGTTCACGGAGGTGCCCGAGCTCCTCCTGAGGCGCCAGGCGCTCGCGGCCATCGCCTCCGGTCGGTGGGGTACCGCCGCCCGGCTGCTCGGCGACCTGGTCGTCAAGTTCCCGGGCACGGGGCACGCCGGCGAGTACCACTTCTGGCGCGCGGAGTCGTTCTACCGTTTGGGTCGCATGGAAATGGCCCGCCGGCACTACCGCCGCGCGGCGCAACACGGCGCCGACGCGATCCAGTGTGCCTACGCGCTCGGATGGTGTGACTACGAGGAGGGGCGTTTCGAGAACGCCCTCGACCAGTTCGACCGCGCGCGGCGGCTGTGCCAGGGCTGTTCCTTCGAGGCGGACATCCACCTCAGGCGCGGCAACTGCCTCTTCAACATCGGTCGCATCGCGGAGGCCGCGGAGGCCTTTTCCATCGCCGCCGCGCTGGCGGAGGTCGACTCCTCGGGATTGGGTCGCGAGGCGGCCTTCCGGCAGGCGTGGACCCTCTTGCGACTCGAAGACTTCGTCGGCGCCGAGACCGCGTTCGCCGAGATCCGCGAGCGAGAGGGCGCGACGCCCCTGGGGGCCAAGGCGCTGTACTGGGAGGGTCAGGCGATCTTCCGGCGGGAGGAGTTCGGGCCCGCGCTCGCTCGCTTCGTGGCGGTGCTCGAGCATCCGGCATCTCCCGACACACTGCGGACACTCACGCTGCTCGCCGCGGGAGACGCGTGCTTCAATGCCGGCGAGTACGATCAGGCGCTCGAATGGTACCGCCGCATCCTCGAGGCGCCGGCGGCCAGCCGCAAGCTCAGGCAGACGGCCCACGAATCGCTCTACGAGTGCCGCGTGCTGCGCGAGGAGTGGGACCAGGCGCGCGCGGTCCTGCGGGATCTGGAGGTCGGCTTTCCGGAGAGCAAGGGACTCGGTGAGAAGCACCATCAACTGGCCGAGGGCCTGTACCGCGCGCGGCGCTACACGGATGCGCTCGAAGCGTACGCCGATTTCCTCGAGCGCAGCGATGCTGAGGATCCGCGGCAACTCCAGGTGCGCTTCCGCATGGCCCGCTGTCGCGAGGCGCTCGGTCAGCGCAGCCAAGCGGCGGCGGCCTACGAGGCGCTCGGCTCTCAGGAAGGATTCCGCCAGCGATCCGACGCGCTCCTGCGCGCGGGTGTGCTGCGGCTCGACCTGGGTGAGGCGCGCGAGGCGCTGCGGCCGCTCGAGCTCCGCTTGACGCTTGCCTTGGACCCTTCCCAGGATGCTCTGACGCGCGCGTACCTCGCGGAGGCCTACGGTCATCTGGGCGAGCGGGAGGCGGCCCGCAACGAATGGGAGAAGGTGGTGCACGCGGGCTCCGGGGCCCCCGACTCCCTGCGGGCGATGGGCAGCCTGCAGCTCGGACGCATGGCGTTCAGAGAGCGCGAGTGGGATGCGGCCTACCGGAACTTCTCTGCGGCCGACAGCCTGGGGCTCGCGGGCGAGATCTACCGCCCCAGCTACTGGGCCGGCGAGGCGGCCTATCAAGTGAGCGATACGCTGGCCGCCGTGCGCTATCTCGAGCGCTTCGTCGCGCAGGGTGAATCCGAGCCGCTGTGGGAGGCGACGGCCCGCATCCGCCTGGCGGAATGCTACGAGGGCCTCGGGCGGAAGGAAGACGCCCTGGAGCAATACCGCACGGTGATCGCGCTTCCCCTCACCGAGGAGGGGTTCCTGCAGGAAGCGCGGCGGCGCATGGTGCTCTTGGGAGAGCTTCCGCAACGGCCCGAGGCGGAAGAGGAGGGGGAGTGATGAGACGCGATACATTCGTCCTCCTCGGGATCTGTCTCTTGGCAACCGGCAGCGCCCACGGTCAGGCATCCGAGACCGTTGCGGGCGATTCCACCGCACGGGTCCGGACACCGCCGGGCGGCGAGACGCGACCCACCTTTCTGCTTCCCGATGTGGTCGTCGAGGGCGAGGATCAGAGCCAGCTCGTCGGTGGGATGCGGCTCCTGGACGTGGAGATTCCGGGGGTCGGCCCGACAGAGGTTCCCCTGGCCGTCGAGCCGGGACCCACCGGCTATCGGCGGCGCTACACGTTGCCCTTTGGTTTCAAGCTGCCACCGCCCCACACGGCGACGCTCCCGCAGGGTCTGCTGCGGATGACGGGCGCCGGGGATCCGGGCGCGAAGGTCTCGGGGGTCTACCTTCCGGCATCCGCCTCGGCACAGATGCTGTGGATCGATCTCGGCGCCTGGCGCGACCGCCTGCCGGCGAGAAACCACCGTCATGGAAGCGTCGGCGCGTTGCTCGCGAAGCCCGGCGCCCAACCGGACACGCGCGTCACCGTGGAGCTGCGCGCCCTGCGTGACTCGTGGGGCGAGGACGGTCGGGATACTTGGTCGACCGATGCGAGTCACGCGCTCTTCTTCGCGCGCGCGGTGTGGGAACAGCGCGTGCGACTCCGGGGACTGCGCAGTGTGTTGGGGGTGCGCGCGCGCGGGGGGCGTCTCGCGACGACCTGGAGCGAGACGAACTACGATGTCCCACCGACCTACCGCGATCAGAGCTCCGGATGGGGCGGCGTGGAGCTGCAGCTCGTCGAGGAGGGTTCCGATTGGAGCCCCCGGCGGTTCGACCGCGACGCGGGGACCGGCCCGGATGTCGATCTCCTCGTCGGGGTGATGAACCTCGCCGATCCCTGGGGCGGGTCGGAGACGGTCTTGCGCTGGAAGGGGCGCGTGGGACTCGAGCGAGGATTCGGCTTCGGTCAACTCCGGTTGGGCCTCGCCGGCGGCGGCGAGGGCGAAACCCACACGCTCGCGCCCTACCTCGCGCTGCAGCGCGCCTGGCGGCATCGCGGACTTCTGCTGCGTGCCGAGCTGGCGCCGCGGGTGAGCTTTGCCTCGGACGTCATCTGCAGGCCGGACGTCCGTCTCCCGCCGGAGTCGCCATCCGAGCGTGACGTTCTGTTCCACGGGGAAGGGATCTCGCGACTGGGCGCGATCGAGCGGTATGACCGCCACGCTGCGGTGGAAGCGCAGGACACGCGTCTGCCGACGCCAACGCTTTTCAATCCCCGCCTGCCTGCCGAACGTGCCTGGCCGGGGCTGCTCACCGAACTGGTGCTGTTGCGCGAGCGTGGCTGGCTGCACGTGACCGCGGATCTGAGCGAGCTGCGCGACCCGTTCAGCTGGCGCCGCGTGGACGGAACGACGGGCGCACCCCCGTACGCCAGCGCCAGCCTCGAGACACGGTGGATGGCCCACATCGGTCTGGAGGGATCCGGCACGCTGGGGCGCGATACGCATGCGCGGCTCGCCTACGTCTGGACCTACGACGAGGAATCGGATACCGGCCAGGCGCTCCTCTTCGTCCCCAAACACGAGCTGCAGGCGTCGGTGCGCGGCCGCTATGGGAGTTTCCTGTGGGGCACGGGACTCCACGCGCGCGCATCGGTCGCCGCGGGTGACGGCGTTCCGGCGTACGGTTCCTTCGCCGCGCTTTCGGCATTCGTCGGCTGGTCGTTCGGCAACAGCGACCTGGGGCTCACCGTCGAGAACCTGTTCGGCAGTGAGATCACCTATCGACCGGGAGACGGGCTCACCGATCCGCGCGTGAGCGTTTCCTGGGAACATACTTTCTTGCGCACCGTTCCTTGACAGGAACGCGCGAATGACTGAGAAGTAACTTGTGGGCATTGCGGGCACCGCGCGCGCGGTCGGGACATGAGGGAAGGAGAAGAGGCTCACGATGACGGTGTTGATGAAAGGCGGGGTCTTGATGATCCCGATCCTTCTCTGCTCGGTTGTCGCGGTGGCCATCATCATCGAGCGCTTCGTCCAGATTCGAAGGGCACGCTTGGCCAATGCGCGGTTCTTGCAGGCGATTCGCGGTCGCATTCGCAAGGGCAATCTCGATGAGTCCATTGTGATCTGTGCCGAGCATCCGGGATCGCCGCTGGCCGCCATCTTCCGCGATGCGCTGCATCACGTTCCGATGGGGGAGAAGCGCACGCGCGAAGCCAGTGGCGAAGCGGGCGAACGGCAGGCGGAGCGACTGGAGAAGAACGTCGGGGGACTCGCGACCATCGCCGGCGGCGCGCCGCTCCTCGGCTTTCTGGGCACGGTGCTGGGCATGATTGCCGCCTTTCAGCGCATCGAGGCGTTGGGCGGCAACGTGGACGCGAGCGTCCTGGCCGGCGGCATCTGGCAGGCGCTGCTGACCACGGCCGCGGGACTCACCGTGGCCGTGCCGACCTTCTTCGCGCACAACTATATCGTCAGCTGGGTCCACACGGAGATCCTCGGCATGGAGGATCGTTCCCGCGATCTGATGATTCTTCTCACCACGGGTGAGGACACCATCAGGGACCTCGAGGAGGAAGAGGCCTAGGTCGCAGCGGCCGGCCGTGGAGATTGCCCGGGATGCGTTTCACCAAGCGACGACGAGTGATCAGCGCACTGCAGTCGACCGCTATGGCCGACATCATCTTCCTCCTGCTGATCTTCTTTCTGCTGTCGTCTTCCTTCATCCTGCAGACGGGCATTCGCGTCGAACTCCCTCAGGTCACGCGCATCGAGCGCCAGATCCAGAAGGATGTCGTGGTGACCATCACCGCGACTGAGGAGCTCTACGTGGACGGCGTCAAGATCTCCTGGGCTCTGCTGCGCGAGCGGCTGGGGAGCCGGTTGCGGGAGACCGGGTCGAAGACGGTCATCGTCAAGGGTGACGAGGCGGTGCGCTTGGGTCGCACCGTGCAGGTCATGGACATCGCCAGGCAGCTCGGCGCCGAGCAACTCGCGATCGCGGCGCGCTCCCTGGCGGACGAAGAACGGCCCTAGAGGCGGTGAGCCGTGAGTGAAGCTTCGCAGTCGCTGTTGGAACCCAAGCACCGGTGGGAACACCGCGGGGGTGAAGCCGCGCGCGTCTGGGCACTCGCGGTCTCGCTGCTCCTCCACGTCGGGACGATCTACTTCCTCGGTGGTTGGCTGGGAAGTCAGCCGCTGCGGACGCGCGAAGCACCCTTCGTCGTCAGCCTGGTCTCCATCGTGCCGGTTCCGGTGGAGCGGGACGTGCCGCGACCCCAGGTGGACCGCGCCGCCGAGATGAAGCGTCTGCGGGAGATGCCCAAGGAGACGCCGCCCGAGGAATCCGGCGCCGGCACGCCGGACGCGCCGCAGCTCGATCCCACCCCCGAGACGCCCGTGGTCTCCGAGGTGACCGCGCCGCAGCCGGGCGACACGACCGCGGTCGAGCCGGAGCCGGTGCGCGTGGAGCGCCGGGATGTGGCCGGCGAGATCTCGCGTATGCTCATCGAGCAGATGGACACGCTCGCGCAGGTGCCGCGCACGATGAGTTCCAGGCCGTCCGCATCCGAGGGCCTCATGGGGCCCGCGGCTCGTCTGGGCACATCGGCGGGCGTGGAGGGACCCCTGGGAAGACGGGCGCTCGTCTACCTCGAGCACCCGACCTACCCCGCCTGGGCGCAGGAAGCGGGTATCGAGGCCGAGATGCGCTTTCGCTTCTGGGTCTCGGCCGCCGGGGACGTGACGCGCATCCTCGCGCTGCGCAAGAGCGCGCACCCCGAACTGGAATCACTTGCCCGCCGGGCCCTCGGCCGGTGGCGTTTCGAACCGTTGCCTCCCGGGCACGAGCGGGAGGAATGGGGAGAGGTCCCCGTGGTCTGGCGCCTGGAGCGATCCTCGCAAGGCGGCGAATAGGACTGGGAGGTTTGGATGGCGAAGGTAGCCGCGACATTGAACCTGGAACCCGAGGTCGCATTGAAATGCCTCACGGGTCTGGACGTGGGGCTGCTCTTGGTCGGATCGGGTGGTGAGGTTCGCTACGCCAACCCGCGCGCAGGGGAGGTGCTGGAAGTCAAACCCGACGATCTCGTCGGGCAGTCCGTCTGCGACCTCCTGGGGCTTGCGGCAGACGGTCCCCTGAGCGCCGGAGAGAAGGTCTGGAAGGACTTCTCGCTGCCGCCGACACAGATCCTCGGTCAGCGAGGCGAGAAAGAACTGACGCTCCAATGCCGCGTTCTTCCGCTGGGCAAGGGTTCGCGAAGCGAGGGCGGCGTCATGCTCTTGGAAGACGTCTCCGAGTCGGCGGAGGAGCGAGAGTTCCAGCGCAACATCGACCGCTTCAGCTCCATCGGAAACCTGTCGGCCGTCTTCGCGCACGAGATTCGCAACCCGCTCACCGGGATCCGCACGACGATCCAGTTCGTCCAGACCAAGCTGCCCGACGATGCCCCGCTGGTGGAGGATCTGGACGATGTCATCAAGGAGCTGGATCGCATCGAGCAGTTCACGACGGATCTCCTCCAGTTCGCGCGCCCCAAGATCTCCGAGTTGCGTCAGACCAATGTCAATGAGGTCGTCGAGAAAGTGTTGGGCCATGTCGCGCTGCGCTGCTCGGAGATGGACATCCAGGTGAAGTGGGAACCGGGCGCCGATGTGCCCGAGATCCCGCTCGACTTCGATGCCCTGCGGCAGGCGCTGCTGAACATCGTCCTGAACGCCCTCGACGCCATGCCGGAGGGCGGGCTCCTGCGGGTCACCTCGTCGACCCGGCGTTATCGCACCCGCCGGGCCGTGGAGATCGCCGTGGCCGACACCGGCACGGGGATTCCCGAGGAGGTCATTGAGAAGATCTACGATCCGTTCTTCACCACCCGCGGGGCGGGGGGCACGGGCCTGGGATTGTCGATCACCCTGCAGATCGTCAAGGAACACGGCGGGCGCATCTACCTGCGCAACCGCCCGCAGGGCGGGGTGATCTTCCGCCTCTCCTTCCCCGTCCCGGAGGAGAGCGAGGCGTGAGGCCGGGATGAGAACGTACAAAGTCCTGGTTGTCGATGATGAACCGCTCGTGCGGCGAAGCACGCAGCGACTCCTGAGCAATGAGGACTACGAGGTGCTCACCGCCGCATCCGCGGCCGAGGGCCTGGCGACGTTCGAGGCGGCCCGCCCGCAGCTGGTGATCCTGGACATCAAGCTGCCGGACGGCTCGGGGCTCGATGTGCTCTCGCAGATGCGCAAGACAGACCCCTCCATCCAGGTCGTCATGATCACCGCGTTCGGCGAAACTCAAACAGCCGTCGAGGCCATGAAGCTGGGCGCTGCCGACTTCCTCAAGAAACCGTACGACATGCAGGAGCTGCTCCACGCGGTACGCAGCGCGGCACGCAACCTTACCCGCGAGAAGCAGCTGCGCGTCTATCGCCGGCGCGATCGCGCGCACTACGCGCGATCCCAGATGGTGGGCCAATGCTCCGGTATGTTGCGGGTGAAGGAGCTGGTCAAGAAGGTCGCGCGCTCGGATGCGACCAACGTGCTGGTCACCGGGGAGAGCGGAACCGGCAAGGAACTGATCGCGCGCGCGATCCACTTCGAGTCCGCGCGCAAGGATGCGCCGCTCATGGAGATCAACTGCTCCGGCTTCCAGGAGAGCTTGCTCGAGAACGAGCTCTTCGGTCACGAGAAGGGGGCCTTCACCGGCGCGAGCTGTCTCAAGCGGGGCTTGGTCGAGCTGTGCGACGGCGGCACGCTCCTGCTCGACGAGGTCGCCGAGATGCCGCTGAACATTCAGGCCAAGCTGCTGCGCTTCATCGAGAACCGGGTATTCCGCCGCGTGGGGGGCAGCGCCGACATCTTGGTGGACATCCGGATCGTCACGGCGACGAATGCCAACCTGGAGCAGCGCATCGAAGAGGGCCGCTTTCGCGCCGATCTCTACTTCCGCCTCAAGGTCGTTTCCATCATGCTGCCTCCGCTGCGAGATCGCGGCGAGGACATCCTGGTTCTGGCCTCGCGATTCCTCGAACGCTTCAGCCACCAGTTCCGGAAAGACTTCCGCCGGATCGGGGACGGCGCCGCCCATCTGCTGATGCGCCACCCGTGGCCCGGCAACGTCCGCGAGCTTGAGAACTAGCTCGAAAGAATCGTGCTTCTCGAAGACGGACCCGAGCTGGGGGAGAAGCACCTGCGCGGCTCGATCGGGTGCGCGGCGTCGCGGGAGGCGCACGTCGCGCTCCTCGAATCCGGCGAATTGAACGGTGACGGATGGCTCCGGCGCTTCCAGACCGAGCTGGCGGAGAGCAAGGGCGAGGGACCGATGACGCTGCGAGAGCTCGGCGATGCCTACGTGGCGTTCGTGCTGCGGGAGTGCGAAGACAATCGCAGTCGTGCAGCTCGCGTCTTGGGTCTTTCGCGTCAGGGGTTGCTCGACAAGCTGCGTCGCACACGCGAACGCGAAGAGCGCGCCACGCAACCCGTGTCACTCACGCCGCCGGAGAGCGCGCCGGATGCGCAGTGGCTGTCAAGAAAGTAGACACGCCAAGTAACTTGACGACTCCGCAATGCTCACGCTGCTTTAGAGTTAGACAACATGAACGCTAGATGTGTAGGTATTTCGTGCAGTTGCGCTGGGTGGTGGGTCTGGGGCAGAACGGGATCGATTCTGCAACGTGTTGCTGCATAATGAGTTGCAGGGCTCTTTCGGGGGTACGCTGGTGGCACGCCTTGTGCGTGCACTGCCTCTGGAGGTCCGTAGGTGAAGGGGAAGGTTCTCATTGTCGATGACGAAGCGCTACTCGTGCGAACGCTCTCGCAGGCATTTCGCGATGCGAAGTATGACGTCGTGTCTGCATCGTCGGCCGAGGAGGCGCTGGGTGAACTGCGCAGCGACAACACCTTCGACCTCGTGTTTCTCGACATTCGACTTCCCGGGAAGTCGGGACTCGATCTTCTCGAGGAGTGGAAGCGTCCGTCCACAACGCGAGTTGTGCTCATGACTGCGTACGATACCGACGAGACATACAAACGGAGCATTGCGCTGGGCACGGACCTCTATCTGAAGAAGCCGTTCGATTTGAAGGCCTTGCTCAGCAAGGCGTCTGAACTGTTGGAGAAGGGGGCGAGGGCCCAAACCCGAGCCCGGAGCTAGTGAATCCCATTAAGGAGGGGGTGAACCGCGATGCCAATGGCAAAGAAGAAGGTCACCAGAAAGAAGACCAAGAGGAAGGCGGCGAAGAAGAAGGTCGTCCGCCGGAAGAAGCGGAAGGTCGCCAAGAAGAGGGTGACCAAGAAGAAGGTCGTTCGGCGCAAGAAGCGTAAGGTGGCCAAGAAGAAGGTCGTGCGCCGCAAGAAGCGTAAGGTCGCCAAGAAGAAGGTGACCCGCAAGAAGCGTAAGGTCACCAAGAAAAAGGCGACCCGCAAGAAGACCCGCAGGAAGGTGACCAGGAAGAAGAAGTAATCGCGGAACATCAGGGGAGACTGGGGCACCGCCCTGGGCTCCCCTCCTGGGGGTCTGCCAGATTCGGGTTCAATGCTGGGTCGACGCTGCGGGGAGGGCGGGGTTTTCAGGCTTTGCCTTCCCCGAAGCACTGTCCGGGGTGGGGTACGGAAACGGGCCTTTTGGCCCAAAATAAGTTCCCCGCCAGAAACGCGTCCAAACGCCGGGGGCCCTGCTGAGTCATAAACCCGCCAATGAGTTGTTAGGCCCCGTTGCCTGGACGTTCCCGTTAGTGGCAGGGAACTGCGCTACGCTGCACCCGTAAGCCTATGCCTCGGAGAAGCCGACTGTCAAGCCCTCGAGAGGGTTCTTCTCGAGGGCTTTTCTACGCGCTCCAGGGGCCTGTCCCGGCTGCCCGAGCGGCTTCCCATGGCTTCCGTCCTCCCGTAGAATGCACAGGATCGCAGTAGGTTAGGATCGTGTGTGGCAGGCTTCAGGGAGGGTGTTCACGTGAGCGTCCTGGTATCGGGCGGAGCGGGCTATATCGGCAGCGTCACGGCGGAGATGCTGCTCGGGGCCGGACGTCGCGTCGTCGTCGTCGACAACCTCACCCGTGGACACCGTTCGGCTGTGCCCGAGGGCGCCGCATTCGTCGAGGCCGACGTGCGCGATTCTGCGCGCCTGGAAGCCATCCTGGGCGAGCACGGAGTTGAATGCGTGATGCACTTCTCCGCATCCAGCTTGGTCGGCGAGTCGATGACCGATCCCGGTGAGTACTTTGGCAACAATGTCGTCGGCGTGATCCGATTGCTCGAGGCGATGCACACCCAAGGTGTGCGCGATTTCATCTTCTCCTCCACGGCGGCGACGTATGGTGAACCCCCGGAGGTCCCGATCCCGGAGGATGCCCCGGTGCGTCCGACGAACCCTTACGGGGAGAGCAAGGCGACCGCCGAGCGGATTCTGCGCTGGTACGAGACCATTCACGGCTTTCGTTTCGCGGCGCTGCGCTACTTCAATGCCGCGGGAGCCTCGCGCGACCACGGCGAGGATCACGATCCGGAGACGCACCTGATCCCCCTGGCACTCAGTGCCGCCGCGGGAGAACGGGAATCGCTCGCCATTTTCGGACGCGACTATCCCACCCCCGACGGCACCTGTGTGCGCGACTACATCCACGTCCAGGACCTCGCCGACGCCCACATCCTCGCCCTGGGGAAGCTGGGCGAGACGAAGGAAAACGCCTTCAATCTCGGAAACGGTGAGGGGTATTCCGTGCTCGAGGTCTTGAGTGCCGTGGAGCGCGTGACCGGCAAGCAGGTGCCCGCGGTGGATGCGCCGCGCCGACCCGGCGACCCGGCGCGGCTCGTCGCCTCCTCCGCCCGAGCTAAGAAGATCCTGGGGTGGAGACCTAAGCGGGTGACGCTCGATGAGATCGTCCGCGACGCCTGGGCCTGGAAGCAGCGCTTTCCCGAAGGCTATGGAGACTAGACGCCCCGCCACCGGCCGGTGAGGAAACCTGCCATGGCAACCGGTGACGCCGATCGGAATCGCAACGCGCCGCGCGACCTCTTCGCGCCCGAGGGCGGCAAGGCGCCGCCCCCTCCCTTGGCCGAGAGGATGCGCCCGCGCACCCTCGATGAGGTCCTCGGTCAGGAGCATCTCACCGGTCCTGGGAGCGTGCTCCGCCAGGCGATCGAATCCGCCGAGATCCCCGCGAGGGTCCTCGGGGGCCCGCCTGGATCCGGGAAGACCACCCTCGCGCGCATTCTCGGGGACGTGGACGGGTACCGGGCGGAGTCCTTCACTGCGGTCCTGGCGGGGGTCAAGGAGATCCGCAAGGTCGCTCAGGAGGCGGCCGCCACGCAGCGCTTGCGGGGCTTGCGCACGCTCCTTTTCGTGGACGAGGTCCACCGCTTCAACAAGGCGCAGCAGGACGCCTTCCTGCCGCA